>NZ_BAAAUX010000016.1:70255-109182 GCF_039534165.1 Saccharopolyspora taberi | reverse complement strand
CCGAGCCGGACCGGCCCGCCGACGGTGTCGGGACGGTGGTCGCTGGCGCCACGCCCCGCGGCCGAGCCCACGCGGCGCGCGCACGCGCGGGCGGAGGCGTTCCTCGAAAGGCACGGCGTGCTGACCAGGGGCGCGTTGGACACCGAGCGGGTGTCCGGCGGGTTTTCCGCGGTGTACAAGGTTCTCCGGGCGATGGAGGAGTCCGGGCGGTGCCGTCGCGGTTACGTCGTCGAGGGGCTGGGGGCCGCGCAGTTCGCGGTGCCGGGTGCGATCGACCGGTTGCGCGCGTCGTCGCGCACCGACGAGGAGGCGCAGGCCGTGGTGCTGGCAGCGGCGGATCCCGCGCAGCCGTACGGAGCCGCGCTGGAGTGGCCGTCGCCCGTGTCCGACACGCGGCACCGGCCGGGGCGCAAGGCGGGCGCGCTCGTCGTGCTGGTGGCGGGCGAGGCGGTGCTCTACGTCGAGCGCGGCGGGAAGTCGCTGCTGTCGTTCAGCGACGACGAGGCGGCACTGCGGCAGGCGGCCGGTGCGCTGGCGCGTGCCGTGCGCGAGGGCTGGCTCGACCAGCTCGCGGTGCAGCGCACCGACGGCGAAGGCGCGCTCGGGTCACGGATGGCCGAGATCCTCACCGAGGCCGGTTTCCGCGCCACGCCGAAGGGACTCCGGCTTCGAGCGTGAACGCCGCGGCTGCCGCCGGGCTTCGGTTCCTTGGCGCCCGCGGAGCGCGGCGCTGTCCCCGCCCGGCGGCTCAGACGGTTCGGATCCTTGGCACGCGCAGGGAGCGGCGCTGTCCCTACTCGGCGGGCTCAGACGATTCGGATCCCTGGCACGCCCGGAGAACGGCCCTGTCCCCGCTCGGCGACCTCAGGCAGTTCGGTTCCCTGGCGCACGCGGGAGCGGGCGACATAGGCGATGCAGTCGGCCTCAGTCCCCCGCCGCGCGGGGAGCGGCTCGCGTCGTGCTCGCGGAACCTCGCCCCCACCCGCACCCGGCTTCCGTTGCGGCTTCGGGAAATCGCCATGGTCCGAAGAGGACTTGGCACGGGATCTCGCGCCGTGGCTAGACTGGATTCCGTGACCGCAGCGGAGACCACCCGGCGGCGATCCGCCGTCCGCCTGTTCGTGGTTTTCGCTTTCCTCGCTTCCTTCCTCGCCGCCCACGCGGCCATCTGCACGACGCACGAGGCGTCCGCCTCGGTCAGCGTCTCTTCGATCAGCACCGCCGAGGCGAACGCCTCCTCGCACTGCGGTCCCGAGCACGAGCACGACGGCCACACACTCACGACGCATTCGGAGATCTGCTTCGCGACTTCGCGGGATCTCCACCCGGCCGATCTGCCCACTCCGCTGCTCGTTCCGGAGGCCGGGTTCACCACCAGCGACGTCGAGCGCTGGTGTCTGCCCGAACCACCGGCTCCGGTCGCCCAGGCGTGGTCCGGCCGCGCGCTGCTGACCCAGGTGTGCATCACGCGGGTGTGATGAGAGCGCGCCCCCGCTGACATCGACGCGGGATTTCTCCCGCGCGCTCGCACCCGCGCGGCGATGCCGCGCGCCCTGAGAAAGGTCGCTCTCGTGGAAACCGTGGTTCCGCACGTCCACATCCCGGCGCAGTCCGGGTTCTCCCCAGCCCAGCTCACCACTTCCGCCGTCCGCTGCCCGAATCCCGCCGTGGCGGTGGGCAACACGCCGGTGCTGTGGGTCGACCGGCCGTTCAACACCATCGGCCGGGGATTCTGGGCCAAGCTCGAAGGCTTCAACCCCGGCGGCATGAAGGACCGTCCGGCGCTGCACATGGTCGAGTCCGCCCGCGCGCGAGGTGATCTGGTGCCCGGCGGGATGATCGTCGAGTCCACCAGCGGCACGCTCGGGCTCGGCCTGGCGCTGGCCGGATCGGTCCACCACCACTCCGTCACGCTGGTCACCGACCCCGGGCTGGAACCGATCATGCACCGCCTGCTCACCGCGTTCGGCGCCCGGATCGAGGTGGTCGCCGAGCCGCACCCGGTCGGCGGCTGGCAGCAGGCCCGGCGGGACCGGGTGCGCGAAGTCCTCGCCGCGCAACCGGGTTCGTTCTGCCCCGACCAGTACAACAACCCGGACAACGTCGACGGGTACCGGTCGCTGGCGATGGAACTGGTCGCGCAGCTCGGCCGGATCGACGTGCTGGTCTGCTCGGTCGGCACCGGCGGGCACTCCGCCGGGGTCAGCCGGGCGCTGCGCGAGTTCTTCCCGCACCTGCGGCTGGTCGGCGTCGACACGGTCGGCTCGACGATCTTCGGTCAACCGGCCAGGAAACGGCTCATGCGGGGTCTCGGGTCCAGCATCCACCCGCGCAACGTCGACCACCCGGCGTTCGACGAGGTGCACTGGGTCGCTCCGGCGGAGGCGGTGTGGGCCGCACGCGCGCTGGCGTCGACGCAGAACACCAGCGGCGGCTGGAGCGTCGGCGCCGTCGGGCTGGTCGCGGGCTGGGTCGCCCGGACCGAGCCGTCGGACACCCGCATCGCGGCGGTGTTCCCGGACGGACCCGAGCGCTACTTCGACACGGTCTACAACGACCGGTACTGCCAGGAGAACGATCTGCTGCTGCGGGCCGCTCCCGGCGAACCGGACGAGATCACCGACCCGTTCGGCACCGAGGTGCGCCGCTGGACCCGCTGCCGCACCGTGCTCGACCCCGAGGAGCGCGCCCGATGATCCGGCAGTTCCGGTCGTTCTCCCATCCGGTGCGGATGTTGATGCTCAACCAGCTGACCATCAACATCGGCTTCTACATGCTCATCCCCTACCTGGCCAACCACCTCTCGGCCGGTCTCGGCCTGGCGGTCTGGACCGTGGGGCTGATCCTCGGCGTGCGCAACTTCGCGCAGCAGGGCATGTTCCTGATCGGCGGCACGCTGGCCGACCGCTTCGGGTACAAACCGCTGATCGTGGCCGGATGTGCCCTGCGCACCGGCGGTTTCGCGCTGATCGGCCTGGTCGACTCGCTGCCCGCGCTGCTGGTCACCTCGGCCGCGACGGGGTTCGCGGGCGCGCTGTTCAACCCGGCGGTGCGCGCGTACCTGTCGACCGACGCCGGGGAGCGGCGAGTGGAGGCGTTCGCGCTGTTCAACGTCTTCTACCAGGCCGGAATCCTGCTCGGGCCGCTGGTGGGGCTGGCGCTGACCGGCATCGCGTTCGAGATCACCTGCCTGGTCGCCGCGGGCATCTTCCTGGTGCTGACGGTGCTCCAGATCCGCGCGCTTCCGCAGCGGGTGGCGACCTCCGGCGCGGAGCGGCCGTCGGTGCTGGCCGAGTGGCGGACGATGGCGAGCAACAAGCCGTTCGTGCTGTTCTCCGTCGTGATGATCAGCAGCTACGTGCTGAACTACCAGATCTACCTCGCCCTGCCGCTGGAAGCGCGGCGGCTGGCGCCGGATGACGGCACCGGGACGATGGTGGTCGCCGTGCTGTTCGCGGTGTCCGGGCTGCTCGCGATCGCCGGGCAGGTGCGGATCACCGCGTGGTGCAAGGGGAAGTTCCGCCCCGGCACCTGCCTGGCCGGTGGTCTCGCCCTGATGGGGCTGGCGTTCGTCCCGCCCGCCCTGGGCACCGGCGGGTTCGCACCGCTGGTGCTGTCGGCGGCGATGCTTTCGCTGGGGACGCTGGTGGTGTTCCCGTTCGAGATGGACACCATCGTCCGGCTTTCCGGCGGGAACCTGGTCGCCAGCTACTACGGCCTCTACAACACGGTGTGCGGAGTCGGGATCATGCTCGGCAACCTGCTCACCGGCGCCGCGCTGGACCTGGCCCGCGGGTACGGCGTGCCCGCGCTGCCGTGGTTGCTGCTGTGCGTTCTCGGCCTGGTGTGCGGAACAGCGCTGTGGCAGCTGGACCGCTCGCGACGGCTGGAGGATCCGGTGGCGGTCGCCTGACGTGCCGGCCGGGGCGTGTCGGCACGCCCCGGCCTCACAGGTCGTTGAACGTGCCCAGGCCTCACAGGTCGTTGAATGGCTTCGCGTACTCGAACGCGCCCCGGATCTCGGACCGGTACGCGGTCAGCGGCCGGGCCTGGAAGTGCTCGCCCCACTCGGCCACCGGCGGCGTGATGCCGAACTCGGTGGCGGGGCGGAAGCCGAACCGGGGGTAGTAGTCGAGGTGACCGAGCAGCACGACCACCGGCTCGCCGAGCGCGTCGGCGGCACCGAGGACCGCGTGCATCAGCGCGCTGCCGATGCCCTGGCGCTGCCGGTCCGGCAGGGCGGCCAGCGGCCCTAGGCCGAGCGCCTGGTCAGCACCGATGTGCGCCCGCGTGCACACGACGTGCCCGACGACGTTCCCGTCCTCGACGGCCACCATCGAGAGTTCCGGGATCCAGCCCCGGTCGGCGCGCAACGCGTCGAGCAGGCCGACCTCCACTGGCTCGGTTCCCGGTGCGGCCTGGTCGGCGAACGCCGCGCGGACCACCTCGCGAACGGCGTCGTGGTCGGCGGGTTGCTCACGTCGGATCAGCACCGGCACACGATGCCGTCGCCGGTTCCGGCGCCGCAACCGGATTAATCGGAGTCAGGTTCCGACGGAAATGGTCACGATTCCGTCAATCGTTCACTGCCCCTTCACCCGCGCATGGTCTTCTGCCGCCGACCACCGGATCTCGGTTCGAGCAGAAGGGATTCTGCACGGTGAAATCGAAAACGCGCCTGCCCGGCGGGCGGAAGCTGACGCTCGGCGTCGCCGCGGTGTGCGGCGTGCTGCTCACCCCCATCACCCCGGCCGGAGCCGCACCCGGCGTGCTGCTGTCCGACGACGAGCCGGTCGCCCCCGGCGTGACGTTCCGCTCCTTCACCTGGAAGACCGACCACGGGTCGACCCAGGGCTACCTGCTGCAGGCCGATCTCACCAACCCGCGGGTCGATCTCGGCCTGCTGCACCGGGAATCGGTCACCGAGCCGACCGCGATCTCGGCGCTGGCCGACGGGCAGAAAGCGGTCGCCGGGGTCAACGGCGACTTCTTCAACAACACCGACGAGCACGAGGGCGTCACGCCGACCGGCTCCGCTGTCGGCGCCGAGATCGCCGCGGGGCACGACCGCAAGGCGGCGGTGCCCGACGGGCAGCGGTTCGGGCCGGGGCTGCCGGACGGGACGACCACCGAGGACGTCTTCGGGCTGGGCGTCGACCGCGTCGCGCGGGTCGGGACGGTCAGCCTGGAGGGCAAGATCCAGACCGACCAGGGCGTGCTGGGCGTCGACGGGCTCAACCAGTACGCGCTGCCGGTGGACGGCGTCGGCGTGTTCACCTCGGAGTGGGGTTCGATGTCCCGCCTGAGGTCGACCTGCGGCACCGACACCGATCGCGGCGCGCCGTGCAGCGACACCACGATCGAGGTCGTGGTGAACGACGGCAAGGTGGCTGAGGTCCACGACAAGCCCGGCGAGGGCGCCATCGCGGAGGGAGATTTCGTGCTCGTCGGCCGCGAGGGCGGCGTCGGCGAACTCGACGACCTCAAGCCCGGCGATCCCGTGTCCGTGGACTACGGCCTGGCGCCGGTCGGCGCACCCGAGTACCAGGCCGCGGTCGGCGGCTTCCCGATCCTCCGCGACGGCGCTGCTCTGTCCGATTTGGACACCGAGGCGCTCGCCCCGCGGACGTCGGCCGGGGTCAGCGCGGACGGCAAGCACGTCTTCCTGGTGGCGATGGACGGGCGCTCCGACGTCAGCGTCGGACTGACCGTCAGCGAGCTCGCCGACCTGCTCAAGCAGCTCGGCGCCGACGACGCGGTGAACCTCGACGGCGGCGGTTCCACGACGCTGGTCGCGCGAGAGGAAGGCGCCGATCGGGTCACCGTGCGCAACAACCCGTCCGACGGCAAGGAACGGCCGGTCGCCAACGGGATCGGGCTGTTCAGCAAGTAGCGCTCCGCGCTCGCCCGGGCCGCCGGCTCGGGCGAGCGACGGCGGCTCGGGTGAAGGACGGCGGCTCGGGCGAGGGGCGGCGGCTCGGGTGGTTCAACTGGACTCGCGCGGCTGGGAAGCGATCCCTTGGAAGTCCTCCCAGCACCGCGAGGACTTGGTCGCGAGAGCACGCGCGCATCCCCCGCGACCCAGCCGGTTCACCAGGTCGCGAGCCGGAGCAGACCCCAGAGCTGTGCGATGGCGTCCAGGTCGCCCTCGACCTCGACGGCGCGGTCCGGCAACCGGCCCCACAGCCACAGGTACACCGCGTCCGGCTCGCCGCCCAGCGTCGCCGTCGCCACCGGTTCGCACTCGGCGCCCGAGCCGGCCGGCCGCGCCTCCAGGCGCCGCTGCTTCGCCGACGCGCACCAGGTCCGCCCGCCCGCGCTGACGGCGACCGAGCAGCTGCGCGTCGCGCTGATGCCCAACGCGGGCAGGCGGTAGCCGAACCACAGCCGCAGCGCCTCGTCGATGCCGTCGACCGCCTGCGCGATGTCGATCGACGTCATCGGCACCCCGGCCGCGACCTGCACGTCCACCCGGTGGACCGTCGTCGCGTGCAGCATCCGCCGCAGCCAGAAGCCCACGCTGTGGTCCTCCGGCCACCACGTCGCGCACGGCTCGTCCGGTGATCTCGTGCCGAACTCGGCGAGCAGGTCGGCGAGCCTGGCGGTGAACCGCCCGGTGAGCCCGGACAGGCCGCCGTCCGGGCGTCGTGCGCCCCACCTGCTCGCCGTCTGCTCCGACGCGCCCATCCACGACAGCGCGTCCTCGCACAGATCGCCCAGGTTGCCGACGGTCTGGCCGACCGTCCGCCCGGGCGTGCCCGGGACCGGCAGGTCCTCGTGGGCGTCGTGGGTGGCCGCGGTGAGCAGCTGCCCCTCGATGGCGAGCAGGTCGAGCATCCGGCCGTGGTCGACCGGCACACGACCGTTCACAGACCCGCCCCCAGCAAACTTCGCCCCACGATGTCGAGGAACTCGCCGGAACGCCGGAGCAGCTGGTCGGCGTCCTGTCCGGTCACCCCGGGGATACCCGCCTCCGCGGCGGCGCGGCGGTCGGACCGGGCGGCGTAGAAGTCGGCCCAGTCGCGCAACTCCGGAGCCGAGTCGGCCAGCAACCGCCACACGCTGGTGGGCTTGGCGTGCTCCAGGCTCCACGCGCGCGCGACCACCACGGCGGTCGCCGCGCGCAGAGCGGCGAGGTGGGCGCAGACGTAGCGGTCCGCGGGCCGGGACGCCTGTTTCGCATCGAGCAGGTGTCCGCGGGCCTGGACCAGCAGGGACAGCGCGCCCGCCGGGGTCTGCGCTTCCGGAGACGGCCGGTCGCCCCGCGCCACCCCGTGGTCGTCCGGGGAACGTCGCGGCGCCGGGATCGACAGGTGAGCTGAGAGAGACATCGGCTTCTCCTCGCGGTCTGGTGCACGACTCGTGACGTGTCGGTGCTGCGCCGTGGGGAAGCCGGCGATGTCCGGTGGCGGGGTGCTTCCCCCACCCCACCACCGGACAAAGGCGTTCGAACCTGCGGACAACCCTGGGAGGGGAATCGAACCTCAGTTCGAACAACTTCAGATTAGCGGGTCCGGCAGATCGACTCAAGCTTTGCGCTGTAGCTCACCTGTTCGAGTCATACCGGGTGGAAACGATCACCCGACCGGACACACCCCTGACGGCGCTGACCCTTTAGTGTCGGCCCGTGACCGCCGCGCCGTCCCCACGCTCCGACCGGATCGTCGAGTTCTCCGCCGACCAGTTCCGCGAACGCCTCAACGAGGCCGTGCGGATCTACGTGAACGCGATGGGCTACCCGCCTTCGACGGCGCAGCAGCGCGCCCCCATGTGGTCGGCGCACATGCTGCGCGCGGGCTGGCGCTGCGTCGGAGCGCTGACCGCCGACGACGAGCTCCTCGGAGTCGGCTACGGCTACCTGGGCCACCCCGGGCAGTGGTGGCACGAGCAGGTCCGGCGGGGAATCCTCGCGCGGTCGCCCGGCAGCGCCGAGGAATGGCTGACCGACTACTTCGAGCTGACCGAGCTGCACGTGCGCCCGGACAGCCAGGGCAGCGGACTGGGCGAGGAGATCCTGCGCAGGCTGCTCGACGGAGCGGCGGGCAGCAAGGTGCTGCTGTCCACTCCGGAGGGACCGACCCGCGCGTGGCGCCTCTACCGCCGCATCGGCTTCCAGGACGTCCTGCGCCACTACCAGTTCACCGGCGATCCGAGGCCGTTCGCCGTCCTGGGCCGCGCCCTCCCGCTGGAACCGCGCCAGGGGTCGTGAGCGGCACGACCGCCCACGACCCGTGAACGGCTACAGCCGAGCCAGCTGTTCCCGCAAGGTGTCCAGCCCCATCGCCCCCATCCGCAGCGCGTCGCGGTGGAACGCCTTGAGATCGAACGCGGCGCCGTGGCGCTGCCGGGCTTCCTCGCGAGCCGCCAGCCACAGCCGCTCACCGAGCTTGTACGACGGCGCCTGACCGGGCCAGCCCAGGTAGCGGTCGATCTCGTCGCGCACGTGCGCCGGGTCCTGGATCGTGCGGCTGAGCATGAACTCCAGCCCCAGCTCGGGCGTCCAGCGCTCGCCCTCGTGGAACCCGGTGCCCTTCGGGATCTCCAGCTCCAGGTGCATGCCGATGTCGACCACCACCCGGGCGGCGCGGAACAACTGGTCGTTGAGCATGCCGAGCAGGTTGCCGTCGTCCTCCAGGTACCCGAGCTCGCGCATCAGCCGCTCGGCGTAGAGCGCCCAGCCCTCGCCGTGCCCGGAGACGAAGCACACCAGCCGCTGGAACTTGTTCAGCCGTCCGGCCTCGTGCACCGAGGTGGCGACCTGGAGGTGATGGCCCGGCACGCCCTCGTGGTACACAGTGGACACTTCGCGCCAGGTGGGGAAGTCCTCCCGGTCGGCGGGCACCGACCACCACATCCGGCCGGGGCGGGAGAAGTCGTCGGTGGGCCCGGTGTAGTACGCGCCGACCCCGCCGCCGGGCGGCGCGATCAGGCACTCCAGCGTCATCAGCCGGTCGGGGATCTCGAAGTGGGTGCCGCGCAGCTCCCGCAGCGCGTTGTCGGACAGGCCCTGCATCCACCGCTCGAACTCCCGCTGACCGTGCACCTGGTAACGCGGGTCCGCGTCCAGCGCGGCGGCGGCCTCGGCCAGCGTCGCCCCGGGCCTGATCCGGTCGGCGACCTGCTTCATCTCCGCCTCGATCGAGGAGAACTCCTGCCAGCCCCACTCGTAGGCCTCGCGCAGGTCGAGTCGGGCGCCGGTGAAGAACCGGGACCACAGCCGGTACCGCTCCTCGCCCACCGCGTCCTTGTCGGGCGCCTTCGGGAGCAGCTCCCCGCTCAGGAAGTCCGCGAGATCGGCGTACGCGCTCGCGGCCCGCGCGGCGGCGTCGGTCAGCTCACCGCGCAGCGCGTCGTCGACGTCGGCTCGCGCCACCATCGAGGCGAAGAAGGACTTCCCGTCGGCGCCCGACCAGGTCCGGCACTGCTCGGCCACCTTGCGTACCTGCCGCGCCGCGGCGACGTTGCCCTGGGCCGCGGCTTCGGTGAGACCGGCGCGCAGCCCGGCCACCGCGCCGGGCATCGCGGTGAGCCTGCGGGCGATCGTGCGCCAGTCGTCGGGAGTGCTCGCCGGCATCAGGTCGAAGACCTGGCGCAGGTCCTGCACCGGGCTGGCGATCACGTTCAGCGCGGCCATGTCCGCGCCGATCTCGTGCAGCTCCAGGTCGAGGCCGACGCGCTCGGCGAACACCGCCTGCGCGACCTGTTCCGCGTCGTCGGCGGGCGTGGCCGCCGAGACCGCGGCCAGGCTGGTCCGCGCCAGCTCGGCGCGCGCCCGGTGCCCGTCCGGCGAGTAGTCGGTCAGCTCCTCCTCCCCGCCGGGGATGCCCAGGTGGGTTCCGGCGATCGGGTCGAGCGCGACGAGCTCGTGCACGAAGCGGTCGCTGATCTCGTGCACACCGTTGTGGTTGGGTCCCATGCCAAGCACGCTATCGCCCCTGGTGGACGGTTTCGCGCACCGCGCGGAAACCCGCCGCGGATGGGAAGCTCGGTTGCGTGCGGGGAGGAATTCCAGGCGCGGGCCCGCACCGGGTCCGCGCCGCATTGCTGCTGGTGATCGCGCTGAGCTGGGTGCTGCTCAGCGGATGCGTGCACGCCCGCGCGTCCCTGAGCATCGACAACCAGGACCGCGTCTCCGGCGAGGTGCTGGTGTCCACCCAGACCCCCGACGGCCAGGTCCCGTTCCGCCTCCAGCCACCGGCGGACCTGGCCGACCGGGTCACGGTGACGCCCTACTCGGCCGAGGGCCGGGTCGGTTCCCGGCTGGCGTTCCAGGGGTTGAGCTTCGAGGAGCTCGACCGGCTCGCCACCGAGCTCAACCCGTCGGACTCCCGGTACCGGCTGCACCTGACCCGGACCGGATCGCTGGTCACGCTGGACGGGGAGCTGGACCTGACGCCGCTGGCGGGCACCGACTCGTCGTTCGTCGTCGAGCTGACCGCGCCCGGCGAGATCACCAACACCAACGGGGCGGAGACGGCGGGCATGGTGACCTGGAGCCCGCAGCCCGGCGAGGTGTCCGAGCTGTCGGCGATCTACCAGTTCTCCGGGGACGACCAGCAGGTCTGGGTGTTCTGGGCGCTGCTGATCGGCGGCATCACGATCGGGGCGGCGATCCTGGTCGGGGTGCTGGCCCAGCAGTCGCACGAGAAGGCGCACAAGCCCGCCGATGATCGAGTCCGCTGATCTCCTGCCGTGGTCCGGCGCCGTCGTGGTCTCGGCTCCGGGCGGTGGCCGCCGGAACTCCGTGGTCGAGCTGCGGCGCGGCGGGCGTCGCCTGGTCGCGCGGCGTTCGCGGCGTTCTCCGGCCGCGCTGGAGTGGGAACTCGCGCTGCTGCGCCACCTCGCCGGTCACGGCTTCCGGGTGCCGCGCGTCGTGCCCGCCGACGACGGGCGCGAGCACGTCGGCGGGATCGTCGTGCAGACCTGGCTGGACGGTCGTGAACCGCGTTCGCAGGACTGGCCGGCGGTGGTGCGCGAGCTGCGCAGGCTGCACCGGCTGACGGCGGACTGGCCGCAGCGGCCGGACTTCGCCGCGGCCGGAGATCTGCGCACGACCGGCGGTGATGTCGATCTGTCGGTCATGCCGCCGGAAGCCGTGGCGCTGTGCCGGGAGGCGTGGGCGCGGCTGCCACGCGGCGGGCGCTGCGTGATCCACGCCGACGCGTGCGCGTCCAACGTCCGGGTCCACGGTGGAGCGATCGGGTTCCTGGACTGGGACGAGGCCCGGGTCGACCACCCCGACCTCGATCTCGCGGACCTGCCGTGGACCCCGCTGACCGGCGCGCGGCTGGCGGTGGCCCGGCGGGCGCTCGACGCCTGGGAAGCGGCCGCGGGCTGGCGGCTCGAACCCGACTACGCGCGCTCCCGGCTCGCGGCGCTCTGAGCAGGCAGCAGGCCGAGGTTCTCGACGACCTGGCGCGTCGCCTTCGACCGGTTGAGCGTGTAGAAGTGCAGCGTCGGCACGCCTTCGGCGATCAGCCGCTCGCACAGCTCGGTCGCGATCAGCACGCCCTCGGCGCGGAACGCGCGGGCGTCGCCGGCGAGCGGCTCCAGCCGGTCGGCCACCGCCCGCGGGATCGGAGCGCCCGCGAGCTCGCCGAACTTGCCCAGCACCCGCGGCGTGGTGATCGGCATGACCCCGGGCAGCAGCGGCACGTCGCAGCCGCGCGCGGCCATCCGGTCGCGCAGGCGCAGGAAGTACTCCGGCCGCAGGAAGAGCTGGGCCACCGCGAAGCTCGCACCCGCGCGGATCTTGCGGACCAGGAACTCCACATCGGTCTCGAAGTCCACCGCGCGGGGGTGCCCGTGCGGGAAGGCCGCCACCCCCACGCAGAAGTCGCCGAGCTCGCGGACCAGCCGCACCAGCTCCTCGGCGTAGGTGAGACCTTCCGGGTGGGTGATCCATTCCCCGTTCGGGTCGCCCGGCGGGTCGCCGCGGATCGCCAGCACGTTGCGCACCCCTGACGCCGCGTACCAGCCGATGACGTTGCGCAGCTCGGCGACCGAGTGCTCGACCGCGGTCAGGTGCGCCATCGGGGTCAGCGTGGTCTCCTGCGCGATGCGCCCCGTGGTGCGGATCGTGCGGTCGCGGCTGGAACCGCCCGCGCCGTAGGTCACCGAGACGAACGCCGGGTCGCACGGCTCCAGCTCGCGGATGGCGCGCCACAGGACGCGCTCCTCCTCGTCGTCCCTCGGCGGGAAGAACTCCACCGAGAACCCGGTGCTCCCGGCGCCGATCCGCTCCACCACCGCTGACATGCGCCAAGCCTAATCCCCGCCCCTCGCTACGCTCCGGGGCAGTGCTGATCACTGCGCGCGCACGGCAAGGGGCGACGGGATGCCGCGGTCGCCATAACGGAGGATGGTGTGGTGCCTGTACCGCCTTTCCTGGCTCCTGAGCCAGTCACCGCCGAGGACTCGATCGTGGAAGCCGACCTCCCCGGTCAGGTGCGCCAGACCCTGGCCGACTACCTCCGGGCCCGCCGGGCGGAGAGCCGCGCGCTCGACGCCGCGTTCGCCGAGGCCGTGGACGAACTGGTCGGGTTCGTGCTCGGCGGGGGCAAGCGGATCCGGCCGACCTTCGCGTGGTGGGGCTGGCGCGCGGCGGGTGGTCCGGCGGAAGGACCGGAGGCCGCCGCGATGCTGCGGGTGGCCAGCTCGCTGGAGCTGATCCAGGCGTGCGCGCTCGTGCACGACGACCTGATCGACGGCTCCGACACGCGGCGCGGCAAGCCGACCGTGCACCGGTCGTTCGCGGCCCGGCACCGGGCGCGCGGCTGGAACGGCTCGGACGACCGCTTCGGCACGGCAGCCGCCGTCCTGCTCGGAGATCTCGCGCTGGCCTGGGCCGACGACATGCTGCACTCCGCCGGGATGCCGCCCGAGGCGCTGGCCCGGGGCCTGCGGCCGTGGCGCGCGATGCGCACCGAGGTGCTGGCCGGGCAGTACCTGGACACGCTCGGCCCGGTGCGCGGGGACGAGACGCCGCAGGCGGCGCTGCGCATCGACGAGCTCAAAGCCGCCTCCTACACGGTGCAGCGCCCGCTGGAGATCGGCGCCGAGCTGGCCGGGGCGGGTGAGCAGGCGCTGGAGGCGCTGCGCCGGTTCGGCTGCGACATCGGGGTCGCCTTCCAGCTGCGCGACGACCTGCTCGGCGTCTTCGGCGATCCGGAGGTCACCGGCAAACCGGCGGGCGACGACCTGCGCGAGGGCAAGCGGACGCTGCTGATCGCCGAGGGGTTCCAGAGCGCGCGCGAGCACGGCGACTCGGACGCGCTGGAGCTGCTGCGCGGCGTGCTCGGCGACGCCGAGCTGGACGAGAAGCGGGTGGAGCTGGCGCGCGAGGCGCTGATCCGGCTCGGCGCGGTCGACGCCGTGGAGCGGCGGATCACCGAGCTGACCGGCACCGCGATGGCCGCCCTGCACGGCGCCGGACTGGCCGAGCCCGCCGCGTCGCGGCTGGCGGACCTGGCCGTCGCCGTCACGGACCGCACCCGCTGATGCGCCGCGTCGCCGGGCCCACCGACCACGTCGTGATCGTCGGCGCGGGGCTGGCGGGCCTGTCCGCCGCGCTGCACCTGACCGGTGCGGGACGGCGGGTGACCGTGCTTGAGCGCGAGGACCTGCCGGGTGGGCGCGCGGGCGCGCTGCACCTGGACGGCTACCGGATCGACACCGGGCCGACCGTGCTGACCATGCCCGAACTGCTGGAGGACGCGCTCGCGGCGGTCGGCACCTCGCTCCGCGACCGGCTCGACCTGGTGCCGCTGCGACCGGCGTACCGGGCGCGGTTCGCCGACGGCTCGGTGCTGGACGTGCACACCGATCCGGACGCCATGGAGCAGGAGGTCCGCCGGTTCGCCGGTCCGGCCGAGGCCGCCGGTTACCGGCGGCTGCGACGGTGGCTGACCGAGGTCTACCGGGCGGAGATGCACCGGTTCATCGACGCGAACTTCGACTCGCCGCTGGACCTGGTCTCCCCCGAGCTGGCCAGGCTCACCGCGCTGGGCGGGTTCGGCAGGCTCGGCCCGGCCATCGGGCGGTTCCTCGGCGACGAGCGGCTGCGCCGGGTTTTCTCCTTCCAGGCCCTCTACGCCGGTCTGGATCCGCGCCGGGCGCTGGCGCTGTACTCGGTGATCTCCTACATGGACACCGTCAACGGCGTCTGGTTCCCGCGCGGCGGGATGCACGCCGTGCCCACGGCCATGGCGGAAGCGGCGCGCGAGGCGGGAGCGCGGTTCCGCTTCGGGACCGAGGTCACCGGGCTGGAGCGGCGCGGCGACCGGGTCACGGCCGTGCGCACCGCCGAGGGCGAGCGGATCGCAGCCGACGCCGTGATCCTCACCCCGGACCTCCCGGTCGTGCACCGGCTGCTGGGCGCGACACCCCGGCGGCGGCTCCGCTGGTCGCCGTCGGCGGTGGTGCTGCACGCGGGGACCACCCGCGGCTGGCCGGACACCGCGCACCACACGATCTCCTTCGGTGCGGCGTGGGAGCGCACCTTCACCGAGATCATCCGCGACGGCCGCCTGATGTCGGATCCGTCGCTGCTGATCACGCGCCCGACCGCGAGCGACCCGGCGCTCGCGCCGGAGGGCAGGGAGCTGCACTACGTGCTCGCGCCCTGCCCGAACCTCGAACGCGGCCCCATCGACTGGAGGCGGATCGGCCCCGCCTACGCCGACGAGCTGACCTCAGTCCTGGAGCGCCGGGGCTTCCCCGGGTTCTCGTCGTCGATCGAGGTGCGGCGGCTGGTGACGCCGCGGGACTGGGCCGCCCAGGGCCACGCGGCGGGCACCCCGTTCTCCGCCGCGCACACGTTCGCCCAGACCGGCCCGTTCCGGCCGCGCAACCTGGCGGGCCCGAACGTGGTGCTCGCGGGCTCGGGCACCACCCCCGGCGTGGGCGTTCCGCCGGTGCTCATCTCCGGGAAGCTCGCGGCGCAGCGCATCACCGGCTGACTATCACGAAGAGATTTCGGCGGATGGCCGGAATGAACGGATTTCCCGCCGCAGCGGCCGTTCACCGCGAAATCGCGGCGGACGCCGGAATTCGTGCCACCAGCGGGAGGTCAGAAACGCGCCGAGCAAACCGCCCGCGGTGTTGAGAAGCACGTCGTCGGCCGAAACGACACGACCGGCGAGGAACAGGTACTGGAACAGTTCTATAACGCAGGTCACCGCGAGAACGGCGAGCGCGACGTGGCCGCAGGTGCGCAGCGGCAGGACCCGCAGCGGCAGGAGCGCGCCCAGCGGCAGGAGCAGCAGCAGATTGCCCAGCAGCTGCAACCAAGGGCCCAGGTCACCGGGTGCGGCGTGCACCGCGACCCCCAGGTCGGTGCCGGGCATCAGGCGCAGCCTGGTCCGGCTCACGTCCGGCTGCGGCACGCAGACCAGGTGCACGACGAGCAGCATCGAGAACACCAGCGCGGCATCCACCACCGACAACCGCATCGCCGACGAGAGTTCGAGCCGGCGGACCCGCACTAACACGGCAGCGCCGAGGAAAACAACCGCCAGCAGAAACAAAGAGAACGCCGTTTCGGCCACACCGCCGAATGCCGAATCGAACTGGCGCACCGCTTGCATCTCCCCCACAGCCCGCATGTCGAGAACAAGATCATCCACGACCATTCGAACATACGAACGTGACATCACGTTTGAATCACGGGGTGGGGAAGGTTAACTCGGGCAGCAGAACGCCGGGCCGACCTCGGTCGACCCGGCGCGTTGACGAACCGGCGGGCGGCTGGCGCCTGCCTCGGAACAGGTGTTGTGAACCGCTGGTCAGAAGCCCATGGCCTGGGCCCTGCGCTTGACCTCCCGGCCGCGGTCGCCGCGGAGGGCGTCGATGGGCGTGCCCGGCAGCGAGTCGTCCGCGGTGAACAGCCAGCGAAGGATCTCGTCCGAGTCGTAGCCGTTGTCCCGCAGGAGGGTGATCGTGCCGCCGAGCCCCTTCACGATTCCGGTGTCGGTCAGGAAGGCCGTGGGCACCCCGAGCACCCCCTCTCGGCGCAGGGCGAGCAGATGACCATCACGGATCAGTTGGTGCACCCGGGTCACCACCAGCCCGAGTCGCTCGGCGACATCGGGCAGCGGGATCACCTCCACATCGGGAGCGAGCACATCCGGGGCAGCTGGGATCGCACTCACATCCGACACGATGCCACATCGGCGACCCCGGTGCCGTGCACCGGACGGGTCACGTTCTCTCCTACCATCAGGGTCGTGACACACGGCGACCTCCAGGCGCGGCCGAGCCACCGGCGAGCGGGCCATGACGTCTGAGACGCGCCCCGGACGCGGGGCCGGCCTCGTCGGGGCCATGCTGGAACGCCGGTACCGGGTGGAATCGCTGATCGCCCGCGGCGGCATGTCCACCGTCTACCGGGGCCTGGACACCCGCCTGGACCGCCCGGTCGCGCTCAAGGTCATGGACCCGCAGTACTCCGGCGACCGCTCGTTCGTCGACCGCTTCGAGCTGGAGGCGCGCTCCGCGGCCCGCCTGCACCACCCCGACGTGGTGGCCGTCTACGACCAGGGCGTGGACCGCGAGATCGACGGCGACCAGGTCTACCTGGTGATGCAGCTGGTCGAGGGCTGCACGCTGCGCGACCTCATCCGCGACCAGGGCGCCCTGCCGCTGCCGCTCGCGCTGAGCGTGCTGGAGCCGGTGCTCTCGGCGCTGGCCGCCGCCCACCGCGCCGGGATGGTGCACCGCGACATCAAGCCGGAGAACGTGCTGATCGGCCGGGACGGCTCGGTCAAGGTCGCCGACTTCGGCCTGGTCCGGGCCGCGGCCTCGGCGGGCACCACCAGCGGCAGCGTGATCCTGGGGACCGTGGCCTACCTGTCGCCGGAGCAGGTCACCACCGGTGCCGCCGACCCGCGCACCGACCTGTACTCCGCGGGCATCGTGCTCTACGAGATGCTGACCGGCCGGCCGCCCTACGTCGGCGACACCGCCCTGTCGGTGGCGTACCGGCACGTCAACGACGACGTGCCCGCGCCGAGCGAGCAGGTGCCCGAGCTGCCCCCGGCGATCGACGACCTCGTGCTGCGGGCGACCCGGCGCGAGCCGGAGCAGCGCCCGGTCGGCGCGGAGGCGTTCCTCGCCGACGTCCGCAGGACCCGCCAGGATCTCGGCATCGAGCTGGTGCCGGTCCCGGTGCCCGCCAGCGAGGACCCGACCGCCCAGCTGGCCGTCGACGGGCCGCCGACCGACCAGTTCCCGGCCGTGCCGCCCGCGCACAGCCCGTCCGGCGGGCCGCAGGGCACCCGGGCCATGCAGCGCCCGGTCGTGCCGGAGGAGGACCGGACGCAGGAGATCGCCGCGGTCCGGGCCGCGCCCGACACCCGGCACCACGCCCAGCGCCGGCGCGGCTCGCGGGTGTTCGCCGCGTGGGCGGGCGCGATCGTGGTGCTGGCCGCCCTGGTCGGGCTCACCGCGTGGTGGCTCGGCACCGGGTCGAGCGTGGAGGTGCCGCGGGTCGTCGGGCAGCCGGAGGACGTGGCGGTCAAGGTCCTCGAAGAGGCGCAGCTGAAGGCCACGGTGACCCGGGAGCACGACAACTCGGTCGCCGAGGGAACCGTGATCAGCTCCAGCCCGCAGGAGGGCAGGCAGACCGTCACCGGGACCGAGGTCCGGCTGGTCGTCTCGCTCGGGCGGCCGAAGGTGCCCGACATCGCCGAGGGCGCGTCGGTCGAGGAGGCCCAGAGCGCGCTGATGGACGCCAAGCTGCGGCCCGCGCTCGACTCGACCCGCGACCAGTACCACCCGAGCGTCCCGGAGGGGAAGGTGATCTCGGTCGATCCCGGGCCGGGCACCGCGCTGGAGATCAGCTCGCCGGTCACGATCATCGTCAGCAAGGGCCCGCAGCCGGTGGACGTGCCGGACGTGCGGGGGCAGTCCAAGGAGGACGCGTTCGCGGCGCTGCGCAACGCCGGGTTCGAGCCCTACGAGGCTTCCACCCAGTTCGACGCCGACGTGGCGGCCGGGCACGTGATCAGCACCGACCCGGCGGGCGGGAGCACGGTGCTGCTGACCGGCACGCCGCGGGTCGGCGTGGTGGTGTCGAACGCGGTCACCGTGCCCGACTTCGGCCGGTACTCGGTGCAGCAGGCGAAGGAGGAGGCGGCCAGGCTGGGGCTCCAGCTGCAGGTGACGCAGCTGTTCCCGCGGGAGGACGCGGTGATCTTCGGGCAGTACCCGTTCCCCGGGAGCAAGGTGCAGCCGGGCTCGTCGATCCAGGTGACCGCCATCTGACCCACTCCGCGCAGCCGGCCGGTCACGGTCGGCAAGCGGGAATTGCTGGCCATGGCAAGGGTTTTACCTGCATCGAGTGTCGCCCGAACGTGATCTCGGCCTCGCGGCAGTTGGATCGCCGGCACCGGCACTGCATCGAAGCACCGCGTGTGAACTGCGGAAACAGTGCTCTGTTCGAAGGAAATGCGATCACTGCACCAGGTTTGGTGCGCGAACCGCCCGCTAACGCGAAGGGCGTGTGATTGTATTGAGAACACGATGCCTCCGAGTGCTTCCATCGCGTCGGCGCGGCCCGGCTGGACCGAGCTCATCGCCTCCGACGACATCGACAACGGCGGCAGCGGTCCCGCGCGGTCGCTGCCGCTGCGCACGGTCGCGCTCGGCGCGATCGGATCGCTGCTGCTGCTGATCGGCTCGCTCGGCGGCGCCGGGGTCCTCATCCACGACCCGATCCTCGGTTCCGGCCCGCTGTCGGCGATGCGCTACGGGCACGGCAAGGACCTGGCGACCGCGGTGGTCTACCTCGGGTTCGGGCTGCTGGTGTGGGCCTGGGTGCGGCTGGGCCGCGGGGTGCTCGCCCGGCTGGTCGACTCCCGCGGGGTGCTGCTGGCCACCGCCGCGTGGCTGCTGCCGATGCTGATCGCGCCCCCGCTGTTCACCCGCGACGTCTACAGCTACCTGGGGCAGGGGCTGCTCGCGCTGCACGGGCTCGACCCCTACGAGATCGGCCCGGCGGCGCTGACCGGCCCGATCCCGGACAACGTGCACCCGACCTGGCAGACCACGCCCGCGCCGTACGGGCCGCTGTTCATCGGCGTGGCCAAGGGCGTGATCCTGCTCGCCGGGGACGGCATGATCTCCAGCGTCATCGTGATGCGCCTGGTGCTGCTGGGCGGGCTGGCGATGCTGATCTTCGCGCTGCCCGGTCTGGTCCGGCACCTCGGCGGGCGGCTGCCGGTCGCGCTGTGGCTGGTCGCGGCGAGCCCGATGACCGTGGTGCACCTGGTCGGCGGCCCGCACAACGACATGCTGATGATCGGCCTGCTGGCGGTCGGCACGCTGCTGATCCTCGACGGCAGGCACGCCGCCGGGCTGACGCTGGTGACCATGGCGATGGCGGTCAAGGCGACCGCGGGACTGGCCCTGCCGTTCCTGGTGTGGGTGTGGGCGTCCCACCTGACCGGCCCGCGCTGGCAGCGGTTCGCCCGCGCGGTCGTGCCCGCGCTGGCGCTGTTCGCGGTGGTCTTCGCCGGGTGCATGGTGCTGTCGAAGGTCGGCCTGGGCTGGGTGTCGGCCCTGTCGGCGCCGGGGATGATCGTGAACTACCTGTCCGCGCCGACCGCGCTCGGCCAGGCAGGGTTCGTCCTGGCATCGCTGTTGTTCGAGGACGCCGACTACGGCGCGTTCGTCAGCGGCGGCCGGGCGATCGGCTCGCTCGCGCTGGCCGCGATCCTGGTCTGGCAGTGGTGGAAGGCCCGCGACGGCGGCACCGACGCGGTGCGGCGCGCCGCGATCGTGCTCTGGGCGGGCGCGCTGCTGTCCCCGGTGGTGCTGCCCTGGTACCTGACGTGGGGCATGGCGCTGGCCTGCGCGCTGCCGTGGACCCCCCGCGCGCTGTCCTACGTCGTGGGCGCGTCGGTCGCGCTGGTGCTCGCGTACTCCCCCGACGGCGAGCAGGCGATGTACAACTGGCCGCTGGTCGCGGTCGGCGTCGGCGCCGCTTGCCTGGGCGCACTGTCGCTCGTGCGGTTCGACCCGCTGGGTCTGAGCGATGCTTTCCGGCGTCCGCTGGAGCGGCAGCTGCGTTGAGGGTTACCGCGCTGAACTCCGGCCCGACATCAGCGCCACCGCCTGGTTGGAAATGCGAAAGGGCCCGGAAAGATCCGGGCCCTTTCACGCGATGCCTTGGGCTCAGCTGCGGAGCATCTCGGCGACGAGGAACGCCAGTTCCAGCGACTGCTGGGTATTCAGGCGCGGGTCGCAGGCCGTCTCGTAGCGGCCGGCGAGGTCGGTGTCGGAGATGTCCTGGGCGCCGCCGAGGCACTCGGTGACGTCCTCGCCGGTCAGCTCGATGTGGATGCCGCCGGGGTGGGTGCCGAGGCGGTGGTGCACCTCGAAGAAGCCCTGGACCTCGTCCACGACGCGGTCGAAGTGGCGGGTCTTGTAGCCGGTGCTGGCCTCGTGGGTGTTGCCGTGCATCGGGTCGCACTGCCAGATGACCTGGTGGCCCGATGCCTCCACCTTCTCGATGATCGCGGGCAGCACGTCGCGGACCTTGCCGTTGCCCATCCGGCTGACCAGCGTCAGGCGGCCCGGCTCGTTGTTCGGGTCCAGCCGCTCGACGTACTCCACGGCCATCTCCGGCGTGGTCGTCGGGCCGATCTTGAGCCCGATCGGGTTGGAGATCAGCTCCGCGAAGGCGATGTGCGCGCCGTCGAGCTGGCGGGTGCGCTCACCGACCCACAGGAAGTGCCCGGACAGGTCGAACAGCCGCGGCTGGGCGCCGCTGTTGTCCAGCCGCAGCATCGCTCGCTCGTAGTCGAGTACCAGCGCCTCGTGGCTGGCGTAGAAGTCCACCGAGTGCAGGCTGGAGTCGTCCACGCCGCAGGCCGACATGAACCGCAGGCCGCGGTCGATCTCGGCGGCGACCGACTCGTAGCGCTCGCCCGCGGGCGAGTTCAGCACGAAGTCCTTGTTCCAGTCGTGCACCTGGGTCAGCGCCGCCATCCCCGCGCCGGTCAGCGCCCTGGACAGGTTCATCGCCGCGCTGGCGTTGGCGTAGGCGCGGATCAGCCGGGACGGGTCGTGCCTGCGGGCCTCCTCGGTGGCGACCAGCGAGTTGACCATGTCCCCCCGGTAGGACGGCAGCCCCAGCGCGTCGGTGTTGCTCGACCGCGGCTTGGCGTACTGGCCCGCGAGCCTGCCGACCTTGACCACCGGCATGCTGGCCCCGTAGGTGAGCACCACGGCCATCTGCAGCAGCGTCCGGATGTTGCCCCGGATGTGCGGCTCGGTGTTGTCGGCGAAGGTCTCCGCGCAGTCCCCGCCCTGCAGCAGGAACGCCTCGCCCCGGGCGACCTCGGCCAGCTGGGCGCGCAGCCGGTCGACCTCCGAGGGCACCGTCACCGGCGGCACGCTCTCCAGCACCTTGCGCACGCTGGCCGCCTGCTCGGTGTCCGGCCACTGCGGCTGCTGCGCGGCAGGCCGGGACAGCGCGTCGTCGAGCTGAGCACGCATCTCCGGCGGCAGCGGGGGTAGTTCGGGGAGCTCGTCGACCGGGACGTCGACCGTCCAGGACTTGCGGCTCGGGGCGGCAGCCTGCTGATCTGCGGAGCTGTGGTGCTCGGAGGGCCTGGGGTGCTCGGAGGACATGGAAAACATGGTAGCGAGGACGTCACTGGGAATTTCGGGAACGTGGTCGTCGGCACGGTTCAGACGCTCCTGGCGGCGAGCTCGAACTCCTGCCGGGTCCACCCGCGTTCCACGGGCTGGGACCGGGTGAGGCGAATCGCTCCGGCGAGCAGCGCTGCACCGGCCGCCGCGGACACCGCGCTGAACCCCGTCACCAGGACCGCGGCGACACCGCCGATCGCGACCAGCACGCCGAGCCCGGCCCGGAACGCCCCTGCCCCGGACGCGGAGCGGGACCGCCGCTCGAACCGGCCGAACACGGCCACCAGGGCGAAGGTGATCAGCCCGATCCCGGCGATCCACGGAACCCGGGTCAGCCACCAGCTCGCGCCGAACAGGTCCGGCCACGGCGCCCGCAGCACCAGCAGCATCGCGGCCAGCAGCACCAGCGCGGGCATGTGCCAGAGGTACACGCTCAGCGAGCGGGCTCCCAGGGCGTCGACGGACCTGCGCACCCGCGACCGGTCGAGCCACGAGCGCAGTCGCGGGGTGGCCAGGGCGACCAGGCAGAGCTGGGCGAAGCCGAGCAGCACCAGGCAGGCCGTCGGCGGGTTGAGGTTCACGTACATGTTCGCGGAGTAGGGCCCGGCGGCGGTGGCGATCAGCAGCACCCCCAGCGCGCTGATCGCAGCTCCCAGCAGCCGCCGCCGGGAGCAGTCGCGCAGCCAGCCGTCGGCGTACCAGAAGCCGAGCTGCTGGAGTGCGAGCCAGACGAACGCGAGGTTGAGGAAGCCGAGCGCGGTGATCCCGGTCCGGGCCGCGAGCAGGTCGACCGAGAGCGCCAGGGACAGCAGCCCGGCCAGCACGGTCCTGGGCGCGCTCTCGTGACCGCGCGCGAGCACCGGGACCAGCGCCGAAACGCCCAGGTAGACGCCGAGGAACCACATCGGCTGTCCCATCCGATAACCGACCTGCGCGATCAGGTCTCCCGGGACTCCGGCGAGTCCGGCCCCCACGAGCCCGAGGCCGATCATCGCGAACGCGATCAGCGCGGGCCGGGCGAGCCGGTTCAACCGGCCGTGCACGAATTCGACGGCGGTCCCGCCTTTGTCGCGCATTCGCCGCCACTGCGTTATTCCGGCGAATCCACCGACGATGAAAAACAGCGGCATCACTTGCACGAACCAGCTGACCGGGGTGAACCAGTCCTGGTCGTCCACCGCGTTGACGATGTCGATCCCGCCCGCGTCGACGGTGATCCCGGCCATCACGGCGTGCAGCACCACCACGACCACCAGGCATCCCGCCCGCACCAGATCCAGCACCGGATCGCGATTCTGCGCACCGTTCGGCGGCGCGGTTTTCTGCACGGTGATCACTGCCACTTCTCCCCTGGAATTTCCGAATTCCCTTTTCGGACAACGGGAAGGCTATGTGGCGGAATGCTTTTTCCGCGTCCCGCTCGGGAGCGCTTTGCGACCCCCTACCGCGGTAGGGGGTTCGGGCCGGGGCTCATCCCCGGGAGCCATTCACGGCGAATTCGGCGAGGAGACCAGACCGGACTCGTAGGCGGCGACGACCGCCTGCACCCGGTCCCGCACCTCCAGCTTGCCGAGGATCCGGCTGACGTGGCTCTTCACCGTCTGCTCGGCGATGAACAGCACCTCGGCGATCTCGGAGTTCGACAGCCCCTGCGCGACGCGCACCAGCACCTCGCGCTCCCGCTCGGTGAGCACGTCAAGGCGGGGCGAGGTCCGCCGGGGCGGCGCGACCGCGCGGGAGAAGTGCTCGATCATCCGGCGGGTGACGGTCGGCGCGAGCAGCGCCTCGCCCGCGGCGACCACGCGCACGCCGGAGACCAGGTCGGCCGGGAGCGCGTCCTTGAGCAGGAAGCCGCTCGCCCCGGCCCGGATCGCCTCGTAGACGTAGTCGTCGATGTCGAAGGTCGTCAGCATCAGCACGCGGGGCACGTGGCCGGGAGAGCTCAGCAGTTGCTTGGTCGCCTCGATGCCGTTGAGCACCGGCATCCGCACGTCCATCAGGACGACGTCGGGTTCGCGTTCCCGCCCCAACGCGACGGCCTGCGCGCCGTCCTCGGCCTCGCCCACGACCTCCATGTCCGGCTGGGCGGCCAGCAGCGCGGCGAACCCCGCGCGCACCATCGCCTGGTCGTCGACCACCAGCACCTTGATCGTCACCGGTCCTGCCGCTCCTGTTCGTCGCTGGAATCGAGCGGGAGGACCGCGTGCACCTCGAAACCGCCGTCCTCGGTCCGGCCGGTCCGGACCGAGCCGCCCAGGATCGCCGCCCGCTCCTGCATGCCGATCAGCCCGTGCCCGCCGCCGGGGCCGGGCGTGACCCCCGGCTCGGGAGCATCGTTGCGCACGTCGATGATCAGGTCGCCGTCCATGCGCGCGAAGCGCACCTCGCAGCGCGCACCGGCCGCGTGCCGGGTGACGTTGCTCAGCGCCTCCTGCACGATCCGGAACGCCGCCACCCCGGCGATGTCACTGGCGCCGAGGCCGTCGAGGACGGCGAGGTCGTGCGCCTCGACGCGCATCCCGGCCCGTCGCGCGTTCTCGATCAGCTCCGGGATCCGGGTGAGCCCCGGCTGCGGGGCCAGCGCCCCGCCGGACTCCTCGTCGCGCAGCACGCTGAGCAGGCCGCGCATCTCGGTCAGCGCCTGGCGGGAGGCCGCCGACACCTCGTCGAACTCGCGGGCCAGCTCCGGGTTCAGATCCGGGTACCGGTAGCGCGCGGTCGTGGCCTGCACGTTGATGATCGACATGCTGTGCGCGATCACGTCGTGCAGCTCCCGCGCGATGCGCGCCTTCTCCTCGACCAGCACGCGCTTGGCGTGCTCCTCGGCGCTGACCGCCCGCTCGCGCACCAGCTGGGAGCGGATCTGCTGCCACTGCCGCACCACGACGCCCAGGAGGAGGAGTCCGCCGGAGATCGACGTCAGCAGGACGATGTTGCCGGTGACCGCGGCTTCGGTGTCGCCGCGCGGGAGCAGTGCGGCCCCGGCGGCAGCGACCGCGACGCTCGCCAGCCAGCAGCACAGGCCGACCGGCCAGGTGGCGCGCAGGCCGAGGACGACGATCACCAGGATCTGGGTGAGCAGGGCCGTGACCGACAACGGCCACGGCGCTCCCAGGTCGTCACCGCGTCCCAGGACCACGAGCAGCAGCAGGCCGGCCACCGATGTGATCGCGGCGATCCGGGGCCGCACCAGCGCGAGCACGATCGAGGCGCCGTGCACGACGGTGACCGGGAACGCCAGCAGGAACGGGACGTCGTAGATGAGGACGTTGAGCGGGACGCCGACGGAGATCAGGGCCAGCGCCGGGACCGCGAGCAGAAGTCCGGCCCGTGCCACCGGTTTGAGCTGGGCCACCGGCTTGAGCTGGGAGCCGGTCCGCCTCGTCACTCCAGCTCCGTCCGCCGTCGGATCGTCGAGCCGACTATAGCCGGACAGCCGAAGGGCGCCGCCCCCCGCGCGAGGAGCGGCGCCCTTCAGCCGATCAGCAGGTCACCGTCTTGTCGTAGCTGCCCCAGGTGAGCTTCCACTCGCGGCTCTGCCCGTTGCGGAGCGTGTTGCAGCCGGTGTCGCGGCCGCCCTTGACGATGATCTTGATGCGCATCGTCTTCCCGCACTCGTTGCGGACCCACACGTACTGGGCGTCGGCCTGGTTGTCGACGACCCTGGCGATGCAGGCGGGAGCGGTTCCCTCCGCGTTCGCGACCGGCGCGACCGCGAACGCGGCGCCGATCAACGCGACGGTGGTGGTGCCAATGCTGAACAACCGATGTGAACGCATGACTTCCCCTTATGAACCCAGTCCGGCCGCGCCTGATCGGAGCGGCTGGAATGAGATTGGCACCTTTCCACCAGGTGCGAGGGAATTGCGCAAACTGTTCACCCGGTTGGTTCGGCCGGACTAGCCGAACAGGACCTCGGCCTCCTCGTAGCGCTCCAGCGGAACCGTCTTGAGCTCGGCGGTGGCCTCCTTCAGCGGCACCCGCACGATGTCGGTGCCGCGCAGCGCGACCATCTGGCCGAAGTCGCCCTCGCTGACCGCGTCGATCGCGTGCAGGCCGAACCGGGTGGCCAGCACCCGGTCGTAGGCCGTCGGCGTGCCGCCGCGCTGGGTGTGGCCGAGCACGACCGCGCGCGACTCCTTGCCGGTGCGCTGCGCGATCTCCTCGGCCAGCCAGGTGCCGACGCCGCCGAGCCGGACGTGGCCGAACGCGTCCTTCTCCCCGGTCTGGAGCACCTCGCTGCCGCCCTCCGGGATCGCGCCCTCGGCCACGACGATGATCGGCGCGTACTGCCGCTCGAACCGGCGCTGCACCCATTCGCAGACCCGCTCGACGCTGAACCGCTTCTCCGGTCCGAGGATCACGTTCGCGCCGCCCGCCAGCCCGGAGTGCAGCGCGATCCAGCCCGCGTGCCGCCCCATCACCTCGACGACCAGCGCGCGGTGGTGCGACTCCGCCGTGGTGCGCAGCCGGTCGATCGCCTCGGTCGCGATGTGCACGGCGGTGTCGAAGCCGAAGGTGTAGTCGGTGGCCCCCAGGTCGTTGTCGATCGTCTTGGGCACGCCGACGACCGGCACGCCCTCGTGCGTGAGCTGCTCGGCGACGCCGAGGGTGTCCTCACCGCCGATGGCGATCAGCGCGTCCACCCGGTGCTGTTCGAGGTTGGCCTTCAGCCGCGCGATCCCGTCGTCGACCTTGTACGGGTTGGTGCGGGAGGAGCCGAGGATGGTGCCACCCCGGTTCAGGATCTCCTCGACCTCGTCCAGTCCCAGGGGCATGACCTTGCCCTCCAGCGGTCCGAGCCAACCGCTGCGGAACCCGACGACCTCGTGCCCGTACACCGAGATCGCCTTGCGGGTCACCGCGCGCAGGACCGCGTTCAGCCCCGGGCAGTCACCCCCGCCGGTCAGCACTCCGACACGCATTCCAGCCGGCATCCTCGCCGCCTCCTAGTTCGAAACCAGCTCACGTGGTGATCTGGGTCTCAGACCCGATGTGAGCGTGTCACGGACTGGATCGGTGCAGCAAGTACCCGGGGGCTCAGGCGCGGGGCTTGTGCCTGGCGGCGCAGCGGGCTCGGCCGTTGATCTTGAGCGGGCGCGGCCGGTTGGGGCAGCTCCGGTGCTCAGAAAGGAAAACCGCGGCGGCGCTGGTGCTCCTCGATGACCTTCCAGCGTTCGAGGTTGTGCTTGGCGTCGGCCAGCGCGTCGTGGGCGTTCTGCGGCGCGGTGGGCAGCTTCGGCTTGCCGACGTCCTCCCAGCGCTGGCGCAGATCGCGGGTGAACTTCGGGATCCTGGACGGCAGCGCGGGCATCGCGCCCCACAACTGCGCCAGCGCGACGTGGTCGTAGGCGGCGTACCACGCCCAGAGCTCGATGTTGGCGCCGCTGGCGGTCAGGAACGCGTACAGGTCGTCGCGGATCCGCGCGCGGGACCGCCAGGCGGGATCGGACGCGGGCGGCAGCTGCGGCAGCACGTGCTCGCGGACCCACTGGCCCGCCCGGCTCGCGTCGAACTCGGTCGACACCGCGTAGAACTCGCGGCCGGACTCGTCGACCACCCCGATCGACACCAGTTCGATGGTCCGTCCGTCCTCGATGAACTCGCAGTCGTAGAAGAACCGCATAGCCAAAGCTGATGACCTGCACTTTCTGTGTTTCTCACCGGCACCGGGCAGGTCGCGGCCAGGGTGGGCGCCGGCAGTGCCGGGCCGGCCGGACTCACCTCCGCCTGCTCCTCGACCGCTGCGCGCCGCGCAGCGGTCAACCCGTGAGAAGACGATAGATGTCGCCGGTCGGCGGCCGGGAGGCGCGTCGGGTCAGCCCGCCTTGGTGTCGGGCACCCGCGCGGGCTCGGAGACCTTCCAGCCCGCGATGTGCTTGCCCGCGGCGGCCAGGTCGTCCTTGGCCTTGGCGGCGTAGATGTCGACGTACTCCTGACCGGACAGCTCCATCAGGGCGTACATGATCTCGTCGGTGATCGAGCGCTCCACGAACCGGTCCCCGGCCAGGCCCTCGTAGCGGGAGAAGTCCAGCGGTTCGCCGACGACGATCCGGACCTTGTGCGGGCGCCACATCTTCGAGCCGATCGGGTTCACCTTGTCGGTGCCGAACATCGCGATCGGGATCACCTGCACCCCGGCCTCCAGCGCCATCCGCGCGACGCCGGTCTTGCCCTTGTAGAGGCGGCCGTCGGGCGAGCGGGTGCCCTCCGGGTAGATGCCCAGCAGCTTGCCCTCGCGCAGCAGCCGGACCCCGGTGTCGAGG
This sequence comes from Saccharopolyspora taberi, assembly GCF_039534165.1. Taxonomy (NCBI): domain Bacteria; kingdom Bacillati; phylum Actinomycetota; class Actinomycetes; order Pseudonocardiales; family Pseudonocardiaceae; genus Saccharopolyspora; species Saccharopolyspora taberi. The sequence continues at coordinate 81,259 of NZ_BAAAUX010000016.1, read as the reverse complement.
GCCGCCTGCGCCGCGGCGCCGCTGGAGCGGTCGATCGGGACCTGCCCGACGCCGGAGAAGAAGTACTTCTTGAACTTGCCCTTGATGCCGCGGCCGGTGAAGTACTCGCGCTTGGCCAGGAAGGTGACCCGGCGCGGCATCATCAGCGGCATGTAGAACGAGTCGGCCACGGCCAGGTGGTTGCTGACCAGGATGGCGCCGCCGGTCGCCGGGACGTGCTCGACGCCCGTGACCGCCGGTCGGCAGAACAACTTCATCAGGGGGCCGAGCAAGATGTGCTTCATCACCCAGTACAGCACCGCGCCGCTGCCTCCCCTGGAAGTTGCGTCAAGCGAAAGCGATCACCCGAGAGGGTCCGCGCTGGCGCTGCTCGCCGCGCCGAGGCCCCCGATCGACAAGCCTACGGAGCCGGAACTGCACGCACAATGCGGGCCCGCGCCGGACCGCCCCACGGCGCCGCGCCCCGTGCGACGATGATGCGGTACCGGCATGCGAATGCGGTTGGGAGGCTGCGGTGCCCGTACTTTCCGGCGCCGAACCGTTCGTCCACGACGGTTCCGAGGACATCGGAGTGCTGCTTTGCCACGGTTTCACCAGCAGCCCGCAGAGCATGCGGGGATGGGGCGAGCACCTCGCCGCCGAGGGGTTCACGGTGCGCTGCCCGCGGCTGCCCGGCCACGGCACCCGCTGGCAGGAGCTGAACAAGACCCGCTGGCCGGACTGGTACGGCGCGGTCGAACGCGAGCTCGCCTCGCTGCGCGGGCGCTGCCGCTCGGTGTTCGTCTTCGGCCAGTCGATGGGCGGCACCCTGGCGCTGCGGCTGGCCCAGCTGCACGGCGACATCGCCGGTCTCGTCCTGGTGAACCCGTCGGTGACCACGGTGCGCCCGCCTGCCGCGCTGCTGCCGCTGGCCGGTCACCTGGTCCCGTCCGTGGCCGGAATTCCGGGTGACATAGCCAAACCCGGGGTCCGGGAGCTGGCCTACGACCGGCTGCCGCTGCACGCCACGGCGAGCCTGCGCGGGCTGTGGCGGACCGTGCGCGCCGAGCTCGGGAAGGTGCGGCAGCCGCTGCTGCTGTTCCGCTCGGCCGTCGACCACATCGTCGAGCCGGTCAACGCCACCATCGTGCTGGACGGCGTCTCCGGTCCGGACGTCACCGAGGTCGTGCTGCCGGACAGCTTCCACGTGGCGACGCTGGACAACGACGCGCCGACGGTGTTCGCCGGTAGCGTCGAGTTCGCCCACCGGATCCACCGCGAACGCGCCGAGGTACTCGCATGAACACCCGCCACGACAGGTCCGACGGGCCCGACGACATCGACGCCGCGTTCGCGGAGATCGTCGCGGGCCTGGAGCGGGAGCAGAGCTTCGGCAAGTGGCCGGAGGCCGAAGCCGAGACCGAGGCCGAGCGGACCCCGCGCCCCGAGCAGCCCACCGAGGACACCGGCCCGCGCGACTGGACGCCGCCGGACGAGCCCGAGGACGAGGGGCACTACGTCCCGCCGGAACCACCGCCGCTGCCGACACCGCGACCGTCCACTCTGGGCGGGATCGTGGTGATCGGGATCGGGCTCATCCTCCTGCTGCTGCCCGCGCTGGCCGGGCTCGGCAGCAGCACCGCGCTGCCGATCGGGCTGATCGCGGTCAGCGGCGGCATCATCTGGCTGCTGCTGCGGATGCGGCAGGGCCCGCCCAGCTCCGGAGACGACGGCGCCCAGGTGTAAGCGTCTGGACCCGGCGCGCCCGACTCCGCCACTGCGACGGACGCCGCAGGACCTGCCCAGCCCCAGCGACAACGACGCCCAGGTGTGAGCCGCCCGGACCCGGCGCGCCCAACCCCGCCACTACGACCGACGCCGCAGGACCTGCCCAGCCCCAGCAACAACGACGCCCAAGTCTCAGCACCGGACCCCATGCGCCCAACCCCGCCACTGCGACGGACGGGTAGAACCCGCCCAGCCCCAGGGACGACGCCCACGTCCAAACACCCGCAGCAGCCACGCCCGACTCCGCCACTATCGCGGACGCCGCAGGAGCCACCCAGCCCAGCGACAACGACGCCCAACTCTGAGCACCGGACCCCACGCGCCCGGCCCCGGCGTGCCCCGTGCGCTGATCAGCGCCGAGGAACGCGGTGCGCCACGACGTGCTCGCGGGCGAGGGTGGCCGCCCCGATCATGCCCGCGTCGTCGCCGTGCTTGGCGACCCGGACCCGGGCCAGCGGGCGGTGCCCCGCCCCGGTGATCGCCGCCGCATAGTGCTTGCGCGCCTCCCCGAGGAACAGGTGCGCGGAGCCCGCGACCCCGCCCGCGATCACCACGACCTCCGGGTCGAAGACGTCGGCGACCAGCGCCAGCCCCTCGCCGAGCCAGCGCGCCAGCTCCCCCATCGCCTTGCGGGCGACGGGATCGCCGTCCTCGGCCGCGCGCGCGACGCGCACCCCGGTCAGCGGACCGGGGAACCGCGCCAGCGGACCGCTCGCGCTTTCCTCGAGCAGCTCCTGCACCGTGCTGACCAGCGCGGTCCCGCTGCAGTAGCGCTCCCAGCAGCCGCGCTTGCCGCAGGCGCACGGCCGCCCGTCCGGCACCAGCCGCAGGTGGCCGAGCTCCGGCGCGACGCCGTGCGCGCCCCGGTAGACCTCGCCGTCGATCACCAGCGCGCCGCCGATGCCGGTGCCCAGCGCGACCAGCGCCGCGACCCGGGCACCCGTCGCCGCGCCGAAGCGCTGCTCGGCGATCGCGGCCGCGTTGGCGTCGTGCTCCAGCACGACCGGCAGCTCGACCCGCTCCGCGATGCGGTCGGCGACCGCGACGTGCCGCCACGCCAGGTGCGGGGCGAAGCGCACGACCCGCCGGTCCTCGCTGACGAAACCGGCGACGGCGAGCCCGACCGCGGCCACCCGGTGGCGGTCGGCGAGATCGCGCACGACGCCCGCGATCGCGGCGTTCAGCTCGTCGCCGGTACCCGGGGTCGGCACCCGGAGGGTGTCGAGCACCGAACCGCGCTCGTCGACCACGCTGGCGCGAACGCTGGTACCGCCGACATCGACGCCGACGGTCAACACCCGCGGTCGGCCCCGTCGTCGCTCAGCACGCGACCGCTGACCCGCTGGACGTCGATGCGCTGCACCTTCGGCGGAGCGGGCTCCTCCTCCGGTGGTTCCGGGGGCGCTGCCGGTCCGTGCTCGGCCATCGACTCGCGCAGCAGGGCGATGATGTCGGCGAGCCTGCCGGTGAGCTCGGGCCGCTCCCCGCGCGCGATCGCGGCGACGGCGCAGATCGGGCACCACCCGCAGGCCGGCTCACCGTCCGGCTCCGACTCGCCGAGGCCGCGCAGGTAGTCCTCGGCGCGCACCGCCAGCGAGTCCAGCAGCAGGCGGAGCTCGTCGACGATCTGGTCCCGGCCGGTGTCTTCTGCCATGTCGCTCACCGCATCCACTGATCCGGATCGGGGCGGAACGCCACCGTCAGCCCGTCGGCACCGGCGACCGCGGAGGTCACCACGCAGCGCTGGAGGACCGCGGGCAGCGCGATCAGCCTGCGCCTGCCGTCGACGGTGACGGCCAGGTCGTCGGCGATGCGGGCGAGGTCCAGTTCGGCGTCGTCGTGCAGCGGGAGGGCGATCCGCAGGGTGTACTCGGAGTCCAGCGCCCGACCGCCACCGGTGACCTCCATGTCGGGCAGGTCCCGGCCGGGTGCGAGCGGGTCGGTGTCGCCGTAGAGCTCGTCGCCGAGCTCCAGCAGCGCGTCGGCGCCCACCGGTTCGCAGGCCCGGTGCTCGACCGTGCGCACCGGCAGCTCGGTGGCCGACCGCACCTCGTCGAGCACGGCTTCCTGCTCCTTGCGCCGGGTCCGCATCCACGCCGCGGCGGCACCGCGCGCCGCGCCCGGGTTCGGCACCAGCCGGTTGGCGACCAGGCCGTCCACGCGGATCCGCTGCAACGCCAGCGCGGTCAGCGTCCGCCGGGTCTCGGCGGCGACCACAGCCTCCGGTGTCAGCACGAGCCGGACGCCGGTGCCGGCGTCGGCCAGCATCTCGCGCAGCGCGGTCAGCTGCTGCGCCAGCCTGCCGAGCGCGTCGGCGGTGGCGTCCCAGCGCTGCACGTTCGCACTGCCCGCCACGCTCGCGAGCATGCCGCGCACCACCCGCCGGTGCGCCGGGAACAACCGCTCCAGGTATCCCGACAGCGACTCCGGCAGCGCCAGCAGCCGCAGCGTCTCGGCGGTCGGCCCGCAGTCGACGATGACGGTGTCCCAGCTCGCGCCCGCGGCCAGCCGGTGCACCTCGGCGAGGGCCAGCAGGTCCTCCACGCCGGGCAGGAAGGTCAGCTCCTCGGCGTCGAGCTCGCCGACGCCCGCGCCCAGCAGCATCGTGCGCAGGTGCTCCCGCAGCTCGGCCCAGGTGCGGTCGACCAGGTCCCTGGTCTGGATCTCGGCGGCGTGCAGGCCCGGCGGGACCTGCACCGGGTCGGGGCCGAGCGGGACGCCGAGCGCGTCGGACAGCGAGTGCGCCGGGTCGGTGGACACCACCAGCACCTTGTCCCCGCCCGCGGCCACGCGCGCCGCGGTCGCGGCGGCCAGGGTGGTCTTGCCCACGCCGCCCTTTCCGGTGAACAGGAGGATGCGCACCGGGATCTCTAGCGAGCTGACTCGACGCGGCGCTTGAGCTCCTTGAGCGCCGTATCCATGATCATTTTCTCGGCCTTGCGCTTGAACATGCCGATCATCGGGATGGCGAGGTCAACGGCGAGGCTGTAGGTCACCTCGGTCCCGCCGTCACCCTGCGGCTCCAGCCGGTAGCTGCCGGTCTGGGCCTTCTGCACCTGCCCCTCGGACAGCGTCCAGCTCACCGAGAGCCCGTCGTCGGCCCACTCGTAGACGTTGACGTAGGTGTCCTTGACCACGCCCGCGTCGAGGACGAAGCGGACCTTCTCGGCCCGGTTCCCGGAGGTGGTCGACAGGACCTCGGTTTCCTTGACCGCCGCCGCCCATTCCGGATACGCGGCGAAGTCGGAGATCACCGCCATGATCTCCGCGGCCGGGGCCTTGATCACGATGGACTGCGTGGACTGATCGACCATGCACCGCAGGTTACAGGGCAGTTGGCGGTGCCGTCGCGCGCCGCCGTCACCATTCGAGGACGTACGGGCGGCCGGTGCGCTTGAAGTGGCCGACGTTCACGCATTCGGTCCGCCCGATCCGCACCCGCCGCGCGAGCGGCTGGTGGACGTGCCCGAACAGCGACCACTTCGGCCGGTCGGTGCGGATGCGGTCGAGCAGGGCCGCCGAACCGTATTCCGAGTGCCGCGCGACCACGTCGTAGAGCAGGTCCGGAACGGCCGGCGGCAGGTGGCTGCACAGCACGTCGACCGGGTCGATCGCGGCCAGCACGGCGTCGTACTCGTCCTCCGGCCGCAGGTAGGGGACCCAGGCCGCGTGCCTGCGCAGCGTCGCGCCCGGGGGCAGCAGCGTGCCGCCGATGAAGCCGAAGCGCAGCCCGCCGATCTCCACGCTCGCGCCGTCGACGACGTGGATCCCCTCGCGCTCGAACTCCGGCCACAGCCGGGGCGCGTCGACGTTGCCGGGGGTCGCGTAGGTGGGCGCGGTCATCGCCGCGAACAGCTCGGAGTACTGGTCGCGGACGGCTTCCTCGACGACCCGGGCCGGCTCGGACAGGCTCTCCCACAGCGACCGCGCGTACGCGCCGATCTCCTTGCCGCGCTTGCCGCGCCGCAGCTCGGCGAAGCGGGCGACCTTCTCCGGGCCGAAGACCGCGCCGAGGATTCCCTTGTCGTGCTCGTGGTAGTCGACGAAGTCGATCAGGTCGCCGAGGACGACCAACGCGTCCGCGCCGTCCCCCGCGCGCTTGAGATCCTCCACGTTGCCGTGGACGTCGGAAACCACATGGACCCGCAACCCGACTCCGTTCCGCGAGAACCGATCATCGCTCCTCGTTCGAAACTAGCCCCGGAGGGCAGCCCGGCGCACGGCCCGAATCGAGTCGATCCCGGAGTTCGAACGCCAGCGCCCGCGCCGCCAGCCTGCGGTGCCGGGTCTCGGCGGCGGCCGAGCGGCGCGCGCCCGCGGCTGGTTCGGCGCGCAGGAAGTAGTGCAGGACCGTGCCGTCGAGCACCGGTTCCAGCCACAGCTCCATGCTTCCGGTCAGCGGTCCCGACACCGACCAGCGCACGCCCTTGACCCCGCGTTCCTCGTCGACCCGCAGCACCAGGTCGGGCCACCAGCGCCGCCAGGCCGCCCGGTCCGCGACGCACGGCGCGACCGCGGCCGGGGCCACGGCCAGGAAGACCTCGTCGGAGATGTCGATGGTGGGCATGCCGCCAAGCCTGCCACCCCCGGGCGAACACCGGGCCGGGGTGCTTCCCGCCGGGTCCGCGCGTGGGAGGCTTCGGGCGGATCGCCGCGCGCGGCGGACGACGGATGAAGACGGGACTACCGCTCGGTAACTATCAGCGTTAGGTTGTGGCCCGACAAAGGCGTGTTTTCGGAGGTTTCGACGTGCGAGAGTTCAGCGTCCCGGCCACTTCGACCGTGGCAGACGACGAGAACCTCACCGACATGGTGTGGGCCAACGCGGAACGTTTCGGTGGCACCGTGGCCTTCCGGCGCCGGGTGGACGGCACCTGGATCGACGTCACCGCCGCGGACTTCGCCGCCCAGGTGCTCGCGGTCAGCAAGGGCCTGATCGCCGCCGGGCTCCAGCCGGGCGACCGGATCGGCCTGATGGCGCGCACCCGCTACGAGTGGACCCTGCTGGACTTCGCGATCTGGTCCGCGGGCGGCGCCACCGTGCCGATCTACGAGACCTCCTCGGCCGACCAGGTCGAGTGGATCCTGTCCGACTCCGGCGCCCGTGCGGTGATCGTCGAGACCGACGCGCACCGCAAGGAGGTCGACGCCGTCATCGACCGGCTCTCCGAGGTCAGCCACGTGTGGCAGATCGAGGGCCCGACCGGCGACGGCGCCGCGGGCGCGGTCGACGAGCTCACCGCGCTCGGCGCCGACATCAACGACCGCGAGGCGCACGAGCGCCGCCGCGGGGCCGGTGCCGACGACCTGGCGACGCTGATCTACACCTCCGGCACCACCGGCCGCCCCAAGGGCTGCGAGCTGACCCACCGCAACCTGCTGGCCGAGGCGCGCGCCGAGATCGACGCGTTCCCGCAGCTGATGCAGCCGGGCAACTCGATGCTGATGTTCCTGCCGCTGGCGCACGTGCTGGCCAGGGCGGTGGTCATCGGCTGCGTCCACGGCCGGACCACGCTGGGCCACACCGGCGACGTCAAGGACCTGGTCGCCGACCTCGGCTCGTTCCGCCCGACGTTCGTGCTCGCGGTGCCGCGCGTGTTCGAGAAGGTCTACAACACCGCCAAGCAGCGGGCGCACGGCGACGGCAAGGGCAAGATCTTCGACATCGCCGAGGAGACCGCCGTCGCCTACAGCAAGGCCTACGACGAGGGCGGCGCGGGCATCGGCCTGAAGGTCAAGCACCTGGCGTTCGACAAGCTGGTCTACGGCAAGCTGCGCGCCGCGCTGGGCGGTCGCTGCATCGCCGCGGTGTCCGGCGGCGCGCCCCTGGGCGAGCGGCTGGCGCACTTCTACCGGGGCATCGGGGTCGCCGTGCTGGAGGGCTACGGGCTGACCGAGACCACCGCCGCGGCCACGGTCAACGTGGAGAAGGCGTTCAAGATCGGCACCGTCGGCCGCCCGGTGGCGGGCACCAGCGTGCGGATCGCCGACGACGGCGAGGTGCTGATCAAGGGCGACGTGGTGTTCCGCCGGTACTGGAACAACCAGGCCGCCACCGACGACTCGCTGGAGGACGGCTGGTTCCACACCGGCGACCTCGGCTCGCTCGACGACGAAGGCTTCCTGAAGATCACCGGCCGCAAGAAGGAGATCATCGTCACCGCGGGCGGCAAGAACGTCGCACCGGCGGTGCTGGAGGACCGGCTGCGGGCGCACCCGCTGATCAGCCAGTGCATGGTCGTCGGCGACCAGAAGCCGTTCATCGGCGCGCTGGTCACCATCGACCCGGAGTTCCTGCCGTCCTGGCTGTCCTCGCACAGCCGCCCGGAGAACACCCCGGCGGCCGACCTGGTCGACGACCCCGAGCTCAAGGCCGAGGTCCAGCAGGCCATCGACGAGGCGAACAAGGCGGTCTCCCGGGCCGAGCAGATCAAGAAGTTCCGCATCCTGCCCGAGGACTTCACCGAGGCCACCGGCGAGATGACGCCGAGCATGAAGCTCAAGCGCAACAAGGTGGCCGAGAACCACAAGCACGAGATCGAGGCCATCTACTCCTGATCCCGGGCGGTTGGCCCACCGGCACCGGTGGCGGGTTCTCAGCCGAAGGCGCGGTGCAGGTCGGCGCGCCAGCTGGTGACCAGCTCGGCGCGGCTCACGCCCGCCACCTCGCGCAGCGCGGCGTCCACAGTGGACGGTGAGCCGGAACCCGCGACACCGCGGTAGAGCCGCACGACGCTGCGCTCCCCGAGCCGCCTGGCCAGGTGGTCCACGACCGACCAGGACTGCTGGTAGGCCAGGTCCAGGCGGCGCCCCGCGAGGTGGAAGTCGCGGTCCGCCGGAAGTCCCGCCGGCGGACCCTCCGCCCGCACCTGCCGCGCCAGGTCCGGCGCGACCTGCGCCGGCGGGATCCCGCTGTCGCGGTAGCCGACGTAGTCGGCGAAGCCTTCGAGCATCCACATCGGAGCGCCGTCGACGGTGTCGGCGCGGGTGGCGACGTGGGTGATCTCGTGCTGGAGCACGACGCGCAGCGCCTGGTCCGACAACCGCGCCGCCGTGCGCGCGTTGAGGACCACGCGCTGCCCCTCCACGCGCCGCAGCGACGGGACCACCCGGTCGGCCACGGCGACCGCCGCGATGCCGTCCACGGCGAACTCGGGCCCCACCAGGGCCCGCAGCTCCTCGCCGCTGCTGGGCAGCACGACCGCCGCCCGCTGCGCCCAGTCCGGGCCCCACACCTCGGCGACCCGCCGCACCGAGTCGTCCAGCACCCGCGCCACCCGGTCGGCCAGCCCGGCGTTGTCGTCGTGGCTCAGGACCAGACCGCTGCCGGTGGTCAGGACCCGGGTCGCGCCGAAGTCCCACGGACCGCGCCAGGTCCGCCTGCCCTGCGCCGTGAGCGCGTCGTCGGCGGTCAGGTACCAGGAATCGCCGCGCCGGGCGAACAGGTAGCCCATCGGGCGGCTGGTCGGCACCGCGTCCACCTCGGCCAGCGCGTAGTTCAGCGTGACGCGCGGAGCCCACACCTCGTCGGCGGGCACCGGCGTCTGCGGAGCCCGCGCGGCGTCGGAGAAATCCGTCGCGTAGGACCACTCGGCGAGCGGAACGCCCTCCAGGCTCCGAAAGAGGGCGAGCTGGCGCTCGTGGAACTCCGCGGGCGCTTTGGGGTCCACCACGGACAGGAAAGCCGCCTCGTCGCGGGTGCGGATCGCCTCGGCCCGGCGCCGCAGCAGGGACTCCACCTGCCGCGCCCTGGGTTCGGCCGTCCACAGTGCACCGGACCGCCCGGACGCGCGTTCCGCGGGCGGCTCGGGCGGCCGCCGGTCCGCAGGTACCGGGAGCACGGACAGCCCGACGACCACGGCCCCGGCGGCGGCAGCCACCACCCACCCGTGACGCGTCCCATCGCCAGACACGCCGGGGATCGTAAGTCGGCCGAACGAACCCGGCCCGCCGCGCTCACCCGGTCCGGGAACGCGGAAGGGGCCGGCGGCCGCCGACCCCTTCCGGTGGAACCGCGGTGATCAGCCGACGATGCGGCGGATCCCGTTCACGTCGCCGATGCTCTGGTAGTCGGCGACCTTGACCACGTCACCCGAGGTGGGCGCGTGCACCGCCTTGCCGTTGCCGATGTACATCGACACGTGGGTCTGGCTGGAGTAGTAGAAGATCAGGTCTCCGGCCTGGAGCTGGCTGGCGCTGACCGCGCGGCCCTCGGTCTTCTGGCTGCCCGTGCTGCCGCCGATGCTGACACCGGCCTGCTTGTAGGCCCACTGCATCAGGCCGGAGCAGTCGAAGCTGCTCGGCCCCTTGGCGCCCCAGACGTAGGGCGAACCGGTCTTGCTCAGCGCGGCCTGCACCGCCGCCGCGGCGGCACCGCTGCCGTCGATCGGGCCGTCGTAGGAGGTTTCGCCGTCGCCCTTGAGGGAGTCCTGGTCCTCGCCGCTGAGCTGGTTGTAGCGCTCCTCGGCCTGCTTGATCGCGGCCTTCATCTCCGTCTCCTTGCGGGCGAGGTCACCCGCGAGACGGCCGGCGTCGGCCTCGGCCTGCTGGGCCCGGTTGCGGGCGTCGTGCGCCCGCGTCTCGGCCGCCTCGGCCTCGTCGACGGCCGCGGCGAGCCGCTGGACGGCGTCGTTGTTGTCCTTGGCCAGCACGTCCAGCGCGGACGCGCGGTCCAGGAAGTCGTCCGGGGACTCGCTCACCAGCAGCGCGGACAGCTTGTTCAGCCGCGCGCCCTGGTAGGAGGCGGTGGTGAGCTGGTCGACCTGGCCGCGGAACCGCTCTTCCTCGGCTCGCGCCTGGTTGGCGACCTGCTCGGCCTGCACGGTGTCGGCGTTGGCCCGGTCCAGTTCCGCCTTCTTGGCGTCGTGGTCCTCTTCGGCCTTCTTCTTCTCCTCGGTGAGCCGCTCGGCCTCGTGGTTGAGGTCCCGGACCTGCTTGGCGGCTTCCGAGGCGTTGTCGGGAAGCTGGGGATCTGCCAGGGCCGGCGCGGTGGACATGCCCACGGCGGCGGCGACCGCCGTTGCGGCCAGTGCTCCGCGCAAAGAGCGCTTCAGTCGGTGCGACGCCACGTCGCGCACTGCTCCTTCACTTGCTCCGACCGCCTACCGGGTGAGCTGACGGGTTCGGGCTCGAAGCTGCCCTACCAGCGGGCACGCTGGACGTGCCCGGACCGGATGCACCCCACGGGATGGTTCCCCGGTTCGGCTCCCCGACAAGCCGATTCGGCGGCGACTCGCG
>NZ_BAAAUX010000016.1:67040-70211 GCF_039534165.1 Saccharopolyspora taberi | reverse complement strand
TACGAAAGGTGAGGCGTGACGTCCAGAAGTGGGTCCCCTTTTATCGGAATCGTGGCGCAAGACCTCTAACGGAGGAGATTCGTGTGCTCACGGTGATGACATCACCGAGCCCTCTACCTGGGGTTGTGATCGCAGCTGTCCCCCGACCAGGACCAGGGACGAGGTCCGGTAACCGCGCTATGAGATCGGCCACGTCGCCCAGCGGTACCGAATTCTCGCCGAGCGACCGGGAAAACCGCCGCACGCCGGGCAAACCGGTCAAACGCGGGTGAGCCGTGCCAGCAGGACCGCCGACGGGACCGCGTACGCGCCGCGCCGCCGCACCGACTCGACCACCGCGCGGTCCGATGTGGCCACCACCAGCTGGCGGCCCTGCGGTTCGGCGGCGACCAGATCGCGGATCACGTCGTCGGCCTGCACCCCGGGATCGCTGAACAGCACCCGCACCCCGCGCGGCCCCGCCGCCGGCACCGCGAGCACGTCCGCGCCGTCGAAGACGACCGTGACCTCCGCCCTGGTCCGCGCGGCCAGCGCGGCGAGCTGGTGGGCGAGCCGGTCGCGCTGGTCGGCCAGCGGCAGGTCCGGGTAGCCGGTCTTGGTCACGTTGTAGCCGTCGACGATCAGGTGCACCGCGGGCAGCGCCAGCAACCGGTCCAGCGCGGCGACGTCCTGCACCTGCCCGGTGGTGCCGGAGTGCGACCGCACCCGCTCGATCACGTCCGCCGGACGCGGCCCGCTGCCTGCCGACGCACCCAGCTCCCGGCGCAACCCGCCCAGCGCGCCCTCCAGCGTCTCCAGCAGCAGCGCCAGCCGGACCTCGTCGCCCTGCCGGGCTTCCCGCGCGGACTGCCGCGCGGTCTCCGCGTCGGCCGCCGCGCGCTCCGCGCGCAGCCGCTCCTCCTTGGCCCGGCCGCGCTCCCGATCGCGCTCCGCGGCGATCTCGGCGACCGCGGCGTCGGCGTCCTCGCGCACCCGCGCGAGATCCGCCCGCGCCGCCTCGGCGTCGTCCTTCGCTTCGCGCAGCCGCATCCCCTGCTCCCGCAGGCGCTTGCGCAGCCGGTCGGCCTCAGTGCTGCTCTCGTCCCCGGCCCGCTCAACGGCGGCCCTCGCCTCGGCGAGCTCGGACCGGAGCCGCTCCACCTCGGAGGTCAGCCGCTCCGCGCGGGCAACGGCGGAATCGCGGTCGCCGCGCAGCTGGCCCTGCTCGGTGCGGAAGCCCACGAGCTCCACGTAGTGCGGCGCGATCGCGGCGTCCTGGAGCACCGCGGCGGCGGCGACCACGACCGGATCGGGATCGTTGAGGTCCAGCGCCGCGGGCCGGTTCCCGGTGCACCAGTCGACCACGGCGGTCCGGAAGACCCCGGAGTCGCGCAGCGCGCCCAGCAGCGCGGCCTGCCCCAGCTTCGCGCGCTTGGCCGGGGCGAAGCGGACCACCGGGCGCAGCTGCGCGGGGATGTCGACCGCGCGCATCTCGCCGAGGGCTTCGGCGGCCATTTCGGCCAGCCGCACGCGCAGCGGTCCGGCGAAGGAGTCCCAGTCCAGCGGCACACCGCCGGCCGTCTGCTGTGCACTGTCCACAGCAGACTCCTCGGGCGTGGGGTGCTCCGACCCCGGCATCGGCGGTGCCACCCCCACAGGCTAGTAGGAGCACCCGCGGGCGACCGCATCCGCCGGGCTGTCGGTACCGGCCCGTAGCGTGATCGCGATGTCCCCGCACGCCCAGCTCACCTTCGACGAGATCGTCCCCGACCGCGAGATCCCGCTGCACCAGGTGACCTTCGTGGTGGTCGACCTCGAAACCACCGGTGGCAGCAGCGCGAACGACGCCGTGACCGAGATCGGCGCCGTCAAGGTCCGGGGCGGCGAGGTGGTCGGTGAGTTCGCCACCCTGGTCGACCCCGGCCGCGAGATCCCGCCCGCGGTCGTCTCGATCACCGGGATCACCCAGGCGATGGTGCACGACGCGCCGTCGTTCGAGTCGGTGCTGCCGTCGTTCCTGGAATTCGCCGAGGGCGCGGTGCTGGTCGCGCACAACGCGCCGTTCGACGTCGGTTTCCTGCGGAGCCAGTGCGAACGGCAGGGGCTGCGCTGGCCGAAGCCGGACGTGGTGTGCACGGTCAAGCTCGCCCGCCGGGTGCTGACCCGGGACGAGACGCCGAACTACAAGCTCGGCACGCTCGCGGGCGTCCTGCGGGCGCGCACCTCACCGGTGCACCGCGCCCTCGACGACGCCCGCGCGACCGTCGACGTCCTGCACGCGCTGCTGGAGCGGGTCGGGCCGCTGGGCGTGCGCACGCTGGAGGACCTGCTCGGGCACCTGCCGGACGTCTCGCCGCTGCAACGCCAGAAGCGCGGGCTGGCCGACCAGCTGCCCAACGCCTCCGGCGTCTACCTGTTCCGCGGCCCCAACGACGAGGTCCTCTACGTCGGCACCGCCACCGACCTGCGGCGGCGGGTCCGGCAGTACTTCACCGCGGGCGAGAAGCGCAGCCGGATGAAGGAGATGGTCGGCCTCGCCGACCGCGTCGACCACGTCGTCTGCTCGCACCCGCTGGAGGCGGAGGTGCGGGAGCTGCGGCTGCTGGCCGCGCACGCGCCGCGCTACAACCGGCGTTCGAAGTTCCCCCAGCGGGCTTGGTGGGTCGCGCTGACCGACGAGCCGTTCCCGCGGTTGTCGATCGTGCGCACCCCGAAGCCGTCCGCGCTCGGACCGTTCAGCTCCCGCCGCGCGGCCACCGAGGCCGTCGACGCGTTGCAGGAGGCCACGTCGATCCGGCGCTGCACCGAGCGGATCCCCGCCGAAAACCAGCGCGGGCGCCCCTGCGCGCTGCACGAGCTTGGCCGCTGCGCCGCGCCCTGCGCGGGCCTGCAGAGCGTCGAGGCGTACGCGCCGGAGGTGGTCTCGATCCAGGACGTCGTGACCGGACGCGGCACGGAGGTGCTGGAGCGGCTGCGCGCGGAGCTGGACCGGCTCTCGGCGGCGGAGCGGTTCGAGGACGCGGCGGTGCACCGCGACCGGCTCGCGGCGCTCGTGCGGTCGCTCGACCGCGGCCAGCGGCTGAGCGCGCTGGCCGGGGTGCCGGAGCTCGTGGGCCCGCCGCCGGACGGCCGCGGCGGGCGGATCGGTGGTCGCGGCGGCGGCGCTGTTCGTCGGCGTCGGGGTCGGGACCG
>NZ_BAAAUX010000016.1:39887-66964 GCF_039534165.1 Saccharopolyspora taberi | reverse complement strand
TGGCACCTGGCCGTGGTCCGGCACGGCAGGCTGGCCGCCGCGGGCACCGCGCGGCGCGGTGTCCCGCCGATGCCGGTGGTCGACATGCTCCAGGCGTCGGCGGAGACCGTCGTCCCCGGTCCGGGACCGCTGCGCGGGGCGCCGCCGGACGAGGCGCGCGTGCTCTACCGGTGGCTGACCACCGGCGGCACCCGGCTGGTCCGCTGCCCGGGCTGGGCCGAACCTGCGGGCGCGGCCGGGGCGTGGCAGGCGTGGCTCGAACGCGCCGTCAGCGGCCGGACCCCGTACGCCGCCGTCGACTGATCCGCTCCCGGGCACAACTCCCCTGTCCCAGGACGACACCGCGGTCTTCCATGGGAGGTGCCTGGAGACAGATAGGGAGACGACAATGACCACCCTCGTCCGGGCGCACGATGTGGCCCGAACCGACCGCGCCCACGCCGCCGCACTCCTGAGCCCCGAGGTCGACGCGACGCGGGCGCTGCTCACCACCCTTTCCCCCGAGGACTGGCGCAGGCCGACCGACTGCCCCCGGTGGAACGTGCACGACATCGTCGGCCACACCATCGGCAACGCCGAGAACTTCCTCGACGCCGACCTCTTCGCGCAGCGCGTCCAGGAGGGCACCGCCCGCTACCCGGAGCTGCCGCGGCTGGACGCCATGAACGAGATCGCGGCCGAGGTCTGGCGCGAACGCCCGGACAGCGAGCTCGTCAGCGAGTTCGTGCACCGGTGGCGGCAGCTGCTCCAGGCTCTTCCCGAGATGCCCGAGCAGGCCCGCGAGCAGCGGTTCGACACCGGCTACCCGGACGTGCCGCCGGTCGAGCTCGGCTACGTCCTGGACGTCATCCTCGCCCGCGACATGTGGATGCACCGCGTCGACATCTGCCGGGCCGCCGGCCGCACGTTCACGCCGCACGACCACGACCGCGGGGTCGTGGAGCAGGTGCTGCGGGACCTCGACGACGAATGGGCGGGCCCGTCCTTCGAGCTCGAACTGACCGGCCTGGTCACCGGCGACTGGCAGATCGGCGAGGACGCGCCGGTGGCCGCGGTCGAGGCGGACGCCCTCGGCCTGATGCGCAGCCTTTCGGGCCGGGCGGACGCGGAGGTCACCGTCCGGCGCGGCGACGCCGGAACCGCCCAGGCGGTCAGAAGCGCTCGCGTGATCTTCTAGGGCCCGGCTCTCGCCGACCTCGGGGCTGCCACTCGGCCCGGGTTCCGGCGCGGCTTGGGGTCTTACGCTCCGGCCCGGGCGCCGGCGGCATTCGCGCGCTGCCACATGGCTCGCGCTCCCACCGGACTTCGGCTTTCCGCCCCGGCCCGAGCCCTCGCCGCACTCGCCCGCTGCCACACAGCCCGCGCTCCTACCGCACTTCGGCTCCTCCACCCAGCCCGAGCTCCGGCCGCACTCGCGGACTGCCACCCAGCCCGCACTCCCACCGAACTTCAGCTCCTCCACCCAGCCCGAGCCCTCCCGCACTCGCGGGCTGTCGCCCGCGTCCCGCACTCGCGGGCTGTCGCCCGCGCCCGCGCCGCGCAACGAGAAGGGCCCCGGCATCCGCTCGGATGCCGGGGCCTTCGCCGCGTGCTCAGGTCACTCGGACTTCGGCTTGCCCGCGGTCAGCTGCCGCTGCTCGCGCTCCTCGCGCTCGCGGACCTCGTCGTCGTGCCGGGTGCGCTCCAGCGCCTCGGTCTCCTCCGCCGGGTCCGGCTTGAGCAGGCTGCCCGCCACCGGGTGACCGGCCGCGCCGAGCTTGTTCATCTTCTTCGGCACCGGCGCGCCCTGGTAGGGCAGCTCCTCCGGGTGGCCGTGCTCGTCCACCGGGCCCAGCGGCTGGTGGATCTCGATGAACTCGCCGTGCGGCAGGCGCTTGATGATGCCGGTCTCGACGCCGTGCTCCAGCACCTCGCGGTCGGCCCGCTGCAGACCCAGGCAGATCCGGTAGGTGATCCAGTAGGCGATCGGCGGGCCCAGCAGCAGACCGAGCCTGCCGAACCACGTCATGGCGTTCAGCGAGATGTTGAACTGGAACGCGATGACGTCGTTGTTGCCCGAGATCATCAGCACCGTCCAGAAGGTCAGCGCCATCATGCCGAGGCTGGTGCGGACCGGGACGTCGCGCGGACGCTGCAGCAGGTTGTGGTGCGCGTCGTCCTTGGTCAGCTTCCGCTCGATCGCCGGGTAGGCCAGCAGCACGGTGAACAGGATGCCCATGCCGATCGCGCCCGCGAAGAACACCGGCGGGATCGTGTACGGGCCGAGGTAGACCTCCCAGGCCGGCCAGACGCGCAGGATGCCGTCCGCCCAGGCCAGGTACCAGTCCGGCTGCGAGGCCGCCGAGACCTGCGAGGCGTTGTACGGGCCCAGGTTCCAGATCGGGTTGATCTGGAACAGCCCGGACATGATCGCCATCGCACCGGTGACCAGCGCGAAGAACGCGCCGCCCTTGAGGGCGAAGGTCGGCATGATCCGGATGCCGACGACGTTGTTCTCCTTGCGCCGCACACCGGGGAACTGGGTGTGCTTCTGGTACCAGACCAGCGCCAGGTGCGCCGCGATCAGGCCGAGCATGATGCCCGGGATCAGCAGCACGTGCAGCACGTAGAGCCGCGGGATGATCTCCATCCCGGGGAACTCGCCGCCGAACAGCGCCCAGTGCAGCCAGGTGCCCAGCACCGGGATCGAGAGCACGATGCCCGACAGGGTCGCGCGGATACCGGTACCGGACAGCAGGTCGTCCGGCAGCGAGTAGCCGAAGAAGCCCTCGAACATGCCCAGGATCAGCAGCAGCGCGCCGATGGTCCAGTTGCTCTCGCGGGGCCTGCGGAACGCACCGGTGAAGAAGATGCGCGCCATGTGCGCCATCATCGAGGCGACGAAGATCAGCGCCGCCCAGTGGTGCAGCTGCCGGATGAACAGACCGCCGCGGACCTCGAACGAAATGTCCAGGGTGCTCGCGAACGCCTTCGACATCTCGACGCCCTGCAGGTTCCGGTAGACGCCGTCGTAGACGACCTCCTCCATGGAGGGGTCGAAGAACAGCGTCAGGTAGACACCGGTCAGCAGCAGCAGGATGAACGTGTAGAGCGCGATCTCACCGAGCAGGAAGGACCAGTGCGTCGGGAAGACCTTGTTCAGCTGCCGCCGCATCCCCTTGGCGAACTGGAATCGCTGGTCGAGTTCGTCGGCTGCCTGGGACGCCTTCTTGTAGGCGGCGCTCTCCGATTTCGTGGGCGTGGTGATCGAACTCATGCCTTACGCTCCCAGTAGGCCGGGCCGACCGGCTCGATGAAGTCGTGCTTGGCCACGAAGTATCCCTCTTCGTCAACCGTAATCGGAAGCTGCGGCAGGGATCGGGTGGCTGGGCCGAACACCGGCTTGGCGTAGGTGTTGACCACGTCGAACTGCGACTGGTGGCACGGGCACAGCAGGCGGCCGGTCTGCTGCTCGAACAGCGAGGTCGGGCAGCCCACGTGGGTGCAGATCTTCGAGTAGGCGTAGAAGTCGCCGTAGTTGAAGTCCTCCTGGCCCTTGCGCTTGATCGGCTTGCTGCCCGGCCGGAGCCGGATCAGCATGACCGGCGCGTCGCCGCGCTTGAACGCCTTGGCCAGTGCGTGCTCGTCGTGGCGCTCGGACTCCCGGAACGGGTAGACGGTCTCGAAACCGCCCGCGTCGATGTCCTCCGGGCGCACCAGCGACACCTCGTGCGGGTGCCCGGTGCTGCGGCGCAGGTAGATCTTCTCGCCGTTCTCCGACAGCCACGGGGTGTGCTGCAGCGAGTTCGGCCCCTCGTTGGCCCACGGGTTGCGGACGAAGCCGCCGATCGCGACCACGCCGGCACCCAGGCCCAGCGCACCCGCGCCGAAACCGGCGGTGCGCTTGATCATCGACCGGCGGGCGATGCCGCTGCGGTTGCCCGCGTCGGCCAGCAGCGCGGCCGTGGTCTGGCGGTCGACCTCCTCCGAGCCGTGACCGTCGTGGCGCTGCTGCACCGCGACCTCGTGCGGGAGGAACTTCTTGCCGTAGAGGACGACGGCGATACCCACCGACAGCACCGACAGGCCGAGGAAGAACCCGACCAGCGGCGTGTACAGCGAGTAGACGAAGTACTCGTCGGGCTTGCTCAGCGGGTCGGCGTAGCCCCAGGGCCAGAAGATGAACACGGCCAGGAACGCCAGCGCGGACAGGCCCGCGAGCACGAACCACAGCGCCACGGTCCGCTCCGCGCGCCGCTCGGCACGGGTGTTCTTGACCGGCCAGCGGTCCCGGTACTCGACCAGCTCGACGTCGTCGAGCTCGGTCCCGAGCCGGACCTTCTCGTCCCGGCTCATCTCGGCCAGCTCGGCCTCGGTGTATTCCCTCTTCTGCTGCTCGCTCATGCCCTGGCTCCGATCCACAGGGTGACGCCGATCAGCGCGCCGATCCCGACCACCCAGGCGATCACCATCTCGGACGCCGGTCCGTACCCGCCCAGGTCGTTGCCGCCCGGGTTGTTGTTGCCGTTGGACACCGACTTGACGTAGGCGATGATGTCCTTCTTCTCCTCCGGGGTGAGCTGCCGGTCGGAGAACTTCGGCATGTTCTGCGGTCCGGTGAGCATCGCGTTGTAGATGTCCTGCTCGGTCGCCTCGTGCAGGTTCGGGGCGTACTTGCCCGAGGACATCGCGATGCCGCGTCCGGTGAAGTTGTGGCACGACGCGCAGTTGAGCCGGAAGAGCTCACCACCGCGGGCCGGGTTGGCGCCCCACAGCGCCTCGCCCCGCTCCTTCGGCCCCTCCGGACCGCCGCCGTAGGTCTGAACGTACGCCGACAGCGCGTCGATCTCCTCCGGGGAGAACTTCGGCGGCTTGCGCATGGCCTGCGCCTCCTGGCGGACCATCGGCATCCGGCCGGTCGAGACCTGGAAGTGCACGGCGGCCTCGCCGACGCCCACCAGGCTCGGGCCGCGGTCCTGCACACCCTGCAGGTTCGAGCCGTGGCAGGTGATGCAGGCGTTGTTGTAGAGCGCCTCGCCCTGCCTGACCAGCGCCGGGTCCGCGGCGGCCTGCGCGGTCTGCGGCTCGGGGGTCAGGACGGTGTAGAGCCCGCCCGCGCTGATGAGGGCGATGCCCAGCGCCAGCGCACCGGAGATCCGCCGACGTAGCTTCGAGCCCGCGCGGTTCCGTTTCTTGTTGGTGGTCATGAGTGCGGCAACCCTTGCTGTCAGGTTCGGGGTGATTCGGTAACGACCTCGTCTGGGAAGACGGTCACGGGACGAGGTAGATCACGGCGAACAGCCCGATCCACACGATGTCCACGAAGTGCCAGTAGTACGACACGACGATGGCCGCGATGGCCTGCGCCGGGGTGAACTTGCTGAGCCTCGTCCGGATGATCAGGAAGACGAACGCGATCAGACCGCCGATGACGTGCAGGCCGTGGAAGCCGGTCGTCATGTAGAAGACGGTGCCGTACGCGGAGGACGCGATCGTGGTGCCGTGCTCGGTGATCAGCTGGTAGTACTCACCCGCCTGCCCGAGCACGAAGACCGTGCCCATGATCAGTGTGATCACGTACCAGCGACGCAGGCCGTAGACGTCTCCCCGCTCGGCCGCGAACACGCCCCACTGGCAGGTGAACGAGGACGCCACCAGGATGATCGTGAACGGGAGGGCGTACGGGAGGTTCAGATGAGTGGGGTGTGGCGGCCACGCCCCCTCGTTCTGCGCCTTCACCGTGAAGAACATGGCGAAGAGCCCAGCGAAGAACATCAGCTCGCTGGCCAACCAAACGATGGTGCCCACGCTGACCATGTTCGGGCGGTTCAGCGAGTGCACACGTTGACTGATTGAGGGCGCTGCCGTTGTCACGCGACGCATTATGTCTTGCACGTTTTCCGCCTGCCTCGTCGGGTCCGCAGCCACGCCGGGGATTGATCGGATTGCGACCTGGGAGTAACGCACCGTGAAGAACATACGTGAGGCTTTCGCCCGTCTGGGTGGTCTGTTCCGAACTCAGAAACAGCCTGTGATCAGCATCGACGACCCCGGTCTCCGCGTCGTGGCGACCTCGTTCGACGAGACCGAGGCCGCGTCGGCCGCGCTGGGCCGTTCGGAGCACTGGCAGCCCCCGCTACCTGCGGTGCTGCGCCATCACCTGCTGCTCCCCGACGACCAGCTCGCCGCCGCCGACGAGCTGCTCGCACCGGACGGCTGGACGCTGCGACCCGGTGACCTGCGCGAATCCGGAACCGGGAACGACCTGACCGCGGTGGTCGCGCTGCGTGTGCAGATCATCGACGCGTTGCGTTGCTCACAGGAGAGCTCGCGGATGGCGAGCCTGGCGCAGCGGCTCGGCGGCCGCGCGGCGGGCTGGGACGCGCTCCAGCCGGGGCCGGGCTGATCGCCGTGAGCGTGGGCCACTACTGCTCGGACCCGCGCAGCGGATAGCATCCGAGGTTATTCCGCCCCGTACCGGCCGTCCACGCCAGCGAGGAGCAGTGATGAGCGCACCGACCACGACCGTCCTGGTGTTCAGCCACAAGCCCGAGGTGCGAGAGGCGATCATCACCGCGATCGGGCGCCGCCCGGCGCCGGACCTGCCGCGGGTGCACTACGTCGAGGCCGGCACCGTCGCCGACGTGCTCAGCGCGGCCGACGAGGGCAGCGCCGACCTGGTGATCCTCGACGGCGAGGCGCAGCCGACCGGTGGCATGGGCGTGTCCCGCCAGCTCAAGAACGAGATCCGGCAGTGCCCGCCGGTGGTCGTCGTGGTCCGCCGCAAGGACGACCGATGGCTCGCGACCTGGTCGCAGGCCGACGCGGTGCTGGTGCACCCGCTGGACCCGCTCTCCGCCGCGGAGACGGTCGCCGAGGTCCTGCGCAACCAGGTCGCCCCCGCCGTCCGGGCGTGAGCGCGTCGGGAGCGGTGGGACGTCGGCGCCCCCGCTCCGGGATCCACCTTCGTCACCACCCGCCTGCCGCGCCGCTCTCCGTGTAACAGACTTTGCAACGAAGAAGGATCGACGATCGTGGGAACCATGGCGGGAAGCTGGGCAGGGCTGCTCGGGCACCTGGTGGCCGGCAACGACCTCTCGGCCGAGGACACGGCCTGGGCGATGGACCTGGTGATGACCGGTGAGGCCACCCCGGCGCGGGTGGCGGCGTTCGTGGTCGCGCTGCGGGCCAAGGGCGAGACGCCCGCGGAGATCCGCGGCATGGCCGACGCCATGCTCGCGCACGCCAGGCCGCTGCGGATCGACCGGCGTGCGGTCGACATCGTCGGCACCGGCGGCGACCGGTCGGGCAGCGTGAACATCTCGACGATGGCCTCGCTGGTGACCGCGGCGGCCGGGGTGCCGGTGGTCAAGCACGGCAACCGCGCGGCCTCCTCGAAGTGCGGCACGGCCGACGTGCTGGAGGCGCTGGGCGTCGCGATCGACCTGGCGCCGGAGGACGTCGCCCGCTGCCTCGACGAGGTCGGCATCGGGTTCTGCTTCGCGCCGGTGTTCCACCCCGGGTTCAAGCACGCGGCGGTCCCGCGCCGCGAGGTCGGCATCCCGACCGCGTTCAACGTCCTCGGCCCGCTGACCAACCCCGCCCGGCCGTCGGCGGGCCTGATCGGCAGCGGCGACCTGCGGCTGGCGCCGGTGATGGCCGAGGTCTTCGCCGCCCGCGGCAGCTCGGTGCTGCTGGTGCGCGGCGACGACGGCATGGACGAGATCACCACCACGACGACCACGAACACCTGGGTGGTCCGCGAGGGCAGCGTCGCGCGGGAGCGGATCGACCCGGCCGACTTCGGCATCGCCTACAGCACCGCGGCCGACCTCCAGGGCGGCGACGCGGCGGAGAACGCCGACGTGGTCCGCCGCCTGGTGGCGGGCGAACGCGGCCCGGTGCGCGACGCGGTGCTGCTGAACGCCGCCGGGGCGGTGGCCGCCTTCGACGGCGTCGGAGATGACCTCAGGGGCCAGCTGAGCGCCGCGCTGGAGCGCGTGGCGCAGGCGGTCGACTCCGGCGCGGCCTCGGATCTCCTCAACCGCTGGGCCGAGCGCTCCACCGCCCTGCACGCCGGGGCGTGACCCAACCCAGTCATCGTCCTCAAGCGGCGAAGCCGCTTAGCCCACCCCAGCAACCGGCACCGCCGCGGGTTCTCAGGCGTTCGCTGGCGAGGACAGCTTTTTCCGTCGTATTGGACATACGTCGGAAAAAGTAACCGCAGCCAGCGGGCGCCTGAGGTTCCGCCACCCGCACCACCACGCAAAACGAGCCGAACTCAGTCAACTTCCATCCCGATGGAGAAAGCGGCTTCCGTGTCCTGCCGGGAGTAGGACCGGAACGCGATGTGGGTGTCGGTGTCGAGCACGCCCGGGACCTTGTTGATCCGGCCGGGCACGATGTCGGCGATCTGCTCGTGGTCGCCGACCCGCAGGATCGCGATCAGGTCCACGTCGCCGGCGCAGGAGTACACCTCCGTGACGCCTTCCAGATCGGCGATCTCCTGGGCTGCCTCGGTGAGGCGCTCGGCGGCAGTCTGGATCAGCACGATCGCGGTGATCACTCGAAAAACCTCCGGGTAGAGCGGTGCGTGTGCGGAAATCCTAGACGCCCGGCCGCGACCGCTCCCGGTCCCCGGCCGCGAAAGCGAGGAGCCCCGGACCCATCCGGATCCGGGGCTCCTCGGCGGCTCGGTTCACTCGTGGTTCGGTCCGGTGTGGTACTCGAACACCAGGCCGGCCACCATGATCAGGACGACCGCGACGGCGATCACGATCATCCACACGTGGAAGAAGGCCAGCGCGACACCGGCGAGCCCGGCGGAGGCGGCCAGGCCGACCGGCCAGTAGCTGCCGGGGCTGAAGAAGCCCAGCTCCCCGGCGCCGTCGCTGATCTCGGCGTCCTCGTTGTCCTCGGGGCGCGGCTCGATGCGCCGGGCCACGAACTGGAAGTACGTGCCGATCAGCAGCGACAGCCCGCCGACCAGGATCAGCGCGACCGTGCCCACCGGCTCCTTCGCCCAGAACCCGTACACGATCGCGGACAGGAAGAAGAAGCCTGTGATGTAGTTGAAGATCTTCGCTTCGACCTTCATGGAGTCCTCGCTCTCACGCCTTGCGCCCCGTCGAGGGCACTCCTCAGTTGCCGACCGCCGAACCGGCCCCGATGCCCGACGGCTTGCCGCCGGTCCGCTCGGTGTCGAACGGGACACCGGTCACCGCGCGCGGGGTGCACAGCTCGCCGCAGTCCATCTTCGCCAGCGCCTCGGCCGCGGTGTACGGGCGCCCGGTGTCCGGGTTGTTGCTCGTCCGCAGCTGCATGTACTGATCGAACTTGTCCTTCGACAGCGCCCGGACCTCGAAGTTCATCATCGAGTGGTAGGTGCCGCACAGCTCGGCGCAACGGCCGACGAACGAGCCCTCGCGGTCGATGGTGTTCTGGAAGACGTTGTCCTGGTTGTTCTTCTCCGGGTGCGGGAAGGTGTCCCGCTTGAAGTGGAACTCCGGCACGAAGAACGAGTGGATGACGTCGGTCGACGAGAGGTGGTACTCGACGGCGGAGTCGGTCGGCAGGACCAGCAGCGGGATCTCGCTGCTGCTGCCGACGGTGCGGACCGGCTGGCCGTCCGGGGTCCTGTAGTCCGGGTAGTTGAACTCCCAGTTCCACTGGAAGGACACCGCGTTGACCGTCACGTCCGGCTTGGCCGGTTTGGCCAGCACGTAGTTCTGGGTGACCGCGGTGAAGTAGAACAGCACCACGACCATCACGAACGGGACCACCGAGTAGATGATCTCCAGCGGCAGGTTGTACTGGAACTGCCGGGGCAGCTCCTCGGTCTTCTTCCGGTGGAAGGCGACCGACCAGAAGATCAGCCCCCACACGATCACCCCGACCGCCAGTGCCGCGATCACCGACCAGGTCCACAGCTGCCGCATCGACTCGGCCTGCGGGGTGACACCCTGCGGCCAGCCGAACCGCATGACCTCGTCGGTCGTGCAGCCCGTTGCCGCGACACCAACCAGGCCGATCAGCCCAGTGACCTTGACCAGCCGTGGCACTCGGGTCGCCTCCTTCAGGCCCACTGTGCGACGCCTCCTCGCTGCGAAACTCACCGATCCGGCGGACTCGTCCGCCCGTCCCCCACACGGGGAGGCGTCCACCACCGGAATTCTGCGGCGAAGCCTAGCCCAGCAGTAGCCGCGATACTGCTCCGGGGTAGCCCCACCGGGGCGTCCGGAACCGCCCGCGAGAGCGAGATCACCTGCCGTGGCCGACCCCCTCCCCTACCGGAGGGCATGGCCCCCGCGCGTGCGGGTGGCGGCCGGTGCAACGGCATACTGGGGTTTCCCGTCGGGGAGCAAACAACACACCGCCGACACGAGAGGTGCCCGAGACACGTGTGCGGCCTGCTTGGACTGGTCTGTCCCACCGAAGAGAACGCCGGTTTCGCCCGCGACGCCGTGGCCACCGCACTGCGGTGCCAGCGGCACCGGGGACCGGACGAGAGCGACACCTGGCATGGCGGTGAGCTGGTCTTCGGCTTCAACCGGCTGTCGATCATCGACCTGGAGCACTCCCACCAGCCGCTGAGCTGGGGTCCGGCCGACGACCCCGGCCGCTACACCATCCTGTTCAACGGCGAGATCTACAACTACCTCGAACTGCGGGCGGAGCTGGTCGAGCAGCACGGCGCCCGGTTCAACACCGACGGCGACACCGAGGTCATCGTCGCCGCCTACCACTACCTGGGCACCTCCATGGTGGGGCGCCTGCGCGGCATGTTCGCGTTCCTGATCTGGGACAACGAGCGCAAGGTCGTCTTCGGCGCGCGCGACCCGTTCGGCATCAAGCCGCTGTTCTACGCGCAGGGGTCCGGCGGCATCGCCTTCGCCAGCGAGAAGAAGAGCCTGCTCGGCCTGGCCAACACGCTGCGCATCGACGAGGACCTGGACCACAAGGCGATGCAGCACTACCTGGTGCTGCAGTACGTGCCCGAGCCGGAGACGCTGCACCGGAGGGTGCGCCGGATCGAGTCGGGGACCTCGTTCACCGTCTCGCCGGGCGGCCAGCTGGTGACCGAGCGGTACTTCCAGCCGAACTTCAACGCGCGCCCGGTGCACGGCGACTCCGACGCCAAGCGGCTGCACGACGAGATCGTCGAGGTGATGCGCGACTCGGTCGCCAAGCACATGCGGGCCGACGTCACCGTCGGCTCGTTCCTGTCCGGCGGCATCGACTCGACCGCGATCGCCGCGCTGGCCAAGGAGCACAACCCGAACCTGATCACCTTCACCACCGGGTTCGAGCGGCAGGGCTACTCGGAGGTCGACGTGGCCGCCGAGTCGGCGGCGGCGATCGGCGTCAAGCACGTGGTCCGCACGGTCTCGGCCGAGGAGATGATGGAGACGCTGCCGCTGATCGTCTGGTACCTGGACGATCCGGTGGCCGACCCGGCGCTGGTGCCGCTGTGGTTCATCGCCCGCGAGGCGCGCCAGCACGTCAAGGTGGTGCTCTCCGGCGAGGGCGCCGACGAGCTGTTCGGCGGGTACACGATCTACCGCGAGCCGCTGTCGCTGGCGCCGTTCGAGAAGGTGCCCGGGGCGCTGCGCAAGGCGATGGGCAGGGTTTCCACGGCGATCCCGGAGGGCGTGCGGGGCAAGGACCTGCTGCGCCGGGGTTCGCTGAGCCTGGAGGAGCGCTACTACGGCAACGCCCGGATCTTCCGGGACGACCAGCTGCGCAACGTCATGCGCGGCTTCGACCCGGGCGTGTCGCACCAGGACGTCACCGCCGCGGCCTACCGCACGTCGGCGGGCTGGGACCCGGTGACCCGGATGCAGCACGTGGACCTGTTCACCTGGCTGCGCGGGGACATCCTGGTCAAGGCCGACAAGATGACCATGGCCAACTCGCTGGAGCTGCGGGTGCCGTTCCTGGACCCGGAGGTCTTCCGGGTGGCCAGCCGGATCCCGCTGGACCAGAAGATCACCAGGGAGACCACGAAGTACGCGCTGCGCCAGGCGATGCGCCAGGTGGTGCCCGCGCACGTGCTCAACCGCCGCAAGCTCGGGTTCCCGGTGCCGATCAAGCACTGGCTGCGGGACGAGATGCACGACTGGGCGCGCAACATCATCCAGCAGTCGCAGACCGATCACCTGATCAACCGCACCGCGGTGCTCCAGCTGCTGGAGGAGCACCGGTCCGGGGTGCTGGACCACAGCCGCAGGCTCTGGGCGCTGCTGGTGTTCATGCTCTGGCACGGCATCTTCATCGAGGGCAGGCTCTCGCCGGAGGTGCCCGAGCCGCACTACCCGGTCAAGCTCTGACGCGACGGGCCGTGGGCGCTCCCGCCCACGGCCCGCGTTCATTCAGCGCTGCTGCGGCCACTGCTGCTGGGGCGACGGCTGCTGCGGCCACTGCTGCGGCGGCGATTGCTGTTGGGCCCACTGCTGCTGGGTCGCGGCCCGCTTGCGCTGCGCCGCGGCGGCCAGGTACCGACCGGTCGACGGCAGGGCCGCCAGCAGGAGCACCAGCGCGAGCAGCAGCAGGTTGACCAGCGTCGGGAGCACGTATCCGATGGTGAGCCCGTCGGCGCCGATCACCGACAGGAAGGTCACCGCTCCCCACAGGCCGAGGATCAGGTACGCCGCCGCGGCGATGATGATCAAGTACCGGCCTGCCTGGCTCTTCGGGCCGAGGATCAGCACCGCGCCCACGGTGAACACGGCCAGCCGGACCGCCACC
This sequence comes from Saccharopolyspora taberi, assembly GCF_039534165.1. Lineage (NCBI taxonomy): Bacteria > Bacillati > Actinomycetota > Actinomycetes > Pseudonocardiales > Pseudonocardiaceae > Saccharopolyspora > Saccharopolyspora taberi. Next base: position 54,238 of record NZ_BAAAUX010000016.1, on the reverse strand, counting down.
AGCACGATGCTGAGCAGGAACGGTTCGAACACGCCCACCGAAACGATCGAGGCGGTGAGCATGAGCGCGGACACGAGTGCCGCGAAGACCCCGAGCAATGCGGAGCCGACCGCCGTTCCGGCGCTCGGCCGGGGAGCCTGGAACTGCGGTGGATATGGCTGCTGCGGATGCACGAGCGGGAACTGTACCTACTTGATCGGGCTGGTCCGGCTTGATCGGGCTGGTCCGGCCTGATCGGGCCGGACCGGGTGGCTGCCGGGAATCAGCGCCGGTGCGGGCGGGTGGCCCCACTCGCCCGCCCGCACCGGCTCCCCAGGGGTAAGTCGTCGGTGTGACGACGGCTACGTCCCCCTGGTTCCGCCGGGACCTTGCTCTGATCGGGTGACGTTGTGGCGAGAACCGGTCAGCGTTCGGGAACCGCCCGCGCCCGCTCGATGTCCGGGCCCCGGTAGAGCCGTTCCGGGATGGTCGCCAGCGCGGAGGGGCGCAGTCGCGGCCCGAGGCCGTAGAACTGCTGGAAGCTCATGATCAGCGGCCGCCAGCGGTCCGGGTCGATGCGGTCGGTGGTGCCCGGCATCCGGATCGCGTCGTGGACGTGCACCCGCTGGACGCGCACCTCGAAGGTCACGATGGAAGCCTGCTGCTCCCCTTGGTCGGCGGCCACCGGGTGCACCGCCTCGACCACCGCCTCCATGTTCACCGGGCACTCCGCGACGCCCGGCGCGCCGACCGTCTCGGACTCGACGGGGGTGAGCCCGGCGCGGGCGAACTTGTCGCTCTCGTGCCAGTAGCCGCGGTCCTGCTTGAACTCCGGAACCGGGTCGGAGCCGGTCGTCAGCGCGAGCCGGTCGACGGCGCCGGCGAGCGCGTCGGACGGCAGGCTCAGCACGCATTCGCGGGTGCGGAGCATGTTCGCGGTCGTGTGCGAAAGGGAGCCCAAGCCCAGCACCGCCCGCCAGCCGAGCCAGAAGGCCGAGGACATCGGCGACAGGTTGGCCGTGCCGTCCTGGTTGCGGGTGGAGATCAGCACCACCGGGGTGCCGAAGTAGAGGATGCCGGGTTCGATCTTGGTGTGCGTTGCCGCGGTCGTGGTCACGTCCACGAGTCTTCGCCGGGCGGACCGCCGGTGCTCGCGGGTTCCAGTCCTCGTTGCCCTCCCCGACCGGGTGAGCGCGGGCGGTGGCCGCCGGGAGCCCGGCCTAGGTTCGACGGGCACCCGTCGAGCGGAGGGCCCATGCCGGTGACCACCCTGGCGACCATCGCGGTGGTGGCCGTGGCCACCACGATCGCTCCGCTGATCAGCGACCGGCTGGCGAGGTGGGTGGTGATCCCCTCCGCGGTGCTGGAGATCCTGCTCGGGATCCTCATCGGACCGCAGGTGCTCGGCTGGGCGAGCGAGAACGACGTCATCGGGTTCATCGCCGACTCCGGCCTGGCCATGCTGATGTTCCTGGCGGGCTACGAGCTGGAGTTCGGCCAGGTGCGCGGTAAACCGCTGCGGCTGGCCGCCGCGGGCTGGGCCTGCTCGCTGGCGCTGGGCCTGGGGATCGGGTTGCTGCTGCACGGGTTCTCGCCGGGCGCGCTGGTCGTGGGCCTGGCGCTGACCACGACCGCGCTCGGCACGACGCTGCCGATGGTCGGCGACGCCGGGCTGCTGGGCACTCCGCTGGGCGCGCGGATCCTGGCGGTCGGCGCTTTCGGCGAGTTCGGCCCGATCATCGCGGTCGCACTGCTGCTCAGCGGGCAGCGTCCGATGCGGACCGCGCTGGTGCTGGTCGGGTTCGCGGTGGTCGCGGGCATCGCGCTGTGGCTGGCTTCCCGGCCCCGCTCGGAGCGGCTGCGCAGGCTGATCGCCACCACCCTGGGCACCAGCGTGCAGTTCGGCGTGCGGCTGGCGATGCTCGTCGTGGTGCTGATGCTCTGGATCGCCGGCGGGCTCGGACTGGACGTGCTGCTGGGCGCCTTCACCGCGGGACTCGTCGTGCGGCTGTTCCTCGACGCCGGTGATCCCCGGGAGACCGCGATCGTCCACACCAAGCTCGAAGGCATCGGCTTCGGGCTGCTCATCCCGTTCTTCTTCGTGGTCAGCGGGATGCGCTACGACCTCGACTCGCTGCTGGCCGCACCTGCCGCGCTCCTGCTGATCCCCGCGAGCGTGATCGCGTTCTTCGTCGTGCGCGGTCTGCCGGTCCTCGTGCTGCACCGCCGCGACCTGCCGCGGCGGCCGAGGTGGACGCTGGCCCTGCTGGCGTCGGCGGCGCTGCCGATGGTCGTCGTGATCACCACCATCGGGACCGAGATCGGGGTGCTGCCCGCCGCGAACGCCTCGGCGCTGGTCGGCGCGGCCATGCTCAGCATCCTGGTGTTCCCGCTGGTCGCGCTGCGCGGGCCGTGACCACACGACCCGCGCAACCCGGTGCTCAGCCGCAGTGCTCGAAGGGGCTGGTGTAGGACTCGGAACCGACCGAACCGCCCCACTTCACGCAGGTCGACCCGGCCTCCTTGCGGACCGGCCCGGCGTAGTAGGCGAAGTTCCCGCTGTCGGTGACCCGGGCGGAGCCCTGGACCTCCAGGAACGCCGACGCGGCCGACGCGGTGCCCAGCGATTTGGCCTTCAGCGTCACCACGCAGTTGTTCTGGTTCGACGCGTTGTAAAGCAGGTAGGTGGTGCCGGCCCCGGAAAGCCCGGCCTGGTCGATCACGCCGTAGCCGTCGCCGCAGATCTCCGCGGGCGAGTACGGGTTGCCGCCGCAGTTGTTCTTGCTGGTGAAGTCCGTGTGGCCGTAGTAGGGCACCGCGACGCCGTTGAGCGTGACCTTGACGGCGGTGCCGTTCTGGATCTGCTCGTAGTGCAGGTGCGGGCCGGTGACGCCACCGGTCGCGCCCGCCAAGCCGATCCTGGTGCCCAGAGCGACGTCCTGCCCCACCCGGACGTCCTGTCTGGACAGATGCGCGTAGCGCGTGCGCCAGCCCGAGCCGTGGTCGATCTCGACCCACTTGCCGTAGCTGGTGCTTCCCTCGTCCTCGACGCGGGAGACCTTGCCGCCCGCGGAGGCGAGCACCGGCATCCCGGTGATCCCGGACTTCTGGAAGTCGACCGAGTACGGCGGGTTGTGACCGCTGAACGTCGCCGCGGTGACGGTGACGCCGCATTCGAACGGGACCTGGAAGTTCGGCGCGGCGGACGCGGGCGCCTGCCCGAGTCCGACCACGCCCAGGCCGGCGAGCGCCAACGCGGCGGCACCGGCAGCTAATCGTCGCAACAGGAACATCGACTACCTCCGTGTGTGCGGGGGTATCGATGTGACCACGCCCGATGCGGCGGAAATAGACCTGTTAGGAGGATTTCCGGTGAATCTTTACCGGATCTCCGCGAGCCACACCGCGGTCTCCCCCGGCAGCACTCCGGTCCACTCCGCACCGCCGTCGCTGCGGCACAGAACCCGGCCGGACAGCGGCAGTTCCACCGGTTCGGCGCCGAAGTTCACCGCGCAGGCGAAACCGGGCTCGCGGCGGAAGACCAGGACCCCGTCCGGCGCGTCCAGCCACTCCAGCTCCCCGTCGCCCAGCGCCGGATTCTCCCGTCGCACCGCCAAAGCCGATCGGTAGGTCGCCAGCACCGAGTCGTCGCGCCCGCGCTGCGCGGCGACCGCCAGCTCCGTCCACGACTCCGGCGCGGGCAGCCAGCTCCGGTCCCCGGGGCCGAACCCGAACGGCGGCGTCGCGCCTTCCCACGGGATCGGAACCCGGCAGCCGTCCCGCCCGCGATCGGTGTGGCCGGACCGCTCCCACACCGGGTCCTGGAGCAGTTCCTCGGGCAGGTCGAGCACTTCCGGCAGACCCAGTTCCTCGCCCTGGTACACGTAAACTGAGCCGGGCAGCGCGAAGCTCAGCAGCGCCGCCGCGCGGGCGCGCCGCAGCCCGGTGGCGCCGTCGCCGTAGCGGGTCACCGGGCGCTTGACGTCGTGGTTGCCCAGCACCCACGTCGTGGTCGCGCCGACAGCGTCGTTGGCCGCGAGCGAATCGTCGATCACCGCGCGGAAACCGGCCGCGGACCAGTCGGCCTCCAGCAGCGCCATGTTGAACGCCTGGTGCAGTTCGTCGGGCCGGACGTAGCGGGCCAGGCGTCGGCTCGTCGGCGCCCACGCCTCGGCGACGCCGATCCGCGCGCCCTGGTAGGAGTCGAGCAGACCGCGCCACTCGCGGTAGATCTCGTGCACCTCGTCCTGGTCGAAGTAGGGCAGTTCGGCCCGGCCGAGCAGGGAGATCTGCTGCTGGAGGTTGGTGTCGGGCAGGTCCGGGTGCTTGATCATCCCGTGCGCGACGTCGATGCGGAAACCGTCGACACCGCGGTCCAGCCAGAACTTCAGCACCTTGCGGAACTCCGCGCGGACCTGCGGGTTGCGCCAGTTGAGGTCGGGCTGCTCGGGGGCGAACAGGTGCAGGTACCACTGCCCGTCGGGCAGCCGGGTCCACGCCGGACCGCCGAAGACGGATTCCCAGTCGTTGGGCGGGAGTTCGCCGTTGTCGCCCTTGCCCTCCCGGAACAGGTACCGGTCGCGCGCCGGATCGCCGGGCTGCGCGGCCAGCGCCTCGGCGAACCACGGGTGCGCGTCCGAGGTGTGGTTGGGCACGACGTCGACGATCACCTTGAGTTCGCGCGCGTGCGCGTCGGCGAGCAGGGCGTCGAAGTCCTCCAGCGAGCCGAACAGCGGGTCGACGTCGCAGTAGTCGGCGACGTCGTAACCGCCGTCGGCCATCGGCGACGGGTAGAACGGCGTCAGCCAGAGCGCGTCGATGCCGAGGTCCACCAGGTGTCCGAGCCTGGCGCGCACTCCGGCCAGGTCGCCGACGCCGTCCCCGTCGCCGTCGGCGAAGCTGCGGACGTAGACCTGGTAGACGACGGCATCCCGCCACCAGTCGGTGTCGATTCGGTGCACCGGGCACCCCTTCCCTAGTCGGTTCCGTTTCCGGGGCAGGGTCGTGCGCGGCGTTGCCCCGAAGCGGGCAACACCACCCACGAGCGCGTTTCAGTCGCGTGGTGGCGCGGTGGACTCGCGAACCACGAGGTTCGGCCGGAACATCCGGCTGAAGCTGGTCGTGGCGCGGCCGGGCTGGTCCGGGTCGAGCCGCCGGGACAGCTCGTCGACCGCCGCCGCGGCCATCTCCTCGATCGGCTGCGCCAGCGTGGTCAGCGCGGGCTGGCAGTAGGCGGCCAGCGGGATGTCGTCGAAGCCGACCACCGAGATGTCCTCCGGGGTGGACAGGCCGCGCCGCTTCGCCTCGCGCATCGCGCCCAGCGCCATGACGTCCGACGAGCACATCACCGCGGTCGGCCGCGCGGCGTCGAGCAGCGCGCCCATCGCCTCGGCACCGCCCTCGGCGCCGAACGGCGCGTGCGCGACCAGCTCCGGATCGGCGGCGACGCCGGCCTCCTCCAGCGCCGCCTCCCAGCCCGCGCGCTTGAGCCGCGAGGGGACCGACCGGGCCGGCCCGCTGACGAACCCGATCCGGCGGTGCCCGAGGTCGAGCAGGTGCCGGGTGGCGGTGTAGCCGGCGAGGTGTTCGTCGACGGCCACGTCCGGCACGTCCAGGGTCGGCGCACCGCCGTTGACGAAGACCATCCGCACCCCGTCGGCCAGCAGCTTCTCGTAGTAGCTGCGGCTGATCCGGCTGCCGCCCGCCGCCGCGTCCTCGGTGTTGGCGATCTCCGGCGACACGAAGATCATGCCCTCGACGCCGCGGGCGATGAGCATCCGGACGTAGTCCTCCTCGCTCATCGCCACCCTGGTGTTGCACAGCAGCGAGGCGTAACCCGCCGCGGAGGCGCGGCCCTCCAGCGCCTCGGCGAAGGCCGGGAACACCGGGTTGGTCAGCTCCGGCACGAGCAGGCCGAGCACGCCGGTGCGCCGCAGCGCGCCGAGGCCGCGCGCGGTGTGCGGCATCTCGTTGAGCACCGCGAGCACCCGCTGCCTGGTGTCCTCCTTGATGCCCGCCCGGCGGTTGAGCACCCGGCTGACCGTCGAGACGCTCACCCCGGCCGCTTTGGCGATATCGGACAGACCCGCCACTGCTCCAGCTCCTTCTCCAGGTGACGCCGCAATCTTGCACCGTCACGAAATGTTTTGCAATTGTTGACCCGGAAACCAGTTCGCCCGGCTCTCGTGAACACCAAGAAAACCTTGACTCACTTGGCGTTCTGGGTATGCAATCTACGGCCAGGTATTCGCAAATTTTTGCAACACCGAGGAGGGCACTGCCCATGAGAGCCAAGGCCACCGTCACCGCTGCCGTCCTGGGCCTGGTCAGCACGCTCGCGCTCAGCGGCTGCGGATCCGGTTCGGCGAACGCCAACCGGGTCGTCTACTGGGACACCAGCAACCCCTCGGAGAGCTCGGTGTTCGCCGGGATCGCCCAGGAGTGCGGGCGGACCGGCGGCTACGAGGTCGCGGTCGAGACGGTGTCGTTCGACCAGGCCCTGAACAACTACAAGACCGCCGCGCAGGGCGGCCAGGGACCGGACGTGCTGCGCGCCGACGTCGGCTGGGTCGCGCAGCTCGCGCAGGCCGGGCTCGTCCAGGACCTCTCCGGCACCCCGCTGGCCGCCGACACCGGCGACTTCCTGGCCCAGCCGCTGGAATCGACCCGTCACGAGGGCAAAACCTACGCGGTCCCGCAGGTGACCGACGCGCTCGCGCTGTTCTACAACAAGCGCAAGCTCGACGAAGCCGGTGTCGCGCCGCCGAAGTCCTGGGAGGAGCTGCGCGCCGCGGCGCCCAGGCTCGGCGGCCAGAACGCGTTCTTCATCAACAACGACGAGTACTACGCGCTGCCGTTCCTCTACACCCACGGCGGCGACCTGGTGAACCCCGCGGGCAAGACGATCGACATCAACACCCCGGAGAGCGTGCGCGGTCTCCAGACCGCGAAGGACCTGCTCGACGCCGGAGCCGCCCGCACCGCCCTGGACCAGACGAACTCCTACAGCAACATGAAGACCGCGTTCACCTCCGGCGAGGTGGCGATGGTCGTCGACGGACCGTGGGCGGCGGCCGAGTACCTGGAGTCCGAGGAGTTCGCCGACCCCTCGAACCTCGGCATCGCACCGGTTCCCGGCTCGGCGACGCCGTCCCCGGTCGGCGGCCACGACTACGTCATCCGCCAGGGCAGCGACGCCACCGACGCCTCGGTGAAGTTCGTGCAGTGCATGAGCAGCGCGCAGAACCAGGCCGCGATCGCGGAGAAGCTGGGCCTGCTGCCCACCCGCCGCTCGGCCTACGACTCCCCCGCGGTCACCGCCAACCGGATGGTGTCGGCGTTCAAGCCGCTGGTCGACGGTGCGCACAGCCGCGCGTGGATCCCCGAGGGCGCCGAGCTCCTCGACCCGCTCCAGACCGCGTACGCCGACATCCTGGCCGGGCGCAAGGAAACCAAGGCCGCGCTCGACGAGACCGCCAAGCTCTACAAGGACACCGTCGTCACCGACTACACCCAGCGCTGAGGTGACCCGATGACCACCATCCTCCGGCGGCACTGGTTCGCCTACGCCATGGTCCTGCCGGTCCTGGTCGTGCTCGGCGTGCTGGTGGTCCTGCCGCTCGTGCAGGGCCTGTACTTCAGCCTCACCGACATCAACGACACCAACATCGCCAACCCGGTGCTGGACCGGCCCGCGCGCTACGAGTTCACCGGGCTGGAGAACTACTTCAACGTGCTCTCGGGAGATCCGTCGTTCGGCTCGTTCTGGGCGACGCTGGTGCGCACGCTGATCTGGACGTTCGCGTGCGTGTTCTTCCACTACACCATCGGCCTGGGGCTGGCGGTGCTGCTCAACCGGAACATGCGGCTGCGCGGGCTGTACCGGGTGCTGCTGATCCTGCCGTGGGCGGTGCCGGTGTTCATCAGCGCGTTCGCCTGGAAGTACCTGTTCAACTCCGAGTACGGGCTGATCAACTGGGCGCTGGAGGCGGTCGGGCTGCCCGGCCAGGTCTGGCTCGGGCAGTCGGGCCTGGCGCTGGTGTCGGTCGTGGTCGTCAACGTGTGGCTGGGCGTGCCGTTCATGATGGTCGCCCTGCTCGGCGGTCTGCAGTCGATCCCCTCCGACCTCTACGAAGCCGCCGAGATGGACGGCGCGACGCCGTGGCAGCGGTTCGTGCACGTGACCCTGCCGGGGCTGCGGACGGTGTCGTCGACGGTGGTGCTGCTCGGCGTGATCTGGACCTTCAACATGTTCCCGGTGATCTACCTGATGACCGGGAACAACCCGCACACGCGGATCCTGGTCACCTACGCCTTCGAGCGGTTCTTCTCCGGTGCCACCCGGGACTTCGCCGTCGCGTCGACCTACGGCGTGCTGATCCTGTCCGTCCTCCTGGTGTTCGCCACCGGCTACCGCCGCGCGATGCGCAGGCAGGGAGAGGTGCTGTAGATGTCCATCGATGCGGCTTCGCTGCGCGCGGCCCCGGCCGCGAGACGCCCCGCGAGCCGGACCCGGCGTTCCGCCGCGGCCAGCGCCGGCTTGCACGCGGCGCTGGCGATCGCGTCGCTGATCGCGGTGTTCCCGGTGTTCTGGGTGGTCGTGGTGTCGTTCAAACCCGACTCCAAGGCGGTCGAGGCCACCCCGACGCTGTTCAACGAGTCCAGTGTGGACAACTACGTCGACGTGCTGTCCGGGACCAAGGGCGCGTTCCTGAGCTGGTTCGGCAACTCGGTGCTCATCGCCGCGCTGACCACGGTGCTGGGCGTGCTGCTGGCCGCGACCGCCGCCTACGCCGCGAGCCGGTTCCGCTTCCCCGGCAGGCACTGGCTGCTGCTGTCGTTCCTGGTGGTGCAGATGTTCCCGTTCGCGGTGCTGATCGTGCCGCTCTACAACATCCTGCTCACCCTGGGGCTGCAGGGCAGCGTGCTCGGGCTGGTGCTGGTGTACTGCAGCACCGCGATCCCGTTCTGCACCTACATGCTCAAGGGCTACTTCGACAGCATCCCGGCCGAGATCGACGAGGCGGGCCGGGTCGACGGGCTCTCGCCGTTCGGCGTGTTCTGGCGGCTGGTGCTGCCGCTGGCCAGGCCCGGGCTGGCGGTGACGGCGTTCTACTCGTTCATCGTCGCGTGGGGCGAGGTCGCGTTCGCCTCGGCGCTGCTGTCGGCCGACGACCGGAGCAAGACGCTGGCCGTGGGGCTCCAGGTGTTCGTGCAGCAGAACCGGACGGAGTGGGGACATCTCGCGGCGGCGTCCGTGCTCGTGGCCGTGCCCGCGGTGATCGTCTTCTACCTCGTGCAGCGGTTCCTGGTCAGCGGCCTGTCCGCGGGCAGCGTCAAGGGCTGAGCAGGCGGCTGGCGCGACTTCTCCCGGCCGCTGGGGTGGCGATTCCCGAGGGACTGCCACCCCAGCGGCCGTTATTTTCGGATTTGTTCATTCGGCGGTTCTTTTCCAACCCTGATGGCAGGATGGTATTGATCTTGTAGCTTCCGCCGCTGCCAGGTGCATCGGAGTGCCTGGCGGGAAGGACCGCCATGAACCTCCGCCGCGCGAAAGCGCTCCTGCCGCTGGTGGCCGCCGCCGTCGCGGTCACCGCCTGCGCGGGCGCTCCGGAACCCGGAACGCCCGCGCCGACCGCGAAACCGCTGATGGCGCAGGGCGGTGGCGCGGCCATCGCCGGAACGGAGATCTTCCGCAAGGGCGAGGGCGGCTACAACTGCTTCCGCATCCCCGCCGTCGTGCGCACCCAGGACCGCAGCACCCTGCTGGCCTTCGCCGAGGGCCGCAACAACAACTGCGACGACACCGGTGACATCGACGTCGTCCTCAAGCGGTCCACCGACGACGGCCGGACGTGGGGCGACATCGAGCTGGTCAGCGACGGGGCCGGGGACACCCGCGGCAATCCGGTGCCGGTGGTGGACGCCGGGTCCGGCCGGATCAGCCTGCTGACCACCCACAACCCCGGTGCGGACTGCAACGGCGGCGGCTCGAAGTGCACCCGCACGCCCTACCTCCAGCACAGCGAGGACCCGCTCGGCAAGAGCTGGACCGCTCCGAAGGAGCAGCCGCAGCTGAAGAAGGACGACTGGAGCACCTGGTACGCCACCGGTCCCGGGCACGGCCTCCAGCTGACCCGGCCCGGCGACCACCAGAACCGGATGCTGGTGGGCATCAACTTCGGCGGCGCCGACGGCCGCAAGGGCGCGGGCCTGGTCCACAGCGACGACGGCGGCACGACCTGGCAGCTCGGCGCGGTCGACGACCGCACCGGCAAGAAGATCACCCCGCAGGAGCTGAACCTGCTGGAGACCGTCGACGGCCACGTCTACGCCGCCGCCCGCAACCAGGACAACAACGGCACCGAGACCCCCACCGACAACCGCGCGGACGCCGTCAGCACCGACGGCGGCGGCAGCTTCAGCCAGGAGTTCACCGTCGTCCCCGAGCTGAAGGGCCCGGTCGTGCAGGGCTCGGTCGTGCGGCTGCGCGCGAAGACCGCCGGTGACCCGAACAACCTGATCCTGTTCTCCGGGCCGTACAACACCGACCCGGCCATGGACCACCGGCGGCACACCATGCGCATCCGCACCTCGTCCGACGAGGGCAGGACCTGGCAGGAGACCGGAACCGTCATCGACGCGACCTGGGCGGCCTACTCCGACCTGGTCAACCTCGGCGGCGGCTGGGCAGGCCTGCTCTACGAGGCAGGCTCACCGGAGTCCGAGGACGCGCACGAGACGATCCGCTACGCCCGCTTCAACGAGAGCGACCTGGACGGCTGAGCCGGCCCGGGCCCGGCCGCCCCGGAGCCGCCCGCACCGCACTCGGCCAGCGCCGCGACGGTCCAGTAGACCGGCGCGGGAGCCTGCTCGGCGGGCAGTTCCAGCATCCACTCCACCACCTGCGACGCCTGCTCGTGCGTGTCGAGCAGGCCGCAGGTGTTGGGGCGGATCCCCAGCTCGGAGGCGACCTCGGCTTCGTAGCCGTGGCACAGCCAGGAGTGCAGGCTCGCCAGCCGCCCCTCCACCCCGACCACCTCGAAACCCCACAGCCGCGCGTCGTCGGGCATGGCGGTGCCCGCGGCCAGCAGCCGCAGCGGATCGCCGGTGACCTCCCGGAGCAGGTCCGCCGCGTCCTCGGCGTCGAAGCCGACCGCGAGCACCGTCGTCCCGGGTCCGGCCGCCTCGGCCCGGTCGGTGTACCAGGCCGCACCGGACCCGTGCTCGGCGCCGGTGAGGCATTCGCTGGCGGTGACCAGCCAGGGCGGCAGCGTCGCCGCGTCCTGCCACTGCCTGCGGATGGCGCGCGGAGCCGCGGCGTAACCGCCGAGCACAAGCCGCTGTTCGTTCATCGGCGCAGTGTGACCCGTCCGGTCTGCGCAGGCCACCGGATTCCGGGCGGCCGGAAAACCGGCTGCGAGCGCGTGGCCGGTCCTTCAGACTTCTTGGGCAATCAGACTTCTTGGGCGGCCAGATTCCTGGCGGCGGTCCCCGCTTCGCTTGCTGGAGGTGCGATGTCCACCCCGCCGTTCGACACCGAGGAGCTGTTCGACACCGACTACCTGCACTTCGCCGGGGCCGCGCTGGAGGAGCGCAGCGACGCCGAGAGCGAGCTGATCAGCAGGCTGCTCGGCCCGGCGACCGACGTGCTCGACCTGGCCTGCGGCCACGGCCGCATCGCCAACCGGCTGGCCGCGCTGGGCATGCGCACCACCGGGATCGACATCACCCCGCTGTTCCTCGACCGCGCCCGGCAGGACGCGCGGGAGCGCGGCGTCACCGTCGACTACGTCCAGGGCGACATCCGCTCCCTGCCGTGGACCGGCCGCTTCGACGCGGTCGTCAGCTGGTTCACCGCCTACGGGTACTTCGACGACGCGGACAACCGCCGGGTGCTCGACGAGGCGTTCCGGGCACTGCGCCCCGGCGGCAGGCTGCTGATCGAGCTGAACAACCCCGTGTTCATCCTGCGCAACTTCCAGCCGACGGGGGTCCAGGAGGCCGACGGGGACCTGATGATCGACCGCCGCTGGCTGGATCCGCTGACCAGCCGCAACGTCGTGGAGCGGATCGTCGTCCGGGGCGACCGGGTCCGCCGGATGCGCTTCTTCGTCCGGATGTTCACCTTCCCCGAGATCCGCGACTGGCTGCTGGCGGTCGGATTCACCGAGGTGACCGGGCACGGCGAGGACGGCGAAGCGCTCACCGCCGACAGCCCCCGGATGCTGGTGCTCGCCCGCCGTTGACCCAATGTCCCTTGTGGACGAACGAAACTCCTGGCGCACAGCTGTTTCCGCACCGTAACCGCGTGCCGTCCGGGCAGACGCCGGACACAACTTGTCGAACTTCGCGGGTCGCCGAAGTACGGTGTCCGATGTGATCCAGGTACTGCTGGTCGAGGACGAAACCATGCTCCGGGCGGGCCTTCGCCGGATTCTCGACAGCGCCGCCGACCTCACCGTGGTCGCGGAGGCCGAGAACGGAGCCGAAGCGCTGGCGGCGGTCCAGCGGCACGCCCCGGACGTCGTGGTGATGGACGTCCAGATGCCGAAGATGGACGGCCTGGCCGCGACCCGGCAGCTCGCCGCGCAGCCGGACGCGCCGAAGATCCTGATCCTGACGATGTTCGACCTGGACGCCAACATCTACGCCGCGATCGAGGCGGGCGCGTCGGGCTTCCTGCTCAAGGACGCGCGGCCGGAGGAGCTGATCAACGCGATCCGGGTGATCGCCGACGGCGACGCGATGCTCTCACCCTCGGTGACCCGGCGGCTGCTGGCCCGGTTCGCGGGCGGCTCCCCCACCCGCACCACCTCCGCCCTGGACCGGCTCGCCGAGCTGACCCCGCGCGAGCGGGAGATCCTCGCGCTGGTCGGCGGCGGGCTGTCCAACGCGGCCATCGCCAAGCGGCTCAACGCGGCGGAGTCGACGGTCAAGGGACACGTCAGCAGGCTGATGACCAAGCTGGACTGCGACAGCAGGGTGCAGGCCGCGATCATCGCGCACAACGCCGGAATCGCGGCCGACCGGTGAGCGCCGAGCGGGAACCGCGGCGGGTGCTGTGGTGGACCGGCTGGCGCAGCCTGCTGTTCGACCTGGTCTTCATGGCCGGGATCACCACGATGACCGTGCTGATCGCCAACGACGCCGAGATCGTCCAGTACCAGAGCCCGCAGCTGAAGACCTTCGCGATGGCCACCGTCCCGGTCGCCGCCCTGGCGATGCTGGTGCGGCGCAGGTTTCCGCTGCTGGTCGTCCTGGTCGAGCTGACCGTCGGGCTGATCGGCTACGACCTCCTGCTGCTGCCGGTCTCGATCTACTCGCTGGGCCGCTTCGGGCGCTCGGAGCGGCAGCTGCTCGTGGTCTCGCTGCTGGTCACCGCGACGATCACGACGGCGTCGCAGTACAACCCGCTGGACGTCACGGTCGACGACGGGGTGCCGCCCACGCTGACGTGGATGATCATCACCCCGGTGCTGCTGGTCGGCGTCCCCGCGCTGCTGGGAATCTTCGTCCGGGCCCGGTACCGGCTGATGGACGAGCTGCGCGAGCGCGCCGAACGGCTGGAGCGGGAGCGGCACCTGCTGGCCGCGCAGGCGCTGGCCGAGGAGCGGTCCCGGATCGCCAGGGAGATGCACGACGTGGTCGCGCACCAGGTCGGGCTGGCGGTGATCTACAGCGGAGTGCTGGAGGTCAGCGTCGACCAGGGCCCGGACGAGGTGCGCAAGCTCGCGCGGCAGGTCGGCGACACCAACCGGCAGGCGCTGCGCGACCTGCGCGAGGTGATCGGCGTGCTGCGGCTGGCCGGTGGCACGCCGGACGATCCGCTGACCCCGCAGCCGACGCTGGACGAGCTGCCCGAGCTGATCGAGAGCTCGCGGACGGCGGGTCTGCCCGCGACGCTGCGCATCGAGGGCGACGAGGCACCGATGAGCGACAACGTGCAGCGCACGGTGTATCGGGTCGTGCAGGAGTCGCTGTCGAACGTGCACAAGCATGCGGGTCCGATGCGCACCGAGGTGCTCGTCCGCTACACCGGCGAGCAGGTGGAGGTGCGGGTCCGCAACGAGCCGCCGCGCCAGCCCGCGCCGGTGGCCATCCCCGGCGGTGGGCACGGGCTGATCGGCATGCGGGAGCGGGTCTCACTGGTGCGCGGCGAGTTCGCCGCCGGGCCGCTGCCGGACGGCGGTTTCGAGGTCAACGCCCGGCTCCCGCTGGATCCGGCGGCCCTGCCCGAGCACGACCGCGGCTGATCGCAGCTGATCGCGGCCGGAACCCGGTGGTCCCGGCCGCGATCCGGCGGCGAGCAGGGGTTGGCTGGTGTTGGTTGGGTGTTGGCGGGCTGTCCGTCGGCCGGCTTTGGTGGCGCG
>NZ_BAAAUX010000016.1:0-39847 GCF_039534165.1 Saccharopolyspora taberi | reverse complement strand
CACCCGGCCCTCCGGCCGAGCCTGGCGGCCCGCCGCTGAGCCGAGCCCAGCGACCCGGCGGCCAATCGACCTCGGTCACCCGGCCCTCCGGCCGGTCCAGGCGACCCGCCACTGAGCCAAGCCAGGCGACCCCGGCGGCCGACCGACCTCAGTCACCCAGCCCTCCAACCGAACCCGGCGACCCGCCACTGAGCCGGTCCCGGCGAACCAGCGGCCAGCCGACCTCGGCGACCCGCCGCTGAGCCAAGCCCGACGACCCGGCGGCCAGCCGAGCCCGGTCACCCGGGCCTCCAACCGAGCCCAGCCACCCGCCGCTCAGCCGAGCCCGGCGACCCGGCGGCCAGCCGAGAGCCAGCCGCCCGGCCGCCAAGCCGAGCCCGGCCGCCAAGCCGTCAGCCGACCTTCGCCCCGGAGTGCAGCGCCAGAGCCCCGTTCGCCGGAACGGTCGCGGTGAACGTGCCGTCCCCGGCCACCTCGACGGTCTCGCCCGCGCACTGGCCCCCGACGAACGCGCCGGCGGCGACGTTGCAGTAGCTGCCCGCGGGCAGCGCGGACTTGAACGTCTGCGTCAGCTCGCCGCCCTCCGCGTTGAACGCCGCGAACCCGGCGTCGCCGCGGCCGAACGCGATCTGCCCGCCGCCGTTGTCCCACCAGTTGGTGAGCTCGGTCCCGGCGACCGCCTTGTGGAACTGCGCGAGCCCGTTGATGACCGGGCGCCGGTGCTCGCACACCCACGCCTGGTCGTCGCAGCTCGCCGGGCTGGTCGTGCCGTTGGCGTCGGCGGGCGGACCGGCGTCGGGGTTGTCGAACGCGAAGCTGGAGATCAGCTGCGGCGTGCCGTAGGGGTAGGCCAGCTCGAAGCCGACCGCCAGGTCGTAGCGCGCGCCGTCCTTGTAGGTCAGGGTCGGGCTGCTGCGCTGGGTGTCGTGGTTGTCGATGAACACCACGGCCTGCTCACCGGGCAGCGGCATCTCGTTCGGCAGGTTCGCCAGCTGGGCGAGCGAGCCGTCCTTGAAGGCGTTGGCGACCTTGTTGTAGTAGGGGAACACCGTCACGTCACCGGCGCCGGTGTACTCGCCCTCGGTCGTGGTGCCGTCGCCGATCACCTCCAGGAAGACGTACGGATCCCCGGTGAGCCCGCCGAAGATCGCCTGCACGTCCTCCGGCGGCATGTGCTTGACGCCGTCGACCCGGAAGCCCGTGACGCCCATGTCGATCAGGCCCTGCAGGTAGGTCCGCTGGGCCTGGCGCACGTACTCGCTCTCGGTCGCGAGGTCGGCCAGCCCGACCAGCTCGCAGTTGCGGACCTCGTTCTTGTCGTTGTAGTTCTGGATGTCCCGGCGGCAGCCGTGGAAGTCGGCGTCCCCGAACAGGCCGGGGTAGTTGTACTTCTCGTACTCGCTGCCCCCGCTGCCCGGACCGCTGCCCACCGAGCCGGAACCGGACATGTGGTTGACCACCGCGTCGACGTAGACCTCGACACCGGCGTCCTTGCAGGTCCGGACCATCGCGGCGAACTGCTCGGCGTTGCCGCGCCTGCTGTCCAGGCCGTAGCTGACCGGCTGGTAGTCCTGGTACCAGGGGTAGCCCTTGTCCTTGAGCACCACGTGCTCCTGCGGCGGTGAGACCTGCACCGCGCCGAAGCCCGCAGGCCCCAGGGAGCTGGTGCACTCGGCGGCGAGGGAGTCCCACGGCCACTGGAACATCTGGATGACCGGCCCGGCGGTCGGATTTCCGGCCAGGGTCACGGGCCCGCGCTCCGGCTCCGGCGGCGCGGCGCTCGCCGCGGCCGGAACCAGCGCGGTGCCCGTTAACACCGCGGTGATCGCAAGAACTTTCAATCGCATGACAACCTCCGTCGTTGGGGGTGCCTACGATCACATTTTCTTGCTCTTGTTAAGTCAATACTCCGTATGTCGGAGCGCTGAACAGCTCAAATACTCGCAAAAGTTTGCAAACTCAGGGCAGCAGCGGGGCGATGTCGGCTGCTGCCTCCGCGCCGTAGGCCCCGGCGAGCCGGTCCAGCGCGCGCCCGTTGTTCAGCCGCCACTCCTGGGTGCCGGTGACCTCCAGGACGTGGACGGCCACCAGCGAGCCCAGCTGCGCGGCCCGCTCCAGCGACAGCCCGCAGGCGACGCCGGTCAGGAAACCGGCCCGGAACCCGTCGCCGACCCCGGTCGGATCGGCCCTCTCCCGCTCCGGCACCACCGGCACGTGCAGCACGCCGCGCTCGTCGACGACCTCGACGCCGTCGGCGCCGAGCGTGGTCGCCCGGACCCCGACCCGCCGCTGGACCTCCTCGGCCGACCAGCCGGTCTTGTGCCGCAGCAGGCCCCACTCGTAGGAATTGCAGAACAGGTAGTCGGCGCCGTCGACGACCCGTCGCACCTGCTCCCCGCTCAGCCGCGCCAGCTGCTGCGACGGGTCGGCGGCGAACCGGTAGCCGCGCTGCCTGCACTCGTCGGTGTGGCGCAGCATCGCCATCGGGTCGTTCGGGCCGATCAGCACCAGACCGGCACCGCGGGCGCGCACCACCGGCGCGAGCTCGATGTTGCGCGCCTCGGCCATCGCCCCGGCGTAGAAGGACGCGATCTGGTTGAACTCGTCGTCGGTGGTGCACACGAACCGCGCGGTGTGCGCGACCTCCGAGACGTGCACCCCGGAGCAGTCGACCCCGTGCCGCTCCAGCCACGACCGGTAGTCCTCGAAGTCGGCCCCGACCGCGCCGACGAGCACCGGGCGCTGCCCAAGCACGCCCATCGCGAACGCGATGTTGGCCCCGGCGCCGCCGCGGCGCACCACGAGGTCGTCGACCAGGAAGCTCAGCGACACCTGCGCGAGCTCCTCGGCCACCAGCTGGTCGGCGAACCGGCCCGGGAAGTGCATGAGGTGGTCGGTGGCGATGCTGCCGGTGACGGCGACTGCGGTGGACACGCGCCCGCTCCTGTCATCCGGGTGCAGGGCTGGTCACCGAGAGTACTGCCGGGCACGCGGTGGCACGCGCCGGAACACCGGGAGCGGACAATGGCCGCATGCGCGAAGTGGAGATCCGGGACGGCACCATCCGGCTCGGTCAGCTGTTGAAGCTCGCGGGCCTAGCCGAGCACGGTGCGGACGCCAAGGCCCTGCTGGAAGCCGGGGAGATCCGGGTCAACGACGAGGTCGAGACCCGCCGGGGCCGCCAGGTCGCCCCCGGCGATCTGGTCTCGTTCGGTGAGGACGTGGTCCAAGTCGTCGCCGACTAGGACGATCGCACAACACCAGCCCGGACACCCCCACCGGTGTCCGGGCTGGTCACTCCTTCAGCGGGTTCCGCGCGGGCGAAACGTTCGACGTCAGTGGAACGAGTCGCCGCAGGCGCAGCTGCCGCCGGCGTTCGGGTTGTCGATGGTGAAGCCCTGCTTCTCGATGGTGTCGACGAAGTCGATGACCGCGCCCTGCACGTACGGGGCGCTCATCCGGTCGACCACCACGCCGAGGCCGTCGAAGTCGCGGCGGGCGTCGCCGTCCAGGGTGCGCTCGTCGAAGAACAGCTGGTAGCGCAGGCCGGCGCAGCCACCGGGCTGGACGGCGATGCGCAGGTGCATGTCATCGCGGCCCTCCTGATCCAGCAGGGCCTTGGCCTTCTGGGCCGCCGAGTCGGTCAGGGTGACACCGTGGGCGGGGGCTTCGGTGTCGATCGTGGTGTCCTGGGCGGTCATGACTCTCCCTAGAGGTCTCGCGCATCCGATTCCGGCGTGACGTCCAACGCCGCGCCGGGTCCGGCTATTCCCACGGGCGGGCCCGAGGGCGAATCCTGGTTCTCCCCAATGGTGGCACAGGTCCGCGCCGAACTGGTGTGACGTCCGCTCCCCGGAGCCGGACCAGCGGTCTCGTGCACCGGCCGGAAAGGCGTCGAATACCCTGGACGTGTGAGGTTCCTTCGCCGCAACAGCACCGAGCAGACCGCGACCGACGAGAGCGAGAGCGCGTCCGCCCGGTCCACGGAGGAGCACGGCGCGCGCACTCCCGGCAAGGGGCGGCCGACTCCGAAGCGCCGCGAGGCCGAGGGCAAGCGCCGCGGCCCGGTCCCGCCGCCGCCGAAGACCCAGCGGGAGGCGATGAAGCGGGCCCGCGGCAGCAAGGAGGAGCGCCGCAAGGCCGCCGCCGAGCGCCGCAAGCGGATGATGGAGGGCGACGACCGCTACCTCATGCCGCGCGACCGCGGCCCGGTCCGCGCCTACGTCCGCGACATCGTCGACACCAAGCGCCACCTGATGGGCCTGTTCATGCCGCTGGTGCTGATCGTGTTCGGCACCACGCTGGTGCAGAACCTGGTCGTGCAGCAGTACGCGACGCTGGCCTGCATGGTGCTGCTGCTGACCATGGTCTTCGAGGGCACCCTGCTGGGCAGGCACGTCAACCGGCGGGTCCGGGCGAAGTTCCCGGACGCCAAGGACCGCCCGTTCTCGCTGGGCTGGTACGCGTTCACCCGCGCCATGCAGATCCGCAAGCTGCGGATGCCGCGCCCGCGCTACAGCCCGAAGGACGCCGCCGCCCTGGACTGATCGGTTTCGCTGTTTCGATCAAGAGCGGGACGGCCTAGGGTCGGGCGCATGGAGTTTCGTCGTCTCGGCCACAGCGGCCTGACCATCAGCGAGATCGCCTACGGAAACTGGCTCACCCACGGCTCGCAGGTCGAGGAGGACCAGGCCGGGCAGTGCGTGCGCGCGGCGCTCGACGCCGGGATCACCACCTTCGACACCGCCGACGTCTACGCCCAGACCAGGGCCGAGTCGGTCCTCGGCCGCGCCCTGGCAGGCCGGCGGCGGGAGGGCCTGGAGATCTTCACCAAGGTCTACTTCCCGACCGGTGAGGGCCCCAACGACCGCGGCCTGGGCCGCAAGCACATCATGGAGTCCTGCCACGCCTCGCTGCGCAGGCTCCAGACCGACTACGTCGACCTCTACCAGGCGCACCGCTTCGACCACACGGTGCCGCTGGAGGAGACCATGTCGGCCTTCGCCGACCTGGTGCGCCAGGGCAAGGCCCTCTACATCGGCGTGAGCGAGTGGACCGCCGAGCAGATCACCCGCGGCGTCGAACTGGCGCGCGAGCTGTCGGTCCCGCTGATCTCCAACCAGCCGCAGTACTCGATGCTGTGGCGGGTCATCGAGCCGCAGGTGATCCCCGCGTCCGAGCGCGAGGGCCTCGGCCAGATCGTCTGGTCGCCGATCGCGCAGGGCGTGCTGACCGGCAAGTACCTGCCGGGCGAGCAGCCGCCTGCCGGATCGCGGGCCACCGACCAGTCGGGCGGCGCCACGATGATCTCCCGCTGGATGCGCGACGACGTGCTCACCGCGGTCCAGGAGCTCAAGCCGATCGCCGCCGACCTCGGCCTGTCGATGGCCCAGCTGGCGGTCGCCTGGGTGCTGCAGAACCCGAACGTCTCGGCGGCGATCATCGGCGCCTCCCGGCCCGAGCAGGTCACCGACAACGCCGGCGCCTCCGGGGTCGAGCTGGACGAGGACGTGCTCGACAAGATCGACTCCGTGCTGGGCGACCTGATCACCACCGACCCCACCCAGACCGCGTCGCACTGACCGCCGCGCGCGGATCGCCGCCCTGGCGGCGGTCCGCGCGGGTGCCGGGGAACCGGGGACCGAGCTCCGGGTAGCGTCGGCCGAGATCACCCGAACGGCGCACACCGGAGGTCGAGCGTGGCACACCGGACACTGGTGCTCGGCGGCGCGCGCTCCGGCAAGTCGGCGCACGCCGAGGGCCTGCTCCCCGGCTCCGGGCCCGCGACCTACGTCGCGACCTCCCGGCACGACCCGGCCGACGGCGAGTGGACCGAGCGGATCGCCGCCCACGTCGCCCGCCGGCCGGACAGCTGGCGGACCGTCGAGGCGGGCGAGCCCGGCGACCTGCGCCGGGCGCTGGACGCCGCGACCGCGGCCGACCCGCCGCTGCTGGTCGACGACCTCGCGACCTGGCTGACCGGCGTGCTCGACGACGCAGGCGCGTGGGACCGCGACGCCGCCGCCCTGCGCCGGACCGCCGCGCACGCCGACGCCCTGGTCGAGGCGACCGCGCGGTGCGCGGCCCGGCTGGTGCTGGTCTCCGCCGAGGTCGGGCTGGGCATCGTGCCCGCCACCAGGTCTGGAAGACTTTTCCGAGACGAACTCGGATCCCTCAACGCCCGGCTCGCCGAGGTCTGCGACGAGGTCGTGCTGCTCGTCGCCGGGATCCCGCTGCGCCTGCGCTGACCAACCGAACCGGAGGTAGGAGCTTGTCCACCGCGCCCGAGACGTCCCCGATCGTTTTCCCGGCGGTGCCGGAGCCCGACGAGCAGGTGAAGCGCCAGGCGATCGCCCGCCAGGAGCAGCTGACCAAGCCCGCGGGCGCGCTGGGCAGGCTGGAGGAGATCGGCGTCTGGGTCGCCGCCCGCCAGGGCACCTGCCCGCCCCGGCCGTTCGCGCGGCCGCGGGTGGTGATCTTCGCCGGGGACCACGGCGTGGCGGGCAAGGGCGTGTCGGCCTACCCGAGCGAGGTCACCGGCCAGATGGTCGGCAACTTCCTCAACGGCGGCGCGGCGGTCAACGTGCTGGCGTCCGGGACGGGCGCCAGCGTCCGGGTGGTCGACATGGCCGTCGACGCCGAGACCCCGGCTGCGGTCTCGGCCCGCAAAGTCCGCCGCGGGTCCGGCTCGATCGACCGGGAGGACGCGCTCACCCCGGAGCAGGTGCACGCGGCGCTCCTCGCGGGCCGGGCGATCGCCGACGAGGAGGTCGACTCCGGCGCCGACCTGCTCATCGCCGGGGACATGGGCATCGGCAACACCACGCCGGCGGCGGTGCTGATCGCGGCGCTGACCGCCACCGAGCCGGTCGCGGTGGTCGGCCGCGGCACCGGCATCGACGACAACGCCTGGATGCGCAAGACCTCCGCGATCCGCGACGCGCTGCGCCGCGCCCGCAAGGTGCTGAACGACCCGGTGGCCCTGCTGCGGACGTCGGCGGGCGCCGACATCGCCGCGCTGAGCGGTTTCCTCGCGCAGGCCTCGGTCCGCCGGACCCCGGTGCTGCTGGACGGCGTGGTGGTCGGCGCGGCGGCGATGGTCGCCGAGGAGCTGGCACCCGGGGCGCGCCAGTGGTGGCTGGCGGGACACCGGTCGGCCGAGCCCGGCGGGACCCTGGTGCTCGACCACCTCGACCTCTCGCCGGTGCTGGACCTGCAGATGCGGCTGGGCGAGGGTTCCGGCGCGCTGACCGCGCTGCCGGTGGTCACCGCCGCCGTGCGGGTGCTCGCCGAGATGGCGACCTTCGCCGAGGCGGGGGTCGGCGGCCCGACCGGGGCGGAGGCGAGCGGTCCCCGCGCCGAGCAGGGCTGACGTGGACGGCCTGCGCCTGGCGCTGTCCTGGCTGAGCGTGCTCCCGGTCCCGGCGCAGCGGGTCGACGCGCGCGCGTGCCGGCAGGCGATCGCGTTCGCGCCGGTGGTCGGCGCGCTGATCGGGGCCTTCGGCGCGGCGGTGCTGTGGGCGCTGACCGCGCTCGGCGCCGCCCCGCTGCTGGCGGCGCTGCTCACCGTCGCGGCGTTGGTGCTGGTCACGCGGGGCATGCACGTCGACGGGCTGGCCGACAGCGTCGACGGGCTCGGCTGCTACGGGCCGCCCGAGCGCGCGCTGGCGGTGATGCGCGACGGTGGCGCTGGTCCGTTCGCGGTCGTCGCGCTGATCCTCGTCCTCGGTGTGCAGGCGGTGAGCCTCGCCGAACTCGCCGTCTCCGCGAACTGGGCCGCGGTCGTGCTGGCATGCGCCGTCGGCCGCGCGGGGTTCGTGCTGTGCTGCCTGCGCGGTGTCCCGGCCGCGCGCCCGGAGGGCATGGGCGCGCTCGTGGCCGGGACGCAGCCACCGTGGCTGGTCGGCGCGTGGTGGTTGGTGCTGCTGGGCGTGGCGGCGACCCAGCTGTGGTCCGGCCCGGTGGCGGTGGCGCTCGCCGCCGGCGTGCTGCTGCTGTTCGTCCGGCACGTGCGGCGCCGGTTCGGCGGCATCACCGGCGACGTGCTCGGCGCCGCGTCCGAGATCGGGACGACGATCGTGCTCGCCGTCTGCACCCTCTGACCCGCCCGGCGGGACGGACTACCCGCCCGCGACGGACGGGATCACCCGGATCTCGGCGCCCTCGGCCAGAACCGTGGCGCTGCCGTCGAGGTTCCGGCACTCCTCGCCGTCCAGGTAGAAGTTGACGTACCTGCGCAGCTCACCGCTCTCGTCCCGCAACCGGCGTTCCAGCGCCGGATGCCGCTCGCCCAGCGCGTCCAGCGCCGCCGACAGCGTCGCCGCCGCGCCGAGGTCGAGATCCACTCGTGGTGCTCCGCCCGCGCTCGGCCGGAGCACCGCGGGCAGCACCACCGTGACCAGCATCAGACCACCGCCGCGCGGACGGACATGACGTCGGGCAGGTGCTCGGCGACCCGCTGCCAGTGCTCGCCCTCGTCCCGGCTCGCGTAGACCTCGCCCGAGCGCGAACCGAAGTACACGCCCGCCGGGTCGGCGTCGTCGGTCCACATCGCGTCCCGCATGACCGCGGACCAGAAGTGGTCCGGCAGGCCGTCGGACAGCGCGGTCCACGACTCCCCCGCGTTCTCGCTGCGGTACACCCGGCACTGGCCGTGCGGCGGGAAGCGCCGCATGTCGGCCGACAGCGGGAACCCGTACACCACGTCCGGCCGGTGCGGGTGGGTGACGATCGGGAACCCGAAGTCGCTGGGCAGGCCGTCGGCGATCGACTCCCACGTCACCGCGCCGTCGTCGCTGCGGTAGACGCCGAAGTGGTTCTGCAGGAAGAACCGCTCCGGCTTCGCCGGGTTCCGCGCGATCTTGTGCACGCACTGGCCGAACTCCGGGTACTGGTCCGGCAGGAACCGGGCGGAGACGCCGGTGTTGCTGGCGGTCCAGCTCTCGCCGCCGTCGGTGGTCCGGTAGACGCCGCCGGTGGACATCGCCACCACGACCTGCCGGTGATCGCTCGGGTGCGGGATGACGCTGTGCACCGCCTGCCCGCCGCCGCCCGGCGCCCACTGCTCGCGGTGCGGGTGGTCCCACAGCCCGCGCACGAAGGAGTAGGTGCGCCCGCCGTCGTCCGAGCGGAACAGCGCCGACGGCTCGGTGCCCGCGTACACCACGTCCGGCTGGTCGGCGGGACCGGGCGCGAGCTGCCAGACCCGCTCCAGCGCCGCGCCGGTGTCGGCCGGGAACGCGATCGGCGCCTCCTGCGGCTCCTGCCAGCTGCCGCCGAGGTCGTCGCTGATCACCACGCTCGGTCCGAAGTGCGTGCTGGAAGCCCCGACCAGCAGCCGCGGCGACCGCCGGGTGTCGACGGCCACCGCGAAGATCTCGGCCATCGGCAGGTGCGGTCCGGTGACCTCCCAGCCCGACCGGTCGTCCCGGCTGGTGGCCAGCCAGAGCCCTTTCCTGGTCCCGATCGCGAGTAGGACCTGCTCACCCATGTCGTCCTCCTGATGTGACTCACGTCTCATCGCCGAAGCTACCCCGGAGGCCCGACAGCCACCGGACACGACAGCGCCCCCGGACGGGATCCGGGGGCGCTTGGGTGGAATCCAGGTCAGCTCAGCTTGGTCATCCAGCCGTGGGTGTCCTCGACCGTGCCGTGCTGGATGCCGGTCAGCTTCTCCCGCAGGGCCATGGTGACCGCGCCCGGCTTGCCGTCGGCGATGGTGAACTCGACGTCGTCGGACCTGACGTGGCCGACCGGTGTGATCACCGCGGCGGTGCCGCAGGCGAAGACCTCGGTCAGCTCACCGGAGGCGGCCTTCTTCTCCCACTCGTCGGTGGTGATCCGCCGCTCCTCGACCTGCATGCCCAGCTCCGCGCCCAGCTCCAGCAGCGACGAGCGGGTCACGCCGGGCAGCAGGCTGCCGGTCAGCGCCGGGGTCACCAGCCGCGCGTCGGCGCCCGAGCCGAAGACGAAGAACAGGTTCATCCCGCCCATCTCCTCGACCGCGCGGCGCTCCACCGCGTCGAGCCAGACGACCTGGTCGCAGCCCTTCTCCACCGCCTGCTTCTGCGCGACGAAGGACGCCGCGTAGTTGCCCGCGAACTTCGCCGCGCCGGTGCCGCCGGGCGCCGCGCGCACGTACTCGTGGCCCAGCCACACCGTCACCGGCTTGATCCCGCTCGCGAAGTAGGACCCGGCGGGCGAGGCGATCAGCGAGTACAGGTAGGAGTTCGCCGGGCGGTTGACGCCGAGGCTGGACTCGGTCGAGATCATGAACGGCCGCAGGTACAGCGAGGACTCGTGCTCCTCCGGCACCCACGCCGCGTCGACGGCGATCAGCTCCCGCAGCGAGTCGAGGAAGACCTGCTCCGGCAGCTCCGGCATCGCGATCCGCTGCGCGGAGCGCTGGAACCGCCGGGCGTTGGCATCCGGGCGGAACGCGGCGATCGAACCGTCGGGCTGGCGGTACGCCTTGAGACCTTCGAAGATCGCCTGCGCGTAGTGCAGGACCGTGGTGGCGGGGTCGAGTTCCAGCGAGTGGTAGGGCTCCAGCTTCGCGTCGTGCCAGCCGCGGTCGGCGTCCCACTCGATGGTCACCATGTGATCGGTGAAGTACTGCCCGAACCCCGGGTTGGCCAATACCTCCGCCCGGCGGGCGTCCGAGGCCGGATTCGGGTTGGTGGTGCGGGTGAACGGCAGCGCTTCAGTCATGCGCGTACCGTATCGCGAGCCTTCGAGCAGTGGAAACCCGATCTCCGGAAGTTGGTCGTCCGAGTTTTTCCCGGTGTTGTTCCCCGAGCCGGACCGCGAGCCGACCGCCGGCGGAGCCCGGCTTCTATGATGTGCTCATGACCGAAGCCCAGAAGGCTCCCGCGCTCGGCCCGACTTCCGTCTCCCAGGACCTGCTGGCCGCCGCGCTGGCCGCGCTGATGCCGCTGGGCGGCGGGTTCCTGGCGCTGTGGGGCTACGCCTGGCTGGGGATCTTCGGCGTGATCCTCGGCCTGGTCGCCGCGGGCGGCTGGGCGTTCTGGTGGCGCAACAAGCACAAGACCTTCTTCCCGAAGGACCTGCGCGGCGGCTCGGTCGCGGGCATCGCGGTGCTCGTCGCGCTCTTCGGGCTGTTCTTCTTCCTCGCGCTCTAGCCGGTTTCCGGGTCGTGGGCGGCGGGACCGCCGCCCACGACCTGCGGGCAGAACTCGTCGCAAAGCGCCAGGATCACGGGTCGATCAGCAGCGACTCCGGGATCGACGGCAGCGTCCACGACGGATCGGGCCGGGCGTCGCAGTAGGTCCCGTCGAACGGGAAGTCACCGGCCTTGGCCAGCGCGATCATCCGCTCGCCCTCCGCCCTGATCCGGGTCAGGAAGGTCAGGTCGAAGCGGCCCGCCGCCATCGCGGCGTCCACCTCGTGCTCGTCCTTCCACTGCCAGTGCCCGTCCGGGAACACCTCCACGTCGAGGACCCCGTCGACCCGGTCGACCCCGGTCGCGTCGCGGCCCAGCGGCATCTCCAGGTTCACGTACCAGTTGCGGAAGGTGCCGTCCGGTTCGAAGAACCACCACACCGACGACCACTCGTGCTCGAAAACCATCCGCAGCGTGGCGGTCCCCCGCCAGGTGGAGCGGGCGGGAACCCGCCTGCCGCCGAACCGCTCGGCCATCGGCAGGTCCCGCGGGCTGCGACCGTCGGGGGAGGTCGTGACCCGGATCGAGGTGCCGGGCAGGACCCAGCACAGCAGGGTTTCGCCGTCGTCGGAGAGCACGCGCGCCGGATGCACGGTGCCCATCGACCCGTCCAGCCTTAAGAACCGGTAGAGGACTTCCTGTCCGTAGTTCCACGAGGGCAGGCTGCGCTGCCCCAATCCGCTCATGTCGAGCATGCCGCCTCAGCTCCAACGTCCGGAGAAGGTGCCCGCGAGAACGGGCCCCAAGATGACGACTGCAAGGGTCGCAAGCATCGCGGGCACCGGCATACTCATGGCGAGCACGACCGACAGCCCCATCCCGAGGCATGCCGACCGCATGGCCCACGTCCGCTCCTCCGGAAGGCTCAGCCGGGCGCCCGCGTTGGTGAACGCGAAGTGCACCAGCACGGCGCACGAGGCGAAGGCCGTCGCGGGTACCGGATCGACCAGCGCCGCGATCAGCGCCGCTCCGGCTCCGGCCGCCAGGTCCAGTGGAAACGGCGTTCCGGCGGGCCCGGTGCGGGCGAGCACGGCGGGCAGGTCGCCGTCGCGGACCGCTGCCAGCGCGGTCGAGCGCAGCGACTCCAGCACCCCGAGCAGGACCGGCAGCAGGGCCACCGCGATCCCGGCCGAGACCACCGGCCGCAGCTCTCCGGCCGCCGCCGCGCCGAGCGCGTCGATCACCGGAACGGGCGAGAGCGCGAGCCGCGCCGGACCGAGCTGGTGCAGCAGCGCGACCGCGAGCACCAGCAGCAGGACGCTGGCCGTGACCAGCGAGACGACCACGGTCCGCCGCACCGCGCGGCGGCCGTCCCGGTCCTGCTCGTCGGCCGCGGCGATCACCCGGTCCAGCCCGAGGAACGCGAACAGGAAGACCCCGGCCGCACCGGTGATCCCGACCGCGCTGTCGTCTTCGGGCATCGCCATCGCGGTGGACGGCACGGGGGTGATGGCGAAGCAGACGGCCACGACCAGGGCCAGCACCGCGAGCATCAGCCCGAGCCGGAGCCAGTTCGCGGCGGCGCGGATCCGCAGCCCCGCGGTGGCGGCGAGCACCGCCAGCAGGATCGTCACCGCCGCGGCACCCGCCGACGACGCCGGGAACAGCAGGTCACCGATCAGCCCGGCGATCGCGGCCAGCGCGGCCAGGTGCCCGGCGATGTGCGCGGCAGCGCTCATCCTGGCCGGAACGACACCGACCCGCGCGCGGATGCAGGAGTAGGCGGGACCGGGACCCTGGTAGACCGCCGCCTGGTGCGCGGTGGCAAGCGCGCAGCACCCCGCGACCAGGGCCGCGAGCGGCACGCCCAGAAGCGACCACCAGCCCGCCGCGGCGAACGCCGGGCCGACGGCGACGAAGATCCCGGCGCCGAGCATGCCGCCCAGCGCGACCGGAACCGCCCGCGCACCGGCGTTCGGCCGGCGGGGCGACATGAGCTCTTGGGCCACACGACCACCCTTACAGAGGACGCCCGGTTGGGCAGCCGCCTGTCGGCTGATCCGCCAGTTGGCCCATCCGGCGCGCACCGAACAGCTTGACATCCCCGGAATGCGCGCCCGATCGGGGGACATCCGCTTCCGAACCGTCCCACGTTCGGCGGAGCGACCCCGCGGCGGGCCGCCGTGCGGGAATACGCCTGGAACGCTGCACCGCGCCGAACCGTTCTAGAGTGCGAACGGAGCCGCACCCCGGCGGTCCCACCGATCATGTAGGCCCGGAGGAATAGCACGTGACCACACCCAAACTCGCCCTGACCGACACCGCGGTGGCGAAGCTGACCGTCGAAGCGCTGATCATCGGCACCGTCGCCGGGCCGGACGGGGTGGAACTCGCCCCCGGGGCCGACCAGGTGGCCACCGCCTTCGACGGGGATCTGGCGAAGGTGCTGGCCACCCTGGGCGCGACCGGCAAGGCCGACGAGGTCGTCAAGCTCCCCGCCGGGGACGGGCTGCGGGCCGACGTCCTGGTGGCGACCGGCCTGGGCAAGCCGGCCGACGGCGGCCCGACCGGCGAGGCGGTGCGCCGCGCCTCCGGCGCCGCGGCCCGCGCGCTGACCGGCGTCTCGCACGCCGCCAGCACTCTGTCCACTGTGGACATCTCCGCCGCGGTGCAGGGCACCGTCCTGGGCGCCTACGCGTTCAGCAAGTACAAGTCGCAGAACGGCGACGGCCCGGTGGCCAAGGTGGACCTGCTGGTCGACGACGCCAAGGCCGACTCGGCCAAGTCCTCGCTCAAGGGCGGCACCGCCATCGCCGAGGCGGTCAACACCGCCCGCGACCTGATCAACACCCCGCCCAACGACCTGTACCCGGCCACGTTCGCCGAGCGCGCCGCCGAGCTGGGCAAGGCCGCCGGCCTCGAGGTCGAGATCCTCGACGACGCCGCGCTGCGCAAGCACGGCTACGGCGGGATCCTCGGCGTCGGCAGCGGCTCCTCCCGCCCGCCGCGCCTGGTCCGGCTGCGGCACAAGGGCGCCAAGGGCGCCAAGAAGGTCGCCCTGGTCGGCAAGGGCATCACCTTCGACACCGGCGGCATCTCGCTCAAGCCCGGCGCGAACATGGACGAGATGACCTCGGACATGTCCGGGGCCGCCGCGGTGATCGCGACCATGGTGCTCGCGGCCAAGCTGAACTACCCGATCGACGTCACCGCGACCGTGCCGATGGCCGAGAACATGCCGTCGGGCACCGCCTACCGGCCCGGCGACGTGCTCACCATGTACGGCGGCAAGACCGTCGAGGTCCTCAACACCGACGCCGAGGGCAGGCTGATCCTGGCCGACGCCATCGTCCGCGCCTGCGAGGACGGTCCGGACTACCTCGTCGAGACCTCCACGCTGACCGGCGCGCAGGTCATCGCCCTCGGCAAGCGCACCCCGGGCGTGCTGGGCAGCGACGAGTTCCGCGACCGGGTCGCCGGGCTGTCGCAGGCCGTCGGCGAGGGCGGCTGGGCGATGCCGATGCCCGAGGAGCTGCGCGGCGACCTGGACTCGCGGCTGGCGGACCTGGCCAACATCACCGGCCACCGCTGGGGCGGGATGCTGTCGGCCGGGCTGTTCCTCAAGGAGTTCGTCGGCGAGGACGTGCCGTGGGCGCACATCGACGTCGCGGGCCCGGCCTTCAACTCCGAGGGGCCGTGGGGCTACACCGCCAAGGGCGGCACCGGTGTCCCGGTCCGCACGCTCGCCGCGGTGCTCGCCGACATCGCCGACAACGGCTGATCCGGTGAAAACGCGGTGCCGCGGTGATCGGCGCGACGCGGATCACCGCGGCACCGCCGGGCGGGATGCCAGGATGGCGTGGTGACTGAAACCGGAAAGCACGGCTACCAGGTCGACGTGGTGTGGACCGGGAACACCGGTCAGGGCACCACCAGCTACCGCAGCTACCAGCGCACGCACGAGGTGCGCGCCGAGGGCAAGGGCGTGATCGACGCGTCCGCCGACCCGGTCTTCCGCGGTGAGGCCGACCGCTACAACCCCGAGGAACTGCTCGTCGCCTCGCTGGCCCAGTGCCACATGCTCTGGTTCCTGCACCTGGCGGCCGACTGCGGGGTCGTGGTCATCGGCTACCACGACCGGGCGCGCGGAACGCTGACCGAGAACGCCGACGGCTCCGGGCAGTTCGAGGAGGTCGTGCTCGCCCCGGAGGTCACCGTCGCCGACCGGGCCAGCCTGGACGTCGCCGAAGCCCTGCACGCACGCGCGCACGAGCTCTGCTACATCGCCAAGTCGGTCCGCTTCCCGGTCCGAAATGAACCGTCCACCCGGGTCGCGAACTAGTCCAGTTCGCGGCGGCGCTCCCGGTCCCGCAGGACGCGCTGCCTGGCCTGGTAGTCGCGCATCCGCTGCGGATAGCCCACCTTGGACACCTCGTAGCAGGGCATGCCGAGCCCGCGGGCGAAGCGGTGCGCGGCGTCCGGGCTGTCGACGCGGCGGCGGGTCCACTCGCCGTCGTGGGCGATGAGCACCACGGTCGTCTCGGTGACCGTCGTGCGGGGCTCGATGTAGGCCTCGACCCCCTGCCGCTGGGCGGCCCAGTCCCGCAGGTGGTCGCTGTCCTGGCTGCTGGCTCCACGGAGGACACCAGAACGCCTGCGCCTGCGCAGCCGGTCGAACAGGCCCACGGCTCTCAACCCTCCCGCTCGGCGCTCTTTCCGCCGTGCGGGGGCGAAAAGATCCGCGACAACTCTTTCCTACCGATACTTGCCCCCACCGATAATGCCACTGTCGGTATTGGGCGGGTGTGAGTTCGGTCCCTGTGATCTCCGTCGGGCTTGGCGGGAATAGGTCGAGCCCACGTCGCGTCAGGACCTCCTGTGGTGACAAGATGGCTCCCAGGTGCGCCTGACCACCGCTGCCAGGCGCCGACCGCGAGTCAACGATGCCTGTCGAGGAGTTCGAAGTGACCGACACGTCCGCCGATCTGGTCATTCTCGGCGGCGGTTCGGGCGGCTACGCCTGCGCTTTCCGCGCGGCCGAGCTCGGCCTGTCCGTCGTCCTTATCGAAAAGGACAAGCTCGGTGGGACCTGCCTGCACCGCGGGTGCATTCCCACCAAGGCCCTCCTGCACGCCGCTGAGGTCGCCGACTCCGCACGCGAAGGTGACCAGTTCGGGGTGAAGACCTCGCTGGAGGGCATCGACATCGCGGGCGTCAACTCCTACAAGGACAGCGTCGTCGGCAAGCTCTACAAGGGCGTGCAGGGCCTGTTCAAGGCGCACAAGATCCAGGTCGTCGAGGGTGCGGGCAGGCTCGTCGACGCCAAGACCGTCGAGGTCGACGGCACCCGCTACACCGGCAAGAACGTGGTGCTGGCCACCGGCTCGTACTCCAAGACGCTGCCGGGCCTGGAGCTGGGCGGCCGGGTCATCGCCAGCGAGCAGGCGCTGAACCTGGACTTCGTGCCGGAGAAGGTCGTCGTGCTCGGCGGCGGCGTGATCGGCGTGGAGTTCGCCAGCGTGTGGCGGTCCTTCGGCGCCGAGGTCACCATCGTCGAGGCCCTGCCGCACCTGGTGCCCAACGAGGACGAGTTCATCTCCAAGCGCCTGGAGCGCGAGTTCCGCAAGCGCGGCATCAAGTTCAAAACCGGCGTGAAGTTCACCGGCGCCACCCAGAGCGACAGCGGCGTCAGCGTCAGCCTGGAGAACGGCGACCAGTTCGACGCCGACCTGCTGCTGGTCGCGGTCGGCCGCGGCCCGAACACCGCCGCGCTGGGCTTCGAGGAAGCGGGCATCACCGTCGAGCGCGGTTTCGTGCGCACCGACGACCGGCTGCGCACCGGGGTTGACGGCGTCTACGCGGTCGGCGACATCGTCCCGGGCCTGCAGCTGGCGCACCGCGGATTCCAGCAGGGCATCTTCGTCGCAGAGGAGATCGCCGGGCTCAACCCGCAGCCGATCGACGAGGCGGGCATCCCGCGCGTCACCTACTGCCACCCCGAGGTCGCCTCGGTCGGGCTGACCGAAGCGCAGGCCAAGGAGCAGTACGGCGCGGTCGAGACCATCAACTACGACCTCGCGGGCAACGGCAAGAGCCAGATCCTCAAGACCTCCGGTGTGGTCAAGCTGGTCCGCGCCGCCGACGGCCCGGTGGTCGGCCTGCACCTGGTCGGTGACCGGGTCGGCGAGCTCATCGGCGAGGCCCAGCTGATCTACAACTGGGAAGCCCTGCCCGAGGACGTCGCACCGCTGGTGCACGCCCACCCGACTCAGACCGAAGCGCTCGGCGAGGCCCACCTCGCCCTGGCCGGCAAGCCGCTGCACGTGCACGGCTGACGTCTGAATCCCGGCCGACCGGACGAGTCAGCCAAGCACCCCGCCACACTACGAGGAGTCAGCGAACCGATGGCCTTCTCCGTTCAAATGCCGGCGCTCGGCGAGAGCGTCACCGAGGGCACGATCACCAGGTGGCTCAAGCAGGAGGGCGAGACCGTCGAGGTCGACGAACCCCTGCTGGAGGTCTCCACCGACAAGGTCGACACCGAGATCCCGTCGCCCGCCGCCGGTGTGCTCCAGCGCATCGTCGCGCAGGAGGACGAAACCGTCGAGATCGGCGGTGAGCTCGCCGTGATCGGCGAGGCCGGCGAGGCCGCGCCCGCGCAGGAGTCCGCGCCCGCCCAGCAGGAAGCGCCGCAGGCCGCCGCCGAGCCCGAGCCCGCCGCTCCGGCCGAGCCGCAGCAGGAGGCGCCGGCCCAGCAGGCCGCGCCGTCGGGTGCCGCGCAGGGCACCGACGTCACGATGCCGGCGCTCGGCGAGAGCGTCACCGAGGGCACGATCACCAGGTGGCTCAAGCAGGTCGGCGAGACCGTCGAGGTCGACGAACCCCTGCTGGAGGTCTCCACCGACAAGGTCGACACCGAGATCCCGTCCCCGGTGGCCGGGACGGTGCTGGAGATCGCCGCGGGCGAGGACGAGACCGCCGAGGTCGGCGCGAAGCTGGCCGTGGTCGGCGAGCAGGGCGCCGCGCCCGCCGCCCCGTCGGCCCCGGCCCAGCCCGAGCCGACCCCGGAGCCCGCGCCCGAGCCGGCCGCGGCTCCCGCTCCGGCCCCGCAGCAGGCGGCTCCCGCCCCTGCTCCGGAGCAGCCCAAGCCCGCGGCCCCGGCCCAGCCCGCCGCCCCGGTCAACGGCGGTGCCCCGGCAGCCGCCGCGCCGTACGTGACTCCGCTGGTCCGCAAGCTGGCCAACGAGCACGGCATCGACCTGTCCACCATCAAGGGCAGCGGTGTCGGCGGCCGGATCCGCAAGCAGGACGTGCAGGCCGCGGTCGACGCCGCCAAGTCGGCGCCGGCCGCCGCGCCCGCCGCCCCGGCCGCCCAGCCGAGCCCCGCCAGCCCGGCGGTGGAGCCGTCGGAGGAGGCCAAGGCGCTGCGCGGCACCACGCAGAAGATGTCGCGCCTGCGGCAGCTGCTGGCGCGCCGGATGGTGGAGTCGCTGCAGACCGCGGCGCAGCTGACCACGGTGGTCGAGGTCGACGTGACCCGGATCGCCCGGCTGCGCGAGCGCGCGAAGCACAACTTCGAGGCCGCCGAGGGCGTCAAGCTGTCGTTCCTGCCCTTCTTCGCCAAGGCCGCGGCCGAGGCGCTGAAGCTGCACCCGAAGCTGAACGCCTCGGTGGACGAGGAGAACAAGGAAGTCACCTACCACGCCGCCGAGCACCTGGCGATCGCGGTGGACACCGACCGCGGCCTGGTCTCGCCGGTGATCCACGACGCCGGTGACCTCAACCTCGGCGGGCTGGCCCGCAAGATCGCCGACCTGGCGGCGCGGACCCGGAACAACAAGATCAAGCCGGACGAGCTCAGCGGCGGCACCTTCACGCTGACCAACACCGGCAGCCGGGGCGCGCTGTTCGACACGCCGATCCTGAACCCGCCGCAGGTGGGCATGCTCGGCACCGGCACCGTGGTCAAGCGGCCGGTCGTGGTCAGCGACGACAACGGCGGCGACACCATCGCCATCCGGTCGATGGTGTACCTGGCGCTGTCCTACGACCACCGGCTGGTCGACGGCGCCGACGCCGCGCGCTTCCTCAGCACGCTCAAGCAGCGGCTGGAGGAAGGCGCGTTCGAGGCCGACCTGGGCCTGTGACCCGGTCCCCGGAGGGGCCGTCCACCATCTGGTGGGCGGCCCCTCCGCCGTTGCGGGCGGAGGTGTCGCGCCCGTGCGCGGGGTGCGAGACGATCAGCGCATGCGCGTGGTTGTCGCCGGATCCTCCGGGTTGATCGGAACCAGCCTGGTCCCCGTTCTCCGGCAGGCTCGGCACGAGGTGATCCGGCTGGTCCGCCGCACCCCGGAGGCGCCGGACGAGCGCGGCTGGGACCCGGAGGCGGGCCGGATCGAGAACGGTGCGCTGGACGGCGCGGACGCGGTGGTGAACCTCTGCGGCGCCGGGCTCGGCGACCGGCGCTGGACGCCGGAGCGCAAGCGGCTGCTGGTGGACTCGCGGGTCCGGCCGACCGCGGTGCTGGCCGAAGCGGTCGCCGCGCGCGGGGTTCCGGTCCTGGTCAACGGCTCGGCGGTCGGCTTCTACGGCGACGCGGGCCAGCAGCCGGTGACCGAGTCCGCGCCCGCGGGCGCCGGGTTCCTGGCCGACCTGTGCCAGCAGTGGGAGGCCGCGACCCGGCCCGCCGCCGAGGCGGGCGCGCGGGTGGTGCTGGCCCGCACCGGACCGGTGCTCTCGCCTTCGGGCGGGATGCTGGGCGCGCTGCGCCCGCTGTTCGCGTTCCTGCTCGGCGGGCGGCTGGGCGACGGCTCCCAGTACCTGCCGTGGATCTCGCTGGACGACGAGACCGCCGCCCTGCGGTTCGTCCTGGAGCACTCCGAGATCTCCGGTCCGGTGAACCTGACCGGGCCCGCGCCGGTGACCAACGCGGAGTTCACCCGCGCGCTGGGCGAGGCGATGGGGCGCCCGGCGCCGTGGATCGTGCCGGGGTTCGTGCTCCGCGCGGCGCTGGGCGAGGCCGCGGAGAACGTGCTCACCGGGCAACGGGCGCTGCCGACCGTGCTGGAGGCCAACGGCTTCACGTTCCAGCACCCGTCGGTGGGAGCGGCGCTGGCGGCGGCCGTGTCGCCTGCTGGAAGCCGGGCGTAGCCTGGCCGCGTGACTCGTGCCGAGATTTCATGCCGTGCCTCGTCCGACCCGGTCGAGGTGCGCGAGTTGGGAACGATCGACTACCTGTCCGCTTGGGACCTGCAGCGGGAGCTGGCCGGTGGCCGCGCTACCGGTGACAACGGCGACACCCTGCTGCTGCTGGAGCACCCGTCGGTCTACACCGCCGGGAAGCGCACCTCGCCGGAGGACCGGCCGCACGACGGCACGCCGGTCATCGACGTCGACCGCGGCGGGAAGATCACCTGGCACGGGCCGGGGCAGATCGTCGGCTACCCGATCCTGCAGCTGTCCGACCCGATCGACGTCGTGGACTACGTGCGGCGGCTGGAGGAGGCCCTGATCCACGTCTGCGCGCAGTTCGGGCTGGAGGCCGGCCGGGTCGAGGGCCGCAGCGGCGTGTGGCTGCCCGCGGGCGACGGCGCCCCGGAGCGCAAGATCGCCGCGATCGGCATCCGCGTGCAGCAGGGCGTGACCATGCACGGCCTGGAGCTCAACTGCAATTCCGACATGTCGGTGTGGGACCGGATCGTGCCGTGCGGCATCCGGGACGCCGGGGTGACCACGCTGTCCCGCGAGGCGGGCCGGGAGATCACGGTCGCCGACGCGCTGCCGCTGGTCCGACAGGCCGTGCTGGACGCGGTCGACGGCGTGCTGCCGGTCTCCGACCACGACATCTCGCGCTCCGAGCCCGCGGTGGCGGGCGCACGGCTCGCGCTGGATCCGGCACTGCGCTGACAACCCGGACTCCACTCCTCTAGTATTCCGGAATTACGGACTACTGGAGGAGTGGAACATGCCCGTATCCCGCCGCACCCTGCTCGCAACCGCCGCGGCGGCGGTGCCCGCGCTCGCACTCGCGACCCCGGCGACGGCACAACCGGCCCCCGACCTGTCGACGCCCGAGGGCTGGCTGAACTGGATCAGCGCACACCGGGAGGGGCTCGGCCTGGTCATCGACGACGGCCGCGGCGGCGTGCTGGCGCACCGGGCCCACGCGGCCCAGCCGCTGGCGTCGTCGATCAAGGTCGTGCACCTGGCCGCCTACGCGGAGGCGGTGGCCGAGGGGCGCCTCGACCCCGCCGAGCAGGTGCGGGTCGGCGACTGGGAGCGCTACTACGTGCCCACCGACGGCGGCGCGCACGTCGCCGCGCTGGGCAGGCTCGGCATCCCGACCGACCCGACCGGCCTGCATGCGGCCGACCCCGAGCACCGGGTCGCGCTGGAGCAGATGGTCGACGCCATGATCCGCTTCAGCGACAGCGCCGCCCCGGACTTCCTCCGCGACCGGCTCGGCCTGCCCGCGCTGGTCCGCGCGGCGCGGAATGGCGGCTGGCCGGATCCGGACCTGCGCTCGCTGTGCGCGGAGTACCTGTTCCTCGCGCTGCCCGAGCACGCTCCCCCGGCCTGGGCCCCGGCCCCGCTGCGGCGCAGGCTCGGCTTCCGCCTCGAACGCCGCTACCGCGACGATCCCGCACTGCGCGCGCGGACCCTGGAGCGGCTGACCACGCAGCCGCTGCCGCCGTGGGATGCGCAGTGCGCCTGGGGCGACGGCACGATGGCCGCCCCGGCGTCGTCGTTGGCGGCGATCCACCGCGCCATCGCCACCGGCCGGTCGAAGGCCGCGGGCATCGCGCGGGAGGTCCTGGAACGGCCCCTGCAGGGCCACCTGCCGCCGGGCGTGATCGGCATCGGCAACAAGGGCGGCAGCCTGCCCGGCATCCTGACCTGCGGCCTGTCGGTGCGGCGCGAGGACGGCGGCGTCGGCTTCGGCGGGCTGGTCGCGCACGGCGACATCGGCCCCGACCAGGTGGCCAAGGGCGATCCGGCGGGAGTGCTGCTCATGGCGATCCTGGACCCGGCCTGGCGGGACCGGCTCGCACGGGCGTTGCGCGGCTGAGGCAAGCTCGTCCGGTGACCTCGCCATCGGATGACGTCCTCGACCGGATCGCCGAACTCGAACGGCGCGTCGCCGCGCTGGAGGGGCGCGAGCGCGCGAGCGCGGCGGAACCCAGCGGCAACGTCGTGGAGTACGGGGGCAGGCTCGTCGAGCCCGCGGAGCTGGAGTGGACGATCCACGCCGACCCCGCGCGGGTGATGGAGCTGGACGACGGCCCGCGCACCGACGTGCTCGCCGCGCTCGGGCACCCGGCGCGGGCGGCGGTGGTCCGGCTGCTGGCCGGGGAGGGCGCCCAGAACGCGGCGGCACTGCAGGCCGCGGCCGGGCTCGGCTCCACCGGGCAGCTGTACCACCACCTCAAGAGCCTCACCGCGTGCGGTCTGGTCGAGCAGGACAAGCGCGGTTCGTACCGCCTGCGCCCGCAGGCGGTCGTTCCCGCGCTCGTCCTGCTCACCGCGGCCTCCGACATCGCAGGCCAGCTCCGCGGGTGAAGCGAGGGGCTTCAGGTCGGTTTGCTTGGCGGTGCGGGTGGCGGAACCTCAGCCCAGCTGCGGGGCGACCGAGGACGCCACCAGCTCCAGGTGGTCCAGGTCGTCGAGGTCCAGGACCTGGAGGTAGAGCCGGGTGATCCCGGTCCGCTCGCGCCAGGCCCCGATCCGGTCCACCACCTCGGCAGGGGTCCCGGCCAGCCCGTTGGTGCGCAGCTCCTCGACCTCCCGCCCGATCGCCCCGGCCCGGCGGGCGATCTCGGCGTCGTCCTTGCCGGCGCACAGCACCAGCGCCGCCGAGCGCACGATCTCGCCCGGCTCGCGGCCGATCGCCGCGCACGCCGCGTCGACCCGCTCGAACTGCGCGGCGGCGGTGTCGGCGTCGACGAACGGCAGGTTGAACTCGCTGGCGTAGCGCGCGGCCAGCTCCGGGGTCCGCTTCTTGCCGACCCCGCCGATCAGCACCGGCGGCCCCGGCCGCTGCACCGGCTTGGGCAGCGCGGGCGAGTCGGCCAGCTGGTAGTACTCGCCGTCGAAGGCGAACGGCTCGCCCGGCTCGGCGGCCCACAGGCCGGTGACGATCGCCAGCTGCTCGGCGTAGCGGTCGAACCGCTCCTTCAGCGACGGGAACGGGATGCCGTAGGCGGTGTGCTCGTCGGCGTACCAGCCGCTGCCGAGCCCGAGCTCGACCCGGCCGCCCGACATCTGGTCGACCTGGGCGACCGCGATGGCCAGCGGCCCGGGCAGCCGGAAGGTGCCCGCGGTCATCAGCGTGCCCAGCCGCAGCCGGGAGGTCTCGCGGGCCAGACCGGCGAGGGTG
Organism: Saccharopolyspora taberi; assembly: GCF_039534165.1. Lineage (NCBI taxonomy): Bacteria > Bacillati > Actinomycetota > Actinomycetes > Pseudonocardiales > Pseudonocardiaceae > Saccharopolyspora > Saccharopolyspora taberi. The sequence goes on along the minus strand of NZ_BAAAUX010000016.1, from coordinate 16,349 downwards.
ATCCAGGCGTCGGTGGGGCCGGGTTCGCCGGTCACCGAGCCCATCTTCAGGTAGTGGTCGGAGCGGAAGAAGGCGTCGTAGCCCGCAGCTTCGGCGGTCCTGGCGACCCGCAGCAGGTCGTCGTAGGTCGCGCCCTGCTGCGGTTCGGTGAAGATCCTGAGCTTGAATTCCTCGGTCACGCCCCGAGGTTAGCGCCGGTGGATCAGGACACGCGGAGTCCTTCCAGCAGCCGTTCCATGCAGCGGCCGACCTCGGCGCTGGTCCGCCGGGGGTCGGACGAGGCTGCGATGGCCGTCGCGCCGGCGGACATGCCGCCGAAGATCACCCGGGACAGCGAGTCCAGCGGCAGCGGCTCGATCTCGCCCTCGGCGATCAGCTGGCCGACCACGGTGCGCAGCACCCCGAAGGTCGTGCGCTCCTCCCTGTCCCGCCAGACCTCCCAGCCCATGACCGCGGCGCCCTCGCGGACCACGATCCGCTGGTAGGTGGGCTCCAGGCAGACCTCCAGGAACGCGTTGAGCCCGGCCCGCATCATGGTCCACGGATCGCTCGGCTCGGCGATCACCGCCGCGATCCGGCCGACGATGTCGGCCTGGACCTGGTCGAAGGCCGCCTCGAAGACCGCCTGTTTGCCGCCGAAGTGGTGGTAGAGCGCTCCCTTGGTGACCCGGGCGCTGCGGGCGATCTCGTCCAGCGAGGTGCCGCCGTAGCCGCGTTCGGTGAACAGCTCGACCGCTGAGTCCACCAGTGCCTGCCGGGTGGACTCCGAGTACTCCACCCGACGTGATCGAGCTGTAGCCATGCTCACAACCTTAGGACATACCGTTGGTACGGACTCGTGGTACCTTCGTACTCACATACTCTCGGTATGCCGCACACCCGAGGTATGCCGAGCGTCACATGGACCCACCGCACGACGCCAGCGGGAGGAAGCACCATGAGTTGGAACGACTTCTACCAGCGGCAGCACGCGATCCAGGCCGTGCTCGACCACGCCGAGGCGCACCCCGGCGACCGCCTCGACCCGCAGGCCGTCCCCCGGGCCCGCGCGGTCTTCGCCGACACCGACGACCTCGTCCCCGCCCTGCAGCACAAGTGGCTCCAGCTGATCACCGGTCGCATCGGGGTCGCGCTGTCGGAGGTCGAGGACGACCCGCACGGCGACCGCGTCGAGGCCGTCACCGCCGCATGGCGGACCACGGCGACCCGCAACCCGGTGCTGCGCGCGGTCCTCGACAAGCACCTGGACGAGCCCGGGCTGCGCGGCGCGCTGGAGCGCGAGCAGCGGCTGCTGGCGCTGGCCACCGGTCTGGCCGACCACACCGAACCCGCCGACGACATCGCCCGCGTCGGCGCGGCCTTCCTCCGCCTGCTGCGGGGAACCCCGGACCGGGACCTGCTCACGAGCAGCTGAGCCGCATCCACTCCGCCGTCCCGGCATCGGCCGGGGCCTGCACCAGCAGCGCCGCGGCCGATGCCCCGCCGGGCAGCAGGAGGCTGAAGGCGAACCGCAGCCGCGGACCGTCCGGCACGAGCACGTCGGACTCCCAGACCTGCGTCTCCGGGACACCGCGGCAGGCCCACCAGTGACCCAGGTCCGGGCGCAGCCTCCGCAGGTCGTCGAAGACCCGGCGCACCCGCGGATCGGCACCCCTGCGGTCGGCCTGCATCCGGAACCGCAGAAACAGCTGGTACAGCAGCTCCCCCGAGCCCAGCCGCTCGCCCGCCGCCTCGCTGGTCGCCAGGTGCAGCAGCAGGTTCTCGCCCGGCTCCGGCCAGACGACCCGGTAGGCGTCGTTGGCCGCGTGCACGTCGAAGCTGTGGTCCAGCAGCAGCGCCGGGCTGTGCGGCCAGCTCGCCAGCAGCGGGCGGAGCTCGGCGATCCGATCGGCCTCCGGCTCCCCGGCCGAGGTGAACCCGCCGAGCGCGAGCAGCTGCGTGCGCGCGTCCGGCCCGAGCTTCAGCGTGCGCGCCACCGACTCCAGCACCTGCCGCGAAGTGCTGACCCGGCCCTGCTCCAGCCACGTGTACCAGGCCAGGCCGATGCCCGAGGCCGCCGCGACCTCCTCGCGCCGCAGCCCCGGAGTGCGCCGGCGCCCGGTGTCGGGCAGCCCCAGCTCCACGGGCGCGACCTGCTCACGCGCGGCCCGCAGGAACGCACCGAGCTCGCGACGGGTGTCCATCCTGTTACTCCTACTCACAGCACAACCGCGGAACTGCCCCGGAACGCCGCCCGGGGCGAGGCTGACCGCCATGACCGATCAACTCTGGCGGCGCAGCGACGATTCCTCCCAGCTGGCCGAACCCCGCACCTTCATCCGCGTGTTCGTCGGCGCCGACGAGCTGGAGACCACCACCGCCTGGTACGAGCGGCTGCTCGGCGTCGAGCGCGACATGCACATGCCGTACCCGGAGAAGGACCTCGCGCTGACCGCGGTCGGCGGGTTCCTGATCATCGCGGGCACCGACGAGTCGCTGGCTCCGTTCCGCGCGACCGTCGGCACGCAGCTGGTCGCCGACATCTGGCCGTACGTCGAGTTCTTCCGGGCGCAGGGCGCCGAGTTCGTCCAGGAGCCGTTCCGGGCGCCCGTCGGCGAGGGCTTCACCGTGCGGCACCCGGACGGCAGCGTGATCGAGTACGTCCACCACCGACCGGCGGCGCACGAGCTCAGCTGACCACCGCGCGCAGCGCCGACACGAACGCTCCCACGGCCGGATGCCCGCTGGCGCCCCGGCGGAACGACACCCAGGTGCGGCGCTTCATCGGCAGCTCCGTCAGCGCCACCTCGGGCGGGGTGTCGACGACCCCGAGCCGGGGCACGATCGCGACGCCCTGCCCGATGGCGACGAACCCGAGCACCACCGCGAAGTCGTCGATGTGGTGGCGGATGCGCGGGGCGAACCCGGCTACCTGGCACGCGCGGACCACCATGCTGTGGCAGAGCATGTCCGGCGGGGCGACGATCCACGGCGCGTTGCGCCAGCGGCGGATCGGATCGTGCTCCGCCTCGCCCTTCCACCCCTTCGGCGCGGCCAGGTACAGCCGCTCCTCCATCAGCGGCTCGCTGCCGAGTCCCTCGTCCGGTTCGGAGGGCGCGAAGTCGTAGTCGTGCTCCAGCGCGACGTCGAGTTCCCGGCCGCGCAGGGCGTCGGCAACCTGGGCCGGGTCGATCTCCTCGATCATCGGTTCCAGCCCGGGGTGCTCGCGGGCCAGCATCGTCAGCGCGGACGGCACCAGCGTGCGGGCGGCCGAGGGGAACGTCCCGATCCGCAGCGGCCCGGCCAGCCCCCTGCGGGCGCCCGCGAGGTCGGCCGAGGCGCGTTCGAGGATCTCCAGCACCTCCTCGGCGCGGGCCACCAGATCGCGCCCGGTCGGGGTCAGCACGACCTTGCGCCCGTTGCGTTCGAGCAGGGCCACCCCGGCCTCGCGCTCCAGCACGGCCAGCTGCTGCGACACCGCCGAGGGCGTGAACGCCAGCGCGTCGGCGACGGCGGCGATGGTGCCGCGGTGGGCGAGTTCGCGGAGCAGGCGCAGGCGCCGGACGTCGAGCATCAGTTCAGCTTAACGTTCGATGCACAAACGCGAACTGGACCTGCACTGGCGGCTCCGACAGGCTGAAACCATGAGGCTCGCCGGAATCCACGTCCCCCTGATCACTCCGTTCGCGCCCGACGGGAGCGTCGCCGCGGACGCGCTCGAAGCGCTCGCGCACTCGGCGCTGGACAAGGGTGCGGCGGGGCTCGTGGCGCTCGGCACGACCGGCGAGCCGAGCGCGCTGGACGACGACGAGCGGCGCCGGGTCGTCGAGATCTGCGCGAGCGCGTGCCGCGAGCGGGGCGCGACCCTGATCGTCGGTGCGGGCACCAACAACACCCGCTCCTCGGCCGACAGCCTCCGCTCGGTGCGCGCCGACGCGGCGCTGGTCGCGGTGCCGCACTTCGTCCGCCCGTCGGAGGCCGGAGTCCTGGCGCACTTCCGCGCGCTCGCGGCCGAGAGCCCGGTGCCGCTGATCGTCTACAACATCCCGTACCGCACGGGTCAGTCGGTGAGCGCGGCGACGCTGCGCGGCCTCGCCGAGATCCCCGGGGTCGTGGGCGTCAAGCACGCGGTCGGCGGCATCGACCAGGACACCGTCGAACTGCTCGCCGCTCCCCCGCACGACTTCGCCGTGCTGTGCGGGGACGATGTGTTCGCCCCTGCGGTGCTCGCCCTCGGCGGCCACGGCGCCATCCTCGCCTCCGCGCACCTGCACACCGCGGCGTTCGTGGACCTGGCTACCGCCTGGCGCAACGGTGACGTCGAGCGGGCCCGCGGCCTCGGCAACGCCCTGGCGGCACTGTCGAAGACGCTGTTCGCCGAGCCGAGCCCGACCGTGCTCAAGGGCGTTCTGCACGCGCAGGGCCACATCCCCACTCCGGACGTCCGGCTCCCGCTGCTGCCAGCCAGCGCTGCTTCGGTCGCGGACGCGGTCAACGCGACGCAGGCGCTCACTCCGGTTACCGCTCGCTGAACAACCGCGCGCCTCCCCTTCCTCCGCGCCGGGTCAGCGGGCCAGGATGTCGGGCATGGCCAAGTGGACCACCGCTGACATCCCGGACCAGTCCGGCCGCACCGTGCTGATCACCGGGGCGAACTCCGGCCTGGGCCTGCGCAGCGCGCAGGCCCTCGCCGCGAAGGGCGCGCGGGTGTTGCTCGCCTGCCGCAGCCCCGAGCGCGGCCGGGCGACCCAGGCGGAGGTCGCCGCGAGCGCCGCGGTCGAGCCCGAACTCGTCGAACTCGACCTCGCCGACCTCGCCTCGGTGCGCAAGGCCGCCGCCGAGGTCCGCGACCGCACCGGCGACGGCCTCGACGTCCTGATGAACAACGCCGGGGTCATGGCGACTCCCAAGCGCACCACCGCTGACGGCTTCGAGCTCCAGATCGGCACCAACCACCTCGGCCACGCCGCGCTGACCTGGCTGCTGATGCCCGCCCTGCGCGAGCGCGCGGGCGCGCGCGTGGTCACGCTGTCCAGCCTCGCGCACGCCTACGGCACCGTCGACGTCGACGACCTCAACTTCGACCGCCGCCGGTACCAGCCGGTCCGCAGCTACTGCCAGGCCAAGCTGGCCAACCTGCTGTTCACCCTCGAACTCGACCGCCGCCTGCGCGCGGCCCGGCTCGACATCACCAGCGTCGCCGCCCACCCCGGTGTCTCCAACACCGAGCTCACCGCGAACTCCGCGCGGACCCGCTCGCTGCCGCCGCTGGTCAGCAACGCCGTCGGGCGGGCCGTCGGTCTGGTCACCCAGCCCGCCGACCAGGGCGCCCTGCCGCAGCTGCACTCGGCGACGGCACCGGGCGTCAGCGGCGGCCAGTACATCGGACCGGACGGCTTCCGCGAAATGCGCGGCCACCCGGCGCGCGCCGGGATCAGCCGCGCCGCCCGCGACGAGCGCACCGCGCGGCGGCTGTGGGAGGTCACCGCGGAACTCACCGGAGTTTCCCCGGACCCCGCCTGACCAGCTGTGACGACGATCACGGTTTCGGCCCACCGCGGGCGGGGGCGTAGCCTGTCAGCGTGACTGCGGCGCCGGAGGGGCGGAAGCTGTTGCGGCTCGAAGTACGCAACAGTCAGACCCCGATCGAGAAGAAGCCCTCGTGGATCAAGACCCGTGCCCGGATGGGCCCGGAGTACCAGGAGCTCAAGGCCCTGGTGAAACGCGAGGGACTGCACACCGTCTGCGAGGAGGCGGGCTGCCCGAACATCTTCGAGTGCTGGGAGGACCGCGAGGCGACCTTCCTCATCGGGGGTGACCAGTGCACCCGCCGCTGCGACTTCTGCCAGATCGACACCGGCAAGCCCGCCACCCTCGACACCAGCGAGCCCCGCAAGGTCGCCGAGAGCGTGCAGGCCATGGGCCTGCGCTACTCGACGGTCACCGGCGTGGCCCGCGACGACCTCGAGGACGGCGGCGCCTGGCTCTACGCCGAGACCGTCCGGCAGATCCACTCCCTCAACCCGGGCACCGGCGTCGAGCTGCTGATCCCGGACTTCAACGCCGACCGCGACCAGCTCGCCGAGGTCTTCGGCTCCCGCCCGGAGGTCCTGGCCCACAACGTCGAGACCGTGCCCCGGATCTTCAAGCGGATCCGGCCCGGCTTCCGCTACGAGCGGTCGCTGGAGGTCATCACGCTGGCCAGGGAGGACGGGCTGGTCACCAAGTCCAACCTCATCCTCGGCATGGGCGAGACCCCCGACGAGGTCGGTGAGGCGCTGCGCGAGCTGCGCGAGGCGGGCTGCGACATCGTCACCATCACCCAGTACCTGCGGCCCAGCCCCCGGCACCACCCGGTGGACCGGTGGGTCAAGCCAGAGGAGTTCGTCGAGCACACCAGGACCGCCGAGGAGCTGGGCTTCCCCGGCGTCATGGCCGGTCCGCTGGTGCGGTCGAGCTACCGCGCGGGCCGGCTCTACGCGAAGGCCACCGAGCACCGCGGCATGCCGCTGCCCGCCAACCTCGCGCACCTCGCGCAGGCGGGCACCGCCGCGCAGGAGGCCAGCAGCCTGCTGTCCCGCTGACCGGCCGCGGGCCGCGGTCCTGCGGGGTCGCGGCCCGGGCCCGGTCGTGGCGGCGGGAAGCCGAAGTCGGGACCGTACCTCCACAGCTCCCGGGCCCCGCCGTATCCTGAGAACCATGGCCAAGCAGGACAAGGCCGCCAAGAAAGCGGCGGCCAAACAACGACGCGAGGCTTCGCGAGGCCGCGTCAAGCAGATCTTCGAGGCGTTCAAGATGCAGCGCCGGGAGGACAAGCTCCTCCTGCCGCTGATGCTGGGCACCTTCGTGGTGGTCGCGGCCGTGGTGTTCCTGCTGGGCATGATCTGGAGCCTGCAGTGGATGTTCCTGCCCGTCGGCATCGCCCTGGGCCTGCTCGGCGCGGTGATCATCTTCGGCCGCCGGGTGCAGGCCACCGTCTACCGCAAGGCGGACGGCCAGCCGGGCGCCGCGGGCTGGGCGCTGGAGAACCTGCGGGGCAAGTGGAACCTCTCCCAGGCAGTCGCCGGGACCACCCAGCTCGACGCGGTGCACCGGCTGATCGGCAAGCCGGGCGTGGTGCTGGTCGGCGAGGGCGCGCCGCAGCGGCTGAAGTCGCTGATGTCGCAGGAGAAGAAGCGGATCTCCCGGCTCGTCGGTGACACCCCGATCTACGAGGTCGTGGTCGGCACCGAGGAGGGCCAGGTCCCGCTGCGCAAGCTCCAGACGCACCTGATGAAGCTGCCCCGCAACATCAACGCCGGCCAGATCGACGCCCTGGAGAACCGGCTGGCGGCCCTGGCCAACCGCGGCAACGCGCTGCCCAAGGGCCCGATGCCGCAGGGCGCGAAGATGCGCAACGTCCAGCGGGCCATGCGACGCGCGAAGTAACCAGCGAACGCGAGGGCGCCCCGCCAGATCCGGCGGGGCGCTTCGCTTTTGTCAGGTCCCCGCCGCGCAAGTGCCAAACCTTCAGCGGCGCAAGACCAGCGTTTTGGTGATGCGGTCGTGCCACGAACGCCCGTCGAGGTTCCACACGACGGCCGGGATGATCAGGAACGTCAGCACGCAGCGCACCACGGCCCGCCACGGCCCGACCATCGAGCTGCCGTCGACCCGCGCGACCCAGATCCGCAGCAGCACCATCCCCGGCGTCACGCCGAAGAAGCTCACCGGCACCACGGTGATCACGAACCAGCCCAGCAGGCTCCAGTTGCCCGGCGGCGCGGGCGCGGTGAAAGCCCAGGTCACCAGCGCGGCAAGCGTGATGTCGACGAGGAACGCCAGGATGCGCCTGCCCACCGGCGCGGCCGAGCCAGGCCCGCTCTCCGGGAGTCCCAGCCGCTCACCGCGCCAGCGCGGGGCGTCATCGCTATCGTTGTCCCGGGCGGCTCTCGGGCCGTTCAGCCAGGAACCGGTCAATCTACCCACGGCAACCAGGGTACGGCCCGGTGGAGCAACCGGTTCCCCCGCTTCAGCGACCAGTTAACGCCGGCGAAACACAAGGGTGACGACCGGGCAACACTGCCGACATACCGTCCCTGTCGAGCCGGCGGGCAGCTCCTCGTCGGTGAGCTGTACGAGTGCGTGAAGGAGCCACCGAGGGTGTTCAAGAATCCAGACGAGGTCCTGCGCTTCATCTCCGACGAGGACGTGAAGTTCGTCGATGTCCGGTTCTGCGATCTGCCGGGCGTCATGCAGCACTTCACGGTGCCGGCTGCGGCCTTCGACCAGGACGCCTTCACCGAGGGCCTCGCCTTCGACGGCTCGTCGGTCCGCGGTTTCCAGTCGATCCACGAGTCGGACATGCTGCTGCTGCCCGACCCCTACACCGCCCGGCTCGACCCGTTCCGCGCCGAGAAGACGCTGATCCTCAACTTCTTCGTGCACGACCCGTTCACGTTGGAGCCCTACAGCCGCGACCCGCGCAACATCGCGCGCAAGGCCGAGCAGTACCTGGCCGAGTCCGGCATCGCCGACACCGCGTTCTTCGGCGCCGAGGCCGAGTTCTACATCTTCGACTCGGTCAAGTTCGGCGAGGCCGCGAACAAGTCCTTCGCCGAGGTCGACTCGATCGAGGGCTGGTGGAACACCGGCCGCGACGAGGAGGGCGGCAACCGGGGTTACAAGACCCGGATGAAGGGCGGCTACTTCCCGGTCTCCCCGTACGACCACTTCGCCGACCTGCGCGACCAGATGGTCCAGCAGCTCATCGCCTCCGGCTTCACCGTCGAGCGCGCCCACCACGAGGTCGGCACCGGCGGCCAGGCCGAGATCAACTACAAGTTCAACACGATGCTGCACGCGGCTGACGACCTGCAGCTGTTCAAGTACATCGTGAAGAACACCGCCTGGCAGAACGGCAAGACCGCGACCTTCATGCCCAAGCCGCTGCTGGGCGACAACGGTTCCGGCATGCACTGCCACCAGTCGCTGTGGCAGGACGGCAGCCCGCTGTTCCACGACGAGTCCGGTTACGCCGGCCTGTCGGACACGGCCCGCCACTACATCGGCGGCATCCTGCACCACGCGCCGAGCCTGCTGGCCTTCACCAACCCGACGGTGAACTCCTACCACCGCCTGGTGCCGGGCTTCGAGGCCCCGGTGAACCTGGTCTACTCGCAGCGCAACCGCTCGGCCTGCATGCGGATCCCGATCACCGGCTCGAACCCGAAGGCCAAGCGCGTCGAGTTCCGCTGCCCGGACCCGTCGGGCAACCCGTACCTGGCCTTCGCCGCGATGCTGATGGCCGGTCTGGACGGCATCAAGAACAAGATCGAGCCCGCCGAGCCGATCGACAAGGACCTCTACGAGCTTCCGCCGGAGGAGGCCAAGAACGTCCCGCAGGTGCCGGACAGCCTGTCCAAGGTCATCGACCGCCTGGAGGCCGACCACGACTACCTGCTCGAGGGTGGCGTGTTCACCGAGGACCTGATCGAGACCTGGATCAGCCTCAAGCGGGAGAACGAGATCGACCCGATCCGCCTGCGCCCGCACCCGCACGAGTTCGCGCTGTACTTCGACGTGTGATCGGCTGAACGTCCCCGGAAGGCCCGGCGGCACCGACTGGTGCCGCCGGGCTTTCGGCTTTCCGGCACTCCGCCCGCGCCCGCCCCGCTAAAATCACGAACATCATTCGTTTCAGCGGAGGGTCCGGGCATTGCGTCTGTTCGCGCTTGCCGCGCCGGTGCTGCTGCTGTTGACCGCGTGCACCTCGGTGCTCCCGACCCCCACCCCCGTTCCGGCAGGCGAAGGCCGGTTCCCCGTCACCTACGAGGACGCGCCCACCTTCACCGGCGCCCGCGACCTGCTCCAGCGCAGCGGTGTCCTGGAGGAGCTGGCCGCCGACGTCGACGACCGCATCCTGGTCCCCACCGACATCCCGATCGTCGCGATGGAGTGCGGGGAGTCCAACGCCTACTACGACCCCGAGCTGCACCGGATCGAGCTCTGCTACGAGCTGGTCGACGAGTTCCGGACCTCCTTCTCCGCCGGCGGCGAGCCCGCCGACGAGGTGAACCGCGATGTGCTCGGCACTGTCGCGGAAACCTACGTGCACGAGCTGGCGCACGCGCTGATCGACGTGCTCGACCTGCCGTTCACCGGCCGCGAGGAGGACGTCGCCGACCAGCTCGCGTCCTACTGGCTGATCAACAACACCCGCGGCGGCCCGGACCTGGTGCTCAGCGCCGCCGAGTCCTACCGCCTCACCGCGCAGAGCACCGCGCCCGAGGACCTGGCCTTCGACGACCCGCACTCGCTGGACATCCAGCGCTACACCAACCACCTCTGCTACCTCTACGGCAGCGACGACGAGCGGTTCGGCTACCTCGTCGACAGCGGCGAGCTGCCCGAGGACCGCGCCGCGAACTGCGGCGACGAGTACGACCAGCTCGTGCGCGGCTGGGAGAACCTGCTCCGGCCGTTCACCCAGCGCTGACTCACAGCCCGTTCCACGGCGCGGGCACCCGGCCGGAGGTCCCGGGCCGGAAGCGGAACAGCGCGCCCGCGTACGGGTCGCCTGCCAGGGCCCGCTCGTCGTAGCCGAAGCAGGCGGAGGTCACGTACATCTCGTCCAGCCGGGGCCCGCCGAAGGCGAGACCGGTGATCCTGCGCGTCGGCGCCCACAGCACGGTCTCCAGGTCGCCGCCCGCCCCGTAGCGGTGGATCCGGCCGGTCCAGTGCATCGCGACCCAGACGCCGCCGTCGGCGTCCACCGCGATCCCCTCCGGCCTGCCCTCCGACTCCGAGCACACGACCCAGCGGCGCCCGGCCCGCGCCTGCGCGTGCTCCACGTCGTAGTCGTAGAGCCAGATGGTCCGCAGCGCGGTGTCCACCAGGTACATCCGCCTGCCGTCGGGGCTCCACGCGAGCCCGCTGGACGCGGCAGGCCCGTCGACGATCGGCCGGGTCCGCTCCCCGTCGAGCACGTACAGGGTGCTGCGCTGCCCGTCCCGCGACCAGGTGAGCGTGCCCGCCACGAACCGGCCCGCCGGATCGCAGGTGCCGCCGTTCATCCGGTCGCCGTTGTGCACTTCGGTCACCGGATCCAGCGCCGCCCGGCCCGGGTACAGCCGCGCGAACCCGCGGTCGGCCGCGGCGATCAGCTGACCGCTGCGGGTCGCGGCGAGCGCGGTCACCACCCCGGGCAGCACCTGGACCTCGTCGGCACCGGAATCCCGGTGGTAGGTGTGCAATTCCCGTCGCAGGATGTCCACCCAGTACACGCAATTGAGCGTCGGCATCCACAGCGGGCCGTCCCCGTGCAGAGCCTGGCGGTCGACGAGCAACTCGAAATTCTCGGACACGCGCACTCCCATTCGGATCGCGCAGTGGTCGAACGGATAACCCCCACAGGCAGGCTACCCGCGCGGCAGGCGCGTTGTGAGCGTCCGAACGGGCCACGAACCGGCCGGTAATTCCTTTGCGGACTCCCGGAATTCAGTGGCGATGCCGATCAGCACCGGCGAAATGCCCGCGCGGCGACCGCGATGTCTGCCGAATGCCTGCCGCCGGGTCTGCCGAACGGACCAGCGTCCGGCCGAGCACGCCGCCCCGGCTCGACCGCGAGGACGGCGCGGCTGGTCGCCCACCTGGCCCAGCCGCGCGGGCCCCCGGCCTCTCATTCGCCGATATCGCTGCTCACGTCATATACCGCTCGCGGTGACGGCGACGGTTTCCCGCCCTGCGATCCGCCCCGGGGCGAATTCACAGCTCCCGCACGAAGCACACCCGATCATGGCCCTGCGCGTCGTAGTCGCTGTGCACCGGAACGCCGTCGATTTCCTTGTCCCCCGGCACGAGTTCGAATCCCATTCTCCGGTGGAATGCGATCGAACCGGTGTTGGCGGGCGAGGTGATGCATTCGACGCGGCTGCGGCCCTCCTGGCGCACCATGTCGAAGAATGCCTTGTACAGCCGGCGCGCGACCCCGCCGCGCCGCTGCGCCGGATCAACGCCGACGAAGTGGATGTAGGCGTCGTCCGGGCGGTCGTAGGACAGGAACCCGACCAGGAAACCGAGGAACCGGCTGTCCCGTTCGACCACGAAGCTGGTGCTGCCGAAGTGCTGGAGGAACAGCCGCGGCACCAGCAGCGCCAGTTCGCGCGCCGCCGCCGGACTGCGCGAGTCCGACCACCAGGTGCCGATGGAGTCGACGATCCGGGCGTGATCGCCCTCTTCCGCCTGCCTGATCAGATCCACCACCCGGGCAGCCTACGTCGGGTGGCGCCGGGGCAGACAGGGCCGTTTCCGACTCCACATTGGACCGCACGGGCGATTTCGCGGTCAGTACTCGTAGAACGCCCGCTCCACCACCGCGCGCGCGTGCCGGGTGACCCGCAGGTAGTCGTCGACGACCGCGCCGGTGTCGGTCCCGACCGGATAACCGAGTGCGGCGGCGAAGGCGCTGAGCTCCCTGGTCTGCTTCGGGAGCTGGTCGCCCGCCTTGCCGCGCACCAGCATCACCGCGTTGCGCGCCCGCATCGCCAGCGTCCACGCCTCGATGAGCTCAGCGGACTCCTGCGCTTCGAGCACGCCGAGCCGCGCGGCGGCGGTCAGCCCGTCGACGGTCGACGTCGTGCGCAGGTCCGGGTGCTCGCCGCCGTGGCGGAGCTGGAGCAGCTGCAACGTCCACTCGACATCGGCGAGACCCCCGCGCCCGAGCTTGGTGTGCGTGGCGGGATCGGCGCCCCGGGGCAGCCGCTCGGAGTCCACCCGCGCCTTGATCCGCCGGATCTCGCGGATCCGCTTGTCGTCCAGGCCGCCTTCGGGGTACCTGATCGGATCGACCGCGCGGCAGAACCGCTCCCCCAGCTCCAGATCCCCGGCCACCGGCCGGGCGCGCAGCAGCGCCTGCGCCTCCCACACCTCGGCCCACCGCTGGTAGTAGGCGAGGTAGGACTCCAAGGTCCGGACCAGCGGTCCTCGGCGCCCCTCCGGCCGCAGGTCCACATCGACCTCCAGCGGCGGGTCCTGGCTCGGCGCGCCCAGCATCTTGCGCACCTGCTCGACGACGGCGGTCGCGAACCGCACCGCGGTCGTCTCGTCGGCGCCCTCCACCGGCTCGCACACGAACATCACGTCGGCATCGGAGCCGTACCCGAGTTCCGCGCCGCCGAGCCTGCCCATCCCGATCACCGCGATCCGCGCCGACACCCCGCCCCACTCAGGACGGCCCGACACCGATCGCACCGCGACGTCGAGAGCCGCCTCCAGCACCGCGACCCACACGCTCGACAGCGCGCGGAACACCTCCGGCGGCGGCATCAGCCCGAGCAGGTCCGCGCACGCGATCCGCAGCAGCTCGTGCCGCCGCAAGGAACGAGCGGCGGCCACGGCGCGCTCCGGCTCGGAGTAGCGCGCGACCGCCCGGCGCAGCGAGACCGCCACCTCGGCCGGGTCGCGCTCGGCGAGCGCGGGCGTGTCCGACAGCAGCCGAAGCACCTCCGGCGCCCGGACGAGCAGCTCCGGCACGAGCTTCGACGTGCCCAGCAGCGAGGCGAGCCGCTCGGCGACAACGCCCTCGTCCCGCAGCAACCGCAGGTACCACGGCGTCTCGGCCAACGCCTCGGACACCTTGCGGTAGGCCAGCAGCCCGCCGTCGGGATCGGGGGTGTTGGCCAGCAGGTCGAGCAGCATCGGCAGCAGTGCGCCCTGGATGCTCGCGCGGCGGGACATCCCGGAGGTCAGCGCCTCGATGTGGCGCAGCGCGCCTTCCGGCGAGGTGTAGCCCAGCGCCGCCAGGCGGGCGACGGCGGCGTCGGTGGTCAGCCGCAGCGCCTCGGTCGGCACCTTCGCCACGGCTTCCAGCAGCGGCCGGTAGAACAGCTTCTCGTGCAGGCGGCGGACCCGGCTGCTGTGCCTGCGGAACTCGCTGAGCAGCACGGCTCCCGCGCCCTGCCGCCCGCTGGAGCGAAGCCCTGCCGAGCGGGCGAGGAAGTGCAGCTCCGCGGCGTCGTCGGTCGCGGGGAACAGGTGCGTGCGGCGGAGCTTGCGCAGCTGCAGCCGGTGTTCGAGCCCGCGCAGGAAGCGGTACGAGTCCATCAGGTCGGCGGCGTCGGAGCGCGCGACGTAACCGCCCTCGCCCAACGCCCGCAAAGCATCCACAGTGGATGGAGCACGCAGCGTGTCGTCCCCCCTGCCGTGCACCATCTGCAACAGCTGCACGGCGAACTCGACATCACGCAGCCCGCCGCGCCCGAGCTTCAGCTCGCGCTCGGACAGCTCGGGCGGCACGTGGTCCTCTACCCGCCGCCGCATCGACTGCACGTCGGAGACGAACCCCTCCCGCTCGGACGCCGTCCACACCAGCGGCTGCACGGCCTCCAGGTACCGCTGGCCCAGCTCGCGGTCGCCCGCGACCGGCCGGGCCTTGAGCAGCGCCTGGAACTCCCAGGTCCGCGCCCACCGGCGGTAGTAGTTGAGGTGGCCGTCGAGCGTCCGCACCAGCGCCCCGGCCTTGCCCTCGGGCCGCAACGCGGCGTCGACCTCGAAGAAGGACGCGCCGGCCACCCGCATCAGCTGGCTCGCCAGCCGGGTCGCCCCGGCCACGTCGGACTCCTCGGCAGCGACGAACACCACGTCGACATCGCTGACGTAGTTGAGCTCGTGCCCGCCGCACTTGCCCATCGCGATCACGGCGAGCCGCATGGACCCGCCCGCGATGTCGACCCCGGAGTGCGCCAGCTCGGCCATCGCCACGGCCAACGCCGCCCGCAACGCCGCCACGGCGACATCGGACAGCTTCGCGGCGACGTCCTCATAAGCGACGGCGGCCAGCTCCGGCTCCGCGACGTGCGCCAGGTCCGCCGCGGCGACGTCGAGCAGCAGACCGCGGTAAGCACGCCGCAGCGCACTGACGGCTTCCCGCCCGCGCAGCCCGGCTACCGGCCCGTCGTTGGTCCCGGGATCACCGTCACCGGCGGCGTCGACTGCCTGCAGCAGGACAGCTGTGTACTCGTCGAGGCACCCCGGATCCGCACGGTCCGAACGCAGCCGCTGCCAGTCCTCGGGATGAGCGACGAGGTGGTCGGCCAACGCCGTGGAGGTGCCCAGCACCCCGACGAGCCGACCCCGCAGCCCGGCATCGGCACGCAGTTCGGCGGAGAGTTCGGGCCACTCGTCGGCCAGCGCCTCCCGCAACCGCTCGGTCGAGTGCAGCGCCAGATCCGGGTCGGGAGTGCGCGACAGCGCCCCGAGCACCGACTCGGCGTCCTGCGCCGGGCCGGCGTCGGACCACCACCCGGCTGCCCGCAACTGCTCTTCGGCGCGCACCACGTCGCTGAACCCGTACCGAGCGGGCGATGGCACGGATCCCGAACGAGGCGCACCGGTGTTGGCCATGCCCTGAACCGTAGTACTCGACGGTCCGGCCGCTGCCCCAACCCGACGAGGTCACACGAGCGGAAGGTACCTGCTGGTGGGACGGTCTGCCGGCGGCATTCCGGCGAGCTGGACGAACCGCTCGGCCACCGGCCGCCAGGTCTCTTCAAGATCGTCGTGGAAGCTCGCCAGGTGCTCGGGTTCGAGCTGCCCCGGCCGCACGACCTCGGCGATCTCGGGCAACAGATCGGCCCATTCCAGGACCCGGTCCGGAGTGGTCTCGATGTGGAACTGCAACCCGTAAGCGCACTCCCCGACCCGGAAGGTCTGGTTCTCGCACTTCGGTGAGGAAGCCAGCAACCGAGCCGACGGCGGCAGGGACGTCACCTCGTCACCGTGGAACTGAAGCACGTCCGGGGTCAGCGGCAGCCCACCGAGCAGCGGGTCCTCCCCAGCGATGTCCCGCTTGGCGACCAGCAGCGTGCCGGCTTCCGGCCCCTTCCGGGCCGCTCGCACCTGTCCGCCGGTAGCCGCGGCGAGCAGCTGCGCACCGAGGCAGATCGCGAGCACCGGCAGCCGCTCCGCGACCACCTTGCTCAGCAGACTCCGCACCTGCGCCAACCACGGATGCTCAGCGTCGTCATAGGCGCTCATCTCACCACCGAGCACCACAACGGCCTGGTAAGCACCAAGATCATCAGGAATCGGTTCGACGGCCGGAGCAACGATGTCGAGCTCCGCTCCGGCCTCGCTCAACCACTCCCCGAGCGTCCCCACCGGGTCGATCTCGGAAGGCTGCACAACGAGGATCCGCACACCACCCATACCCCCGAAGCCTACGCGCCATACCCCCGAGGCCTGTGCGCCAAGCCCCCGAAGTCTGCGCGGTCGGGATACAAAAAAGGCTGCGGCCCCAGCGGTCAATTTCGCTGGGGCCGCAGCCACCATGTTGATTGTCGGCGGTGTCCTACTCTCCCACACCCTAACGAGTGCAGTACCATCGGCGCTGG
>NZ_BAAAUX010000015.1:53712-65584 GCF_039534165.1 Saccharopolyspora taberi | reverse complement strand
AAGCGTGCGGCTTGACCCCTTTTCCCGGCGCCGGGGCCTGGACGAGTGCGCCCCACCGGCACCACGGGGGCTACGCCCCAGCACAGGAGAGTCCTATGTGGAATTCCGTTGAAGTCATCGCGGTGGCCTTCCTGTCCGGCGCCGCGTTCGCGGTGCTGATGCACCTGCCAGACCTTCTCGAAGCCGTCATCGAACGCATCCGGCCCCGCAACCCGAAGGACGACGACTGACCGCCCGCTTCATCACGCCCAGCCGGACCACGACCAGCCGCACATGCACTGATCCGCGTCACCCGGCTGCTCACCTTTCCCGAAATGCAACGAATCCAACGCCCAGGAGGAGTCCAATGTCGACGCTTTACGAGGCCATTCTCGCTGTGTTCCTGACCGGGCTCACGTTCATCGTGCTGATGCGCCTGCCCGACTTCCTCGACGTCCTCGTCGAACGCCTGCGCCCGCGTGAGCACGCGGCTGTCGCCGGGCAGGCAGCCGCCGAGGACGACCAGGACGACGAGAAGAACTGACCACCGCTGTGCGGGAACCGACCAACCCCGCCACGTACCAGGAATTCCGAGTGATCAGGAGGAACTGGATGGATATCGACGTGATGGCCGAGCTTGCCGCCACCGTCGGCGACCTGGGCTGCGGCTGCCCGTTCGACCGTGACGGCCTGCACCGCCTCGGCGACTGGGTGCAGTGCACCTACCACCACGCTCCGGCTCCCGTGATCTTCCGCCGGACCGTCGCCACCGGCCACGCCGTTCTCGGCGCCTGACCTTCTCTCGTCCCACGCCCGCCGGAACCGCTGCTCCGGCGGGCGCTGTCGTTTCGCCCCCTTCAGGAGCAAGGAGCCATCCATGCGTTTCACCCTGCCCGAACACGCCCCCGACACCGACACCCTGCTCACCTCAACCGAGCACGAGCAGCGCGCCATGCGACTGCTCAACGCCACCGAGACCGCGCCGGATCTGGCCCCCAGCGACGAGACGAGGGCGCTGCGTAAGGCGAAGGCGCACCTGCTCGCCTGCACGCGCGAGGAGAAAGCGGACTTCGAGGACAGCGCCGAACGGGAGCACGCATTGCGTCATGCCTTCTCCCCGCAGCGTCCCCCGGCCCGGATCCGGGTGTTTCACAACGCCGAGCGCACGGCGATGCTCGGTGGCTACACCGCCGGGCACGCCGTGGTCGAGGTCTACGCCTACGACGAGCCGGACGTCACCGCCGAGACCACCGACGTCGAGCTGGCCGACCGGGCGTTCGAGCTGTTCAACGTCGGCGACGACCCCGACTTCGGCGAGGTCGACCACCGGGCGCGCGAGTACCGCGACCGCCGCAACCGGTCCCTGTCGGTCGGCGACGTCGTGGCCGTCGACGGCCGCTTCCACGCCTGCGCCGCCGCTGGCTGGCGGCCCATCGCTCCGCCGCAGCAGGCGCGCATCACTCAGCCCGGCACCACACCTCTGCACTGACCCTGTGCGGGCCCACCAACACGGCGGGCCCGCACCTTCCCCGACTGCCGCAACGTCCACCACCACGAGGAAGTCGCCATGATCACCACCCTCGCCCCTCGCCCCGCATCGCCGCGGATGTTCGGACTCCATGACTACCGCCGCAGCTACGTACTCCCCACCGAGGTCGACACCAACATCCTGCGAACAGGCAGCGCGGGCGAGTTCGGCTCGTGGAATCACGCCCGCGGCGTGCTGGTCGAAGTCAGCCGCTGCCTGCGCGCGATGCCGGTCGCCCTGAACTACCGCGAGCTCGAAACAGGACCGGCTCGTCTGCCGGTCGGAATCGAGGTCACCGCCATCGCCCGCGACGACGCCGGCGCCCTGGTCACTGTGATCTCCCGCCAGGAGAGCGCCCCCTATGGGCCTCGCGGTGACTACTGGCAGCTCACCGTCAACGGCGTCGTTCCCGAGGACGGGATCTCGAGTTCCCCGCCGTCGCTGCCTTGGATGGCCAACCTCGTCCGCCTCGCGCTGCGCCCCTGATCCAGAACGCGCGGACGGGCGTTGCTGCGACGCCCGCGCCCCATGTCGCTCATATCCTCAACCGCAGGAAGGACCCGAAGTATGAGCAGTCCCGCCACGAACCGACCCCGCGCCTCCAGCCCGCCACCGCGCCTGATGCGCGTCGCACTGGAGGCGTCCTACGCCGGCCACGCGGTGTTCCCGCTGTGGCCCCGCAGCAAGAAGCCCGCGCTACGCGACTGGGAATCGGCCGCCACCTGCGAGGACGACCAGATCCGCGACTGGTGGAGCTCGGTGCCCTACAACGTCGGCATCGCCACCGGGCCCAGCGGCCTGCACGTCGTTGATCTCGACGACGGCCACGGGCACGAACCGCCGCCGGAATGGCCCAGGGCCCGGGGCGGCCGGGACGTGCTCGCCCGCCTGGCCGAGGCCGCCGGGCAGCCCTATCCCGGCGATACCTACACCGTGGCCACCCCGACCGGGGGCCTGCACTTGTACTTCCGCGCCCCGGAAGAGCCGGAACTGCGGTCGACGGTCGCCCGGCTGGGCTGGCGGGTCGACACCCGCGGCGCCGGCGGTTACATCGTCGCCGCTGGATCGGTGCGGCCGGAGGGCTACTACCGGGCCATGAACCGCGCCGAGATCGCCCCGCTGCCGTTGTGGCTGGTCGAAGCGCTGACGCCGCCACCTCCACCGGACCCGATCGAACTCGATCTCCCGGCAGGCCGGGCCAGCGCGTACGTGGCCGCGGTCGTGGAAGGCGAAACCGACGCGGTCGCGCTGGCCACCACCGGTTCCCGGCGCAACACCCTGCTGCGGGCCGCGGGGCGGCTGGGACGGCTGGTCGGCGGCGGCGAGCTCGACGAGCACACCGCCCGCAGCGCGCTGCGGGCGGCGGCACAGCGCCACATCGGCCACGACGGATTCACCGAACGCGAAGCCGACACCACCATCCGCGACGGCATGGCCTGGGGCATCGACCGTCCCCGGCACGTCACCGGCCCGACCCGGTAACGCCGCACCGCACCCGTTTCCTGCCCGCGCACCAGAACCGACCACCCGGCGCGCGGCGCTCACTCACATCCGAGTGAAAGGACCCGTTTGGCATGACCAGCACCACCTTCTACAGCGCCGGCTATCCGGTGGACCCGAATCAGCTCGTTCCAGGTACCAGGATCCGCCGCTACACCGATCCCGCTCCACGAAGCCAGCTCGACGCCGAAATGCCCTGCTGTGACCGCACCGCGCGCCTGCCCGGCGACGCCGTGCAGGACCAGCACCTCGTGATGTGCACACCATGCGGCCAGCTCTACGAGGTCGAGGTCATCGACGAACTCGACGGCGGCTACGGAGCCGTGTTCACCGTCCGCCCCGAGCATCCCGTCCTGGCGCGGCGACGCAGCACACGCCGCTGATCCAGCCAGGGGCAGATGGGTGGCGGGGCGGCCGGGTGCCGTGCCGGGGATGTCGATCTACGCGGATCTGATCAGGACGAGTCCGCTGGTGCAAGGGCGCCTTCGGCGTCGGCTTCGCCGATGCGCTGACGCGCCCCCTTGCACCACCAGCCACGCCCTGATTCGGGAGTCGCAGATCGACAGCCCCTCGGGCACGGACCCGGTCACCAACCGGGTTGGTGCAGGTGGCGAGCGGGTTGTCGGTGCTGGCAATCACCGACTTCACAGGAGGACATCATGGCTGGCGAAACCGAGATCACCGTTGTCGGCAACCTCACCGCCGACCCGGAGCTGCGCTTCACCCCGTCTGGCGCGGCCGTGGCCAACCTAACCGTGGCGAACAACCCGAGGTACTTCGACCGGCAGACCGGCGAGTGGAAGGACGGCGACGCGCTGTTCCTGCGCTGCAACATCTGGCGGCAGATGGCCGAGAACGTCGCCGAGACCCTGACGCGCGGGATGCGCGTCATCGTCCAGGGCCGCCTGCGCCAACGGTCGTTCGAGACCAAGGAAGGCGACAAGCGCACCGTCATGGAGCTGGAGGTCGACGCGATCGGCCCCGACCTGCGCTACGCGACCGCGACGGTCAACAAGGCGACCCGGTCGCAGGGAGCGGCCGCCGACAACGGCCCCTGGGAGTCCGCCCCGGCCGGCGCGGGCGCCGGCACCGGTGAGCGGCCGCCCTTCTGATCCGCAGCAACCGGCCACGGGGCACGGCACTTCGGTGCCGTGCCCCGTTTTTCATGCCCGCGACCTCCCGAAAGGCCCGGCTCATGCACCACCTCGTCCTGCACCTGGTCCGCACGGCCCGCTACTGGCGGGAACTGAGCCTGCTCTGCTGGCTCTCCCTCGTGTATCCGCCTCGCCGGCGACGGTCCGCCACCGGAGAACACGGCGATGACGGTCCGGCCCCGCTCCGAGAGCCCGACGGGAAACCGGACGCACCGGTCTGATTTCGGCCCCCGAGACCAACTGGCCGAGCTGGGCGCGCGCCGCCTCACCACCGGCGCCGCTGCCCGCTCACCCGGCCGGGCACCACCTTCCCCTGGTGCCCGGCCGGGCCAGCTTCCCCTTCGAGGAGATGACGAAGATGTCCGCAGGGCCGTCTGAGGCCGGTCGGCCTGCCAGGCTCCACCGCCCGGCGGGCACCGTTTCCCGACGTCACACCCATCGCACGGGCCGATCATGTCGCCGCTGTGCCGTACCCTCGATCGACATGAGGTTCCGCAGCTTCATCGTCTTCGCCCGGTTCTGCGGCGCCGCCGGCCTGGGCGTCTTCCTGGGCGCCGCCGTCGCGGGCCTGGTCAACATCGCAACCGGCACCGCGTTCGCCCGCGGCAGCGACTGGCTGACCGGCGTGCCCGTGCTCGCGGTGCTGGGAGCCCTGGCCGGGCTCGCCGTCGCCTGGATCACCCGCCGGTGGCTCGCGCCGCGAGTGCCCCGCCGGCGGCCGCTGTTCGCCGCCGCCGGGCTGGCCACACTGCCGCTGGCCGCGGCCGTCGCCCAGGGCGAGCCCACCACCGCCGTGGCGTTCCCGATCATGGCTGCCGTGGTGGTGCTGATCGTGACCCTGTGGGTGCGTGGCTTCCGCCGGGAGACCGCCCAGGCACGGGCGATGATGTACGGCTACGGCCGCCCGGCCAGCAGGTGAGATCGTGAGCGGACCGGAGACGCTGCCGCTGTTCGGGGAGCCGGTCGCACCCGGCCCGCTCCCCGACCCGGTAGCCCCGCCCACCCAACCCGAACCGGTATCGGCCGCGCCACCGCTGACCGAAGCGCTCGTTGTCGACCCGGTCGCCCACGCCGCCGAGATAAAGCGCTTCTACCGGCGGGTCGTGATCGGCCCCGACGAACACTGCGCGATCTGGACCGGAGCGATCAGCAACGACGGGTACGGCACGTTTTCGATCACCCGCGACGGCCGCGAACGCACGGTCAAGGCCCACCGGTTCGCCGTCGCCTACCAACTCGGCGTGCCCGTCGCGTTCGGACAGGTCATCGAGCACGCGGCCTGTGACAACCCGATCTGCGTGCGTGCCCATCCCGACCCGGCCGTCGGGCACCTCTGGCCGTCCACCCAGGCCGACAACCTGCGCCGCATGGCCGCCAGGGGCCGCGGCGGCGGACGGCCCCGCTGGTGGATCCGCCGCTGGTCCGGGCTGCTGCGGCACGAGCGCGCCGAGCGCTCACGCGCTCTGGCGGCCGCCGTCCGCGACCGAGGCTGGGACGAAACCAGGGTCCGGGCGGTACTGCTGACCATCGACCCCGCGCAGATGTCGCTGTTCCCCTGACTCGGCGCCGGTGGGCTCCTCGGCCACCGCTCCCGCCGTCGCCTGCTGCCCGACATCCGCGTGGGGTTGGCCTGCGGCCCGGCCCTCTTCCTGTGCCTTGCCGGTGGTCTCCTCCTGCTCGGCGGTCGCGCGGCCTGCCGCGATCAACCGGCGGGCTTCCTTCTCGCTGCGCAGCTCCAGCAGATCGGCCACCTGCTCCACCGTGCGACGGCCGACCTCGTGGATTGCCAGCGCTGCCCTCGCTTGCCGGGCGTGCTCGCCGGCGACCTTCTCCTGCGACTTGGACCGCGTCTCGTCGATCTTGCGCTGGAGGGCGGCGACCTTCTCCCCGCAGGAGGCTTCCTCGGTCGCGATGGCATCCCCAGCATCGATGAACTCGCGCAGCTCGTCCTCGACGCGCAGCTCCCGCTGCTTCTGCTCGGCGAGTTGATCAGCGTTGCGCTGCCGGGCCCGCTCCAGCTGCTGGCTGATCCTGGTCGACCGGCGCGGCCGCTGGCCGCGGGTGGACGTTGACTCGGCCATCCCCGCACTCCCTTCCTGACGGTTTGCCGTGGCGGTCTCGACGCTAAGGCCGCTGGTTGAGGCAGCGTCCCGACGCGCCGGGGAAACCCGACTTCCGAGCGGGGAAGAGGTGCAGATGACGAGGGCGTGCCCGGCCGAAGCCGGGGCACGCCCGCTGTGCCGGGCGCGGAAGCCCCGAAGGGCTTACCACCGCGAACGGTGGCTCGGCCAAGACCGCGCCGACACGGTCGCCTGGCGTGCGCAAGGCCCGCTGAGGCCGTGTCGCCAGACGCCGATCAGTGTAGCCGCCGCCCCTGACGCCCGAGCCGCACGAAACGGCAGGGCGAGCCTGCCCGGCGCCGTTGCCCGCCGGGCGCACGGCCGTGTCCCGGAACCCGGCGACGGAGACCGCGCGGCCTTTGCTCGCGACGCCGGCGGACGGCCGCGCCTCGCCGAATGCTGGGACCAGGGATTGTTCTCCGCTGCGCTCCGAACAATGAAGAACATCCCCTTTCTTCCCCCGGCCCTTCGCGGCCGGATTGTCTCGGCGTGTGGGACTGCCGCGTCAAGGGCACCCCATAAATTCCCGAAATTCTTCTCCGCAAGCTCCGAACAATTTCGGGAATTTCCGGGGGCCCCGCCCTTGACCCGTCAGCCCCACGCGGAGTGATTGGCCTATGTCGAAGGGACGGGGAAAGAAAGGGGATGCGAAGCTATTAGTGGGGTTTCTTTCCGATGGCAACTCGCCTTTATGTTGTGGGAAACGCGCAGGTCAGGAGGTGTTTCACTTGATCCGGCGAATTGCGGAAATAGCGGGATAAAAGCCCGATTGAGCTTGCCGCAAGTTGGCAATTTGGGTTAGAATAAGAGCTGTAAGACGCCGGGAAGGCCAAGCCTGGCGATTGCGTAAAACCGCTGATTTGGGGTTTCTTTCATGTCGCACTCTGTGACGATTTCGGATTCTGTTCTCTCTGTCGCCGCCCTGCTGCGCACCGGCGATTTCCGCGCCGCCCGCGCGCAGTGGCGCGAGACGCTGACCAGCGCCGACGCTCGCGAACTCGCCGTGCTGGCCGAGTGCGGCCGCATCCTCGCCGCGCACCCCCGCACCGGGGTGAAGTGCCTTCGCGAGTACTGGCAGCGTTCCGACGCGCAGGCCCGCGCCGTCATCGCGGCGTGCGCGCCGAGCCCCGGCGAGCAGCGCGAGCGCCCCGAGCCGCAGCCCGACCGCGCCCCGCGCTGGGACCGCCGCGCGATCGAGAACGCCCGCCGCCACGCCGGAGGCGAAGTCCGCACCGAGGTGCGGCCCGAACGCCGCCGCGCCCAGCGGCAGGCCCGCGCGGAAGCCCGCACCGTGACCGAGTACGCCGCCACCCGCGCCGGAGTCGACGACGCCCCGCAGCGTTCCGAGCAGCCAGACGGATACGCCATCGATTACGAGCGCATGGCCGTGAACCCGGTCGCGCGCGACCGCGAGCGGCCCGACCCGCGCAAGACCGCCGTTCGCGACGGTGGCCGCCCGTGCGTAGCCCTGGGCTGCAACCTGATCCCCAGCGTCGCCGACCGCGCGCACCGTGACGGGTTGTGCCAGGAGTGCCGCGAGCTGGGCCGCCCTGGCGTCGAACTGCCGGAGGGCGCCACCCGTGCCCAGGCGATCGAGGCCCTGTGCGCCTACATCCACCAGCACTACCCCCGCGCGCTGGACCACCTCCGCACCGAGTGGGGCCGCTACGGCAGCCAGGCCGACCGCGACACCGTCGCCGCCTGGGTGCAGGCGAACACCACCGAGCCCGCCGAGCAGTCCACTGCGCCGGAGCTGGCCGCCTGCCAGACCTGCGGCGAAGACCGCAGCCCGCGCGACGTCCGGCGCCTGAGCGCCGATGATGGCCAGTGCGCCGGGTGCCGCGCGCTGGAGTCCGCCCCCGCCCTGTCGGCCGTGCCCAGCGCCACCGCCGACGACGCCGCCACCACCGAGGCGGAACCGGCCGCACTGGCCGCGTAGCGGCCACCGCCACCCCCGAAGACCCCCGGTCAGACGACCGGGGGTCTTTTCGTGCGCCCGCTTCCAGCAGCCCCGCCGCCGCGCCCGTTCCCCGGCCGACTTCGCGCCGTCTGCCCCGGTCGCCTGCCTGCCGCGCCTCGCCCGCCGACCGTGCCGCCGGTCCCCCTGGTCTGCCCCCTCGCCGACACACAGCACCTCTTGCATTCTGAAATGCTCCCCGGATCTGTATCGATCGAGTCTGCGACGGGCGACCGCCGCACCCGGCTTAGCGTGAAGTGCGTTCGTGCTGGTAAATCAACTGCGGGGGTGCGCCGTGATCGGTGTGCGCAAGATATCCCCCGGCGGGCACGAGTACCTGACCGGCAGCGTCGCCTGCGGCGACCGCGAGCTCGAACCCGGCGAAGCCCTCAGCGACTACTACACCGCGCACGGCTATCCGCCGGGCCAGTGGTTCGGACGCGGCGCGGCCGCACTGGGGATGGACGGCGAGGTCACCGCGGCGCAGATGAACGCGCTGTACGGCGAGGGCCGGCACCCCGATGCCGACCGCATCGAAGCGGAGAAGATCGCCGCCGGTGCGTCACCGGAGGAAGCACTGGCCGAGACGAAACTCGGCTACCGGTTCCGCCAGCACGGCGGTGCCGACGAACTGCGCAGCAAGGTCGTCGACGCCTACAAGGCGTACAACCTGGAGAACGACCGCCCGATCGGGGCGCCGATCGACGAGGCCACCCGCGCGTCGATCCGCCGGGATGTGCAAGCGCAGGCGTACGCCGAGGCCCACGACGGTGCACAGCCCAGCGATGCTCAGCTCAAGCGCTGGCTGGCCGAACAGAAACGGGAGCTGAAGTCCGCCACCAGCGGCTACGAGTTCATCTTCGCCCCGCCGAAGAGCGTGAGCGTGGCGTGGGCGCTGTCGGATGAGGCCACCCGCGAGCAGATCGTCGGCCTGCACCGCCAGGCCGTACGCGACACGCTCCAATACTTCGAGGACAACGTCGCCTACACCCGCAAAGGCAACGGCGGGTACGCCCAGTACGACGTCAAGGGCATCACCGCGGCCATCTTCGAGCACTGGGACAGCCGCAGTGGCGACCCTCACCTGCACACCCACGTGCCGATCAGCGCCAAGGTGCAGGGCCCGGACGGGAAATGGACCAGCTTGGACGGGCGCAGCGTGCTGGCCGCGGCCGTGACCACTTCGGAGTACTACAACAGCAGGCTGCGGGACCTCTTCCGCCAGCAGGGAGCCCGCTGGAGCGAGAAGCCCAGCGGCGGGGTCGACCTCAAACGCCCAGTCTGGGAACTCGAAGGTGTGCCCGCCGAGCTGCTGGCCGGGTTCTCCCAGCGTGCCTCCGCGGTCGAGCAGGAGCGCGCCCGCGCCATCGTGGAATTCCGCCGCACCCACGGCCACGAGCCCAGCCCGAAGGACATCCTGGAGATCGGCCGCCGCGCGCAGTACGGCACCCGCGAGGCCAAGCAAGCACCGCGCTCGTTGTCCGAGCACCTGCGCCGCTGGCGCTCCCAAGCAGGCGAGATGGTCGGCGACACGGTGCTCGGCTCGCTGGGCCGACGGGTGTTCGGTGGCACGCCGGAAGAGATCGCCGAGGTCGACGTCGCCGAGCTCGCCGCGCGCACGCTGGCGACGGTCTCCGACCACTACAGCCACTTCAACACCTGGAACCTTGCAGCCGAAGCACATCGCCAGTCCGCGCACCTGCGGGTGGCCGACGGCACCCGGGATCAGCTCGTCAGCCAGGTGGTCGAGGCGGTCATCCGGGACGCCGACACGGTGGCGCTTGCGGCCCCGTCCGCGGTCGACGAGCCCTCCGAACTGCGCCGCGCCAGCGGCGAGAGCGTGTTCGTCGAACACAACGCCCAGCGCTGGACCACCCATCGGACGCTTCGAGAAGAGTCCGCCCTGGCCGCCTGGGGGCGGCGCCGCGGCGGGGTGCGCATCAGCGAGGCCACGGTCCGGCGCGCCGTCGAGGGCGCGAAACTCAACGCCGGCCAGAAGCGCGCGGTGGCCGGCTTCGCCACCTCCGGCCGTCGCGCGCAACTGCTCTACGCCCCGGCAGGCGCGGGCAAGACCACCGCGATGCGGGTCTTCGCCGACGCCTGGCGCGCCGAGGCCGGCGAGGTCTACGCATTCGGCCCGAGCGCTCGCGCCGCGCAGGAACTGGGATCTTCCATCGGCGCCCGGCCGCACACGCTGCACCAGGTCACCACCGCGCTGACCCTCGGCACCGCCGAGCGCGCGTTCCCCTTCACCCGCGGCGACGTGCTCATCATCGACGAAGCCGCGATGGCCGGAACGCACACGCTGCACGACGTCGTCCGCTACGCCCTGAACCGCGGTGCGGACGTGCGGATGGTCGGCGACGACAAGCAGCTGGCCGCCGTCGAAGCCGGTGGCGCGGTGCGCTGGTTCGCCCATCGCAACGGCGCGCTCCGGCTGAAAGAGGTCGTGCGGTTCGCCGACCCCGACCAGGCCGCGGCCTCCTTGAAGCTGCACGCCGCCGACCCCGCGGGCCTGGACTACTACTTCGAGAAGGGCTGGGTGCACGAGGGCAGCCGGGAGACGATGCGCGACGCCGCGCACCACGCCTGGCGCGCCGACCTCGATGCCGGGCGCCCGTCGTTGCTGATCGTGCCCGCCAACGAAGACGTCGTCGCCCTCAACCTCCAAGCCCGCGAACTACGGCTGCACCGCGGCGCCGTCGACGACGGCCGAGCGGTGCAACTGCACGACGGCACCGCCGCCAGCAAGGGCGACCTGGTCGTCACCCGCCACAACGACCGGTTGAAGACGCTGTTCGGCGGCAAGGACTTCGTGAAGAACGGCGACACCTGGCAGGTGCGGGGCGTCGGCCGAGGAGGCGGGCTCAAGCTGCGTCACCAGGGCAGCGGCGGCACCGTGACACTGCCGGCCGACTACGTCGCCGAGCACGTCGAGCTGGCCTATGCGGCGACGGTGAACCGCTCGCAGGGCATGTCGGTCAAGGGCGGCTCGTCGCACAGCGTCGTGCCCCAAGGACTGTCCCGCGAACAGCTCTACACCCAGGTCACCCGCGCCGAACACGACAACCAGCTCTACGTCGAGACCGTCCAGCACACCATCGACAGCCACCAGGAAACCCCGCCGGAGCGCACCGCCCGCGGCGTTTTGGAAGCCGCACTCCAGCGCAGCAGCGCCGAGACCTCGGCGACCGAGGAACTGCGCGCGTCCCTGGACAAGGCCGAGTCGCTGCGCACCCTCATCGGCCACCACGACTACGTCGCGCACCTCGGCGCTGAGGACCGCGTCGACGCGGTGCTGACCGAGCACGTACCCCACTTGCTGGATCTCCCGGCCGCCCCAGCGCTGCGCCAGACTGTGCGCACCGCCGAAGACCTCGGCTGGCAGGCCGACCACCTGGTGCCCGCCGCCCTGGCCCAGGGCTCCCTGGCCGACGCCGACGACCCGTCCGCGGTCCTGCAATGGCGCATCGAGCAGCGTGTGCTGCACGACCAGCCACCGGAGCGCACCGCGGCGCCCACGATGGCCGAGATCAACCGGTGGCGCGGCATCGTCGAACGTCACGACTCCACCGCCGATGTCGAAGAACCCGCGTGGATGCCGGTGTGGCGCCGCGCGGCCGCCGTCGGCGCC
>NZ_BAAAUX010000015.1:43515-53702 GCF_039534165.1 Saccharopolyspora taberi | reverse complement strand
TGTGGCGCCACGCCGCCGCCGGCGCCGCCGAGGGCCTGGACGCCGACGCGGCGGTGACCGCCGCCGCGCGGCGGCTGGCCGACCGGCCGGGCCACGATCCGATGGACGCGCACCGCTACGCCGCCGACGCGGTCTCGGCCGCGCTGGCCGAGCAGCGCGCGAACGGCGCCGGGAGGAATCTCGCGCTGCCCTGGATGGCCAGGCCCGACCACACCAATCTCAGCGATGACCTGCGTGACTACCTCGAGCGCCTCGAGGGCGCGATTCATGGCCGCCACACCGAACTACGCGCCCAGGTCGCCGCCGACCCGCCACGCTGGACCGCCGGCCTGGGACCACGACCGGAAGATCCGGCCACGGCCGAACGCTGGGACGCCATCGCGGGGCTCGCCGCCGCCTACCGCGACACCTTCGGCATCACCAGCAACGACCCGGCCCACCCGCTGGGCGAGCAGCCCGACACCCAAGGGCTGCGGGCTCGCGCCTGGCACGACCTCATCGGTCAATGGGGACCGCCCGGCGAGCACACCGGCACCGAACCCCAGCAGACAGCCAGCTCCGGCGAGGACGAGCTTGAGCGGCTACGCGAGGGCATCGACTTCGACGAGCTGCTGAAAACCTTCACCGACACCCTGGACGACCGGCACGAGGAACCGCTGTCGGTCCTGGTCGACCGCCACCACACCACCAGCCGGGAACTCCTCAACACGGTCGCGCACCAGGCCCTGGCCGAGCACGCACCGCAGGCCCTCGACCAGCCCGCCGAGGCCGCGCTGCTGGCCAGCCTCCGCCGGGCCGAAGAAGCCGGATGGCAAGCCGACCGACTCGTTGCGCGCACCGCCGGGCAGGGCAGCCTCGACGACGTCGACGACGCTGCCGCGGTGCTGCGCTGGCGCGTGGAAGCCCACATCGCCGACCACCAGCCCCCGGCCCGCGTCGCTGAACCGACCACGGAGCAGACCGACCGCTGGCAGAACCTCGCCACTCAGGAAGCACCGGGCGAGGTCTCCGACGCTTGGCGGCTGGTGTGGCGCCACGCCGCCGCCGGCGCCGCCGAGGGCCTGGACGCCGACGCGGCGGTGACCGCCGCCGCGCGGCGGCTGGCCGACCGGCCGGGCCACGATCCGATGGACGCCCACCGCTACGCCGCGCAGATCGTGGTCGATCACCTCGCCGAGCAGCGCGACCTGGGCGCCGGCGAGCGCACCGCGCTGCCCTGGCTGGCCACCCCGCACCCCACCGTGCGGGCCACCGAGCCCGAGCTCGCCGACCACCTCGATCAGGCCACCACAGCAGTGACCACACGCGTCGGCGAACTGCGCGACCAGGTCGCGACCGACCAACCCTCCTGGGCAGCGCGGCTCGGTCCCCGGCCGCAGGACCCGGCCGCCGCCGAGCAGTGGGACGCCGTCGCCGGGCTCGCCGCCGCCTACCGCGAGACCTTCAACATCCGCAGTACCAACCCGGACGTGCCGCTGGGACCCGAACCCGGCGGCGAGACCGCCAGGGCCGACGCCTGGCGGATGATCACCGACAAGTGGAGGCAGACGATGACCACTCCCAACGAGAACTTCCAGCGCGACGACACCATCGAACGGGTCGAGGCCCTGCGCGACGAGGTCCTGGAAACCCGCGAGGACTACCGCGACGACTACGTCGAGCGGCAGGCCGACTACCGCGACGAGGACGAGACGCACCGCGAGGACGAGGGCTACTACGAGCGCTACGGCTACGACGACGATGACGAACTGGACCAGGGCAGCGGGTTCCACTCCGGCATGGGCTTGTGACCTCGCCAGAACGCGTCACGCCGGCCAGGGCTCCCGAAGCTGCCCGGTGATCACCTGATCGGGTTTTGGGTCGTTGTCGCTACCGTGCCGCGCAGACCAACGATGAGGAGGAGGTCGCCGGTGCCTCGGCCCCGATTCCGTATCGCGTGCTGCCTCTGTGGCAAGCCCATCCCCCAGGCGTCAGACGTCTACGCTCTGGACGAGGAGTGGAAGCGCCGGTTTCCGGAGATGACCGGTGTCCTGGCCTGCGACAAGTGCGCCGTCTCCGGAAACCAGTGGAGATGCCGCACGGCTGATGGGTCCTTTGTGGCTGGTCATCGGCGCGCTGCTGGCCGGCCTGAGACCCGCGACCATGACTCCTGGGACCACATCGAGGCTATCGGTACGCAGATCGCAATGGTGTGCACGTACCCGTGGTCCGGTCTGCGGCAAGGGGCCGAGGAATACCTGCGCTACACGGCGAGGCGGCCCGGCCTCGACCAGGAAGTGGCGCAACGGATCGAGGACGCGCTCCACCGATGGGACGGGCAGCCGTCAGACGCTGGGCCGCCGGGTGGATGACCAGGCGCCGGCGTGGGACTGACAGCCCGGCTACCCCGGAAACCCAGGTGTTTCCGGGGTAACCGGGGTTTCCTGCGGCGCGACGATGCTGCCGTCGATGACCGCCACGGGGTCGGACTCGCGCGTGGCCAGCTCCGCCATCTCGGCCGGCGCCACCGCCACCAGCGCGGCCCCCACTGCGGCCCGGCCGTAGGTGAAGATCAGCGCGTTCAGCTTCTCCTTCGCAGCCTCCGGATCCGCCACGGCCTTCACATTCGCCAGGTGCCGGACCTGCTCGATCAGCTCCCCCATGTCCTCGGGCATCGTGATGTCTCCCCGCATCTTGTCGTGCAGCGTCATCGACTGGGACGCCGCACGAACCACAGCGTGACGGATCACGATCAGCCCGGTTGCACCACCCGGCCGTAGTGCCGGGCCACACTCCTTGCGTACCGCGCCGGGCTCGGTACGCCACCGCTCCAGATCGTCGGCCAAGGCGAGTAGTCGTAGCCGAGGCCGTGCTGCGCGCACCATCACGGAAGCAGCTCAGCCACCACGGTGGGCTTGGACGATCAGCGTGCCGACGAGACCGTCATCGGGGGCGGGCTGCACACGAGCGTTGATGCCGGTAAACCCGAACTCACCCAGCAGCGCCGCCCACTGACCGGGCTCATAGGACCAGCGGTAGACGAACACCGCCTTGCCCTTGAAGCCGTTGGCATACATCCCTTGCACGCCATATGCCCCCGGCACCGGCGGGGCGTGGGAGAACACCAGCGTGCCGCCGGGCGCGAGCCGATCGTGGACCAGCGGCAGCAGCCCGGCCGGGTCGGTGAACCACACCGCGCCCCAGATGCTGTAGACCGCGTCCCATTGCTGCTGGGTGCGCGACAGGAACTCGGTGACGTCGGCCTGGACGAAACGGGCGCCGTCAACCTCGCCCCACCTCCGCTGGGCGTACTCGTGCTGCTCGCCCGACAGGTCGATCCCGGTCGCGTCCACACCCGCGCCGGCGAGCGCGGCCACCGCATCCCCGCGACCGCATCCCAGCTCCAGGGCGGTGCGCGGCGAACCGAGCAGTTCGCGTCCCGGACCCCAGTGGGGATACTGCGTCCAGCCGAACGCCGGTTCCTCGGCGGCGTGCGCGGCGGTCCGGGCCGCGTAGGCGTCCCAGTAGGTGGCGGCGTCGGTGATGTCGGACATGACATGCCTTCCGGCGGACGGATCGGAGGGAAGCGGGCCGATCACGCTAGCCCGCATCCCCGACAGGACTGATCGCCGCGCTGGGCTGAATGGGGAATGGTGGCGGCCCGTTTCACCGATCCGGCAACATCGCGATGATCATCGCCGAGAGCATGTGCACCATGACCACACACGTTGATCTCTCGCTGCTGAACTACGCCCACGGCGGCGGCGACTGCGACGCC
This sequence comes from Saccharopolyspora taberi, assembly GCF_039534165.1. Taxonomy (NCBI): domain Bacteria; kingdom Bacillati; phylum Actinomycetota; class Actinomycetes; order Pseudonocardiales; family Pseudonocardiaceae; genus Saccharopolyspora; species Saccharopolyspora taberi. Next base: position 49,945 of record NZ_BAAAUX010000015.1, on the reverse strand, counting down.
GACAAAGCGTGCGGCACCTGGGATTTCACCGGCCTACGGCGCACCATGCGCGGCACGCGGTGGCCCGACATCCTCGTGCTCTGCGAGGCCGAACGCTACGCATTCACCGGCGGCGCCGGAGCCTACGAAGCCGCGCTCGCGCTACGCCAGGAGCAGCGCGACCTCGGACTGCGGGAACGGCCGTACGTCCCGCTCAACGGCACGCTGACGCAACACCGCGGGCCGATCGCGCCCACCGTGTTCTACGACCCCACCACGATCGTCGTCCGGCAATGGTTCGACGGCGAGGACGCCGACGGCTACGAACGCACCCGGAACCTGCTGAAGTGGTGGCCGGCCGGGGCCGAGGACGGTCCGTCGAACCATCTGATCCCCCAGCACTGGCCCTGGAACAAGCCCCTGGGCAGGGTGTTCGACGCCGAGGAACTGACCCGTTACGGACGCCCCGGCGCCCCGCCGGCGGTGATCCTCGGCGATTTCAACACGGCCGCTTCCGGCGAGGACGTCGCCGGCTGGGACGCCATTAACTGGTGGCAGACCATCCGGCACTCGCAAGCCTGGGCCGGGCGCCCGGAGGTGTATGACTCCCTGCCGCTGGACATGCTGCTGGGCGTCTGGGACGCCGACCAAGGCCGCCGGGTGAGCGCCGGAGGCCACGAACCCGGCTTCGCTGACGTGGCCGAACTGGTGGGTGACACCCGGCCCACCGAAGCCGCGAAGCCCCCACGTCCGCCGCAGCGCAACATGCGGTTCCTGCTCAACGCCGGGTTCCGCGACCGCGTGGTCGACGGGTCCTACGAAGTGCACGACTTCCTCGACGAGGACAACTGGGACTCCGACCACAAGCGCGTCTCGGTCACGCTGGAAGTCGGCTAAGCCCAGCAAGCAACCCCGGCAAGCCAGGAAAACCCTGGGTTTCCTGGCTTACCGGGGTTTACGGGGAAGCCCCGAGTGCGCGGCGCTACTCCGGCTTCGTACGGGACTGCCGCAGCCGGTGCACGGCGCGGCCGGTCCCGAACGAGACGACGAGGCCCGCGGTCAGCAGGAACGCCCGCGGATCCACGGTGGCCCCCATCAGGATCGTGAACAGGAACGTCACCACCAGGGCCGGGGTGATCCGCCACGGGTCGTGCGGCACCTTGAAGGCAAGGAACACGGCGAAACCGATGGCCACCAGATCGACGGCGATGAGCAGCCAGATCGGCACTGCGGACTCCCCTCGATGACCCGGCACGGCGAAACGGCCGCGGCGGCCCCGCCGCGCACCACTGTCTCACTAGCTGCCGGGGCAGTAGCGCGTGGCGGGCACCAGGTCGGACTCGGTGAGCAGCCTGCGCACGAGGTCGACGTCCTCGGGTGGGCAGTGCTCGGGTACGAGCCCGGCGGCACGCCAGCGTGCCAGCAACCGTTCCCGCGCGCGGGGCGTAAGCCCGCCACGAATGCCGTGCTGCTCGGACAGCGGCCGGATGAGTTCGGCGGCCAGGCAGTCGGTGCGCACCGGACAGGTCGCGCAGAACTCGGTCGCGCGCCGGTGCCGCCAGCGGGTCTGGTCCTTCGGTTCGTCGTAGTCCTCGGGCCCGAACCACAGCTCGAGCATGGTGCCGGCGCAGGCAGCGCGGTCTTCCCAGTGCGTGCTCATGACGTGGTCACCTCCTTGACCTGCGGGCCCGTGAGCACACGGGCTGGTTCGCGGGGAACGGGACACAGTGCGGCGGAAGCACCTGAGCTGGAGCGCGGCGCGTGCAGCCGCCAGCCGTCCCGTCGGGTCTTGGCCTCATACATCGCCGAGTCGGCTGCGAGCAGCGCGTCGGACAAGGTGGCCGCGCGGCCGAGGGCACTGATGCCGAGTGAGACCCCGACCCGGACAGTCCTGGCGCCGGTGGACGAGGTGATGGGGATGGAGTCGGTCAGCGCGGCCAGCAGGGTGTCGAGCTGGCCGGGGCACAGCCCACGGGCCACGAAGGCGAGCTCGTCACCACCGAGCCGCCCGACGACCGCCGTGCGGCCGAGCTCGGTTTTCAGCCGGATGGCCACCGTCCGCAGGACTTGGTCGCCGGCCTCGTGGCCGTAGGTGTCGTTGACGGCCTTGAACTCGTCCAGGTCGACCAGGCCGAGAGCGCTGCCGTCGTGGCGCAGGGCGGATTGCGCGGCCGGTTCCCACGCCGCACGGGTGAGCAGCCCCGTGACGGGATCGCGGTGGGCGCGGTGCAGCTGGCGCGTGCGGGCGTGCAGCCGGGTCGCGGTGACCGCCCACCCGGTCGCCGCGGCCGCCGCGGCCGCCCCCAGAGCCGTCGCCGAGCGCGACGGCCAGGTGGGACGCCTCCACTCGAGGAAGAGCATGATCGGGCCTTTCTCCGGGTTTATGCGCTGCGCTGGTCGGGCTGCTGCCCGTTGCGGAGCCGTTCGGCGGTGGTGCCGTGCTGGGCGAACCGGTCGGCGCGGAACGGGGCGCCGATGTCGCGGTGCCGCCCGTCCAGGCAGTGCGCATGGACCCAGTCGGTCAGCCGGGCGGCGAAACCCGGCCTCCAGGTGTGGTGCCAGTACTGGGCGTCGCGCACATTGGCGGTCGGGCCGATGTTGGCCCGCCGCCAGCTGTAGGCCAGCGTGGCGACCTCCAACGCCAGGCCGGGATGGTCGCGCCAGCACTCCGGAATCGGCTTGGCCGGACCACCGGCGAGGCCGACGTAGGTGACGTTGAACCAGCCCACGAAGTTGTCGAGTGTCCAGTTCGGATCGTGGCCGTCCTTGCGGTACTGGCGGTCCTCGGCCGCGGCCGGCGGAGTGAACACCACCCACGGGGCGGGCCGGTCGTGTTTGTCGTCCTTGCCGTCGTCGTCCTCATCGCCGGTGTGGCCGTTTTCGAGGGCATCGAGCCGGTCGCGGAGCTTGTTGACCTTGCTGGCCAGCCCGCCGACGACTTCGGTCAACGCACTGATCTGCTTGTCCAGATCCTCGGAACCAGCGGATTCCTGCCCGCGTGCTGCGGGTTCACGGCGGGGGCTCGGGGTGATCTCGTCGTCGCTCACAGCGGCTTCACCTCCTGGTAAGCGGGCGCGGCACTCGGCGGCGCCGGGGCGGTCACGGCGTATCCGTCCGGGGAAACGGGAACCTCGCCGCCTCGCACGGCGGCGACGTCGGCCTTGATCTGGCGCCAGTCGCGGCGCTTCTTGACGTCGACCGTGCGGGCGAGGATCGGCTTGAGGTGCCGGTGGAACACGAGGACGCGGCCGCGGTCGACCGTGCGCACCGCGCCGGGCCGGTAGGTCGGCACTGACTCGGTGCCGACCGAGGTGCGCCCGATCCCGAAGACCCCGTCCGATTGCTGCTGGTAGCGGCGCCGCTCGTGGTGGTCGGCGATCGTGGAGATCCACTCCAGCGTCTTGGGGTCCTTGATCCCGCCCCAGAGCGTCAGCGTCGTGGTGTTGTCCAGCAGCTGGCGGCGCCCGTTCTCGCCGTAGAGGGTGTCCAGGTGCGCGAGGCTCTGCGCGGCCCAGTGGATGATCACGCCCCGGCCGGCCGAATCGGCCAGGATCTCCGGTAGCCGCGGCACCGGTGTGGCATCGAAGAGCTCATCCAGGTCGTTGGTCGCTGGCGGGTCGAGCCGCCGGGACGGATACGACAGCGCCATCTCCTGCTCGGTGGTGAGGATGTCCTCGACCAGCGCGGTGAGCACCGGGCGCACCTGGGCAGACTGGTGCTCCCCGGCGACCAGGAACAGCGAACCCTGGTTACCGATGAAGCTGCGGACGTCGAACTCCTCCCCCGGCTTCGGCGAGCACAGCTCCCGCAGCTTCGGGTCCAGCCAGGGCTCGATGACCCGCCGCACCGACAGCCACACCGCGTCGGAGGTCTCGGCGACCATGCCGATCTCGGCGCGCAGGTTGTCGGCCAGCTCGGGGGACCCGTAGCGGCGCAGCAGCTCGACCGGCTCCTGATCTGGGGGTTTGGTGATCGCCCACGTGACCAGGTCACCGACCCCGCGGCCGTCGTGCGCGGCGGCGAGCAGATAGGACTGCACGACGGTTTTGGCCCGCTCGCGGAACACCTTGTCGTTGCCGCCGACGTTCTCCAGGCCGACCGCCGCGGCGTCGACCAGCGTCTCGGCTCGGCGGCGGGCGGTGCTGAAGTCCCGGCACCCGGTCACCGGCGAGTACCGCACCTGCGCCGGCCAGTGCACCTCGCCGGTGGTGTCGAAGACCAGCACCGGTCCGGCTTCGGGACGGCGGGTGCGCTCCAGCGCGGCGAATTCGACCAAGTCGGGCTTGGTCGTGGAACACAGCAGCGCACCGGGCGCGGCCAAGGCTTTGTGCACCAAATCCTGACGCGACTTACCGGACTGAGTCGGAGCGAACGCGCCGGTCGGATTCTCCAGCGGTGTGCACATGAGCTGGTGGTTCGGCCCGCGGTGCAGCGGCGCGGCGACCTCCTCCACCGGGGCACGGCGCCGTTCGCGCGGGGGCAGACTCGGCCGGGTCCACTCCGCGGTGCGCCGCGCCGCCTCGGGTGAGAGCTCGCGGCGGATGTCCTCCCGGCTGGCATGACCGGGCTGCGAGGGGCCGAACCGGCGCCAGGCCAGCCCGGTCACCGTGACCAGCCCGGCCGCGACCAGCACGATGATCGCCAGCGTGACCGTCCAGTACAGGCCCGCCTGCCCGGCCAAGACCGCGGCCCACGGGTCGCCGAGCCCGGCGGCCGGGTCACCGGGGTTGCCGAGCACGGCGAACACCCCACCCACCCAGGTGTCGAAGCCGGGCATGGCCCAGGGCCCGCCGGTGAGCACGGTGGCGGCAGCGGCGCCGGTCATGAGCGCGGCGGCCAGGGCCAGCAGCGCGCCGAGCACCGCGACCAGCATTCCCATCAACGCGATGTCGCGATCCGCGGTCGGAGAAAGACGATGCTTGCTCATGCCTGGGGACTCCCTTGCTGTGCTGGCGGTGGCGGCGGTGCAGCGGCGGGTTCGGCGACCCGCCTGATGGCCACGACCTGGGGCGCCCACGCATCGAGGCGTTCGAGAATCACGCCGGTCTTCTCGTCGTAGGCGTTGACGATCACGCCGTCGCCGGCGTACATACCCACGTGCTGCGGATTGCTGGGTGAACCGAGCGATCCGGAGATGAACACCAGGTCGCCAGGCTGGATCTCACCGAGACCGCCGACGGCGCGGCCGTCGTTCTTCTGGCCGCTGGTGCCGGCCGAGATCGGCACCCCGGCGTGGGCCCACGCGGCCTGCATCAGGCCCGAGCAGTCGAACTTGTCCGGCCCCTTGGCGCCCCAGACGTAGGGAGCGCCGAGCTTGCTGAGCGCGTACTCCACGGCCGCGCGCTGCCGCGGGTCGGCGGGCAGCTGATAGCCCGGCGGGAGCGTGGCCGGATCCAGCGGGATGTTCGATCCGCCCTGGTCGGGGCAGCCCAGCGCGGTGTTGAACGACGCCTGCTGGGCCGGGCCACCACCAGTCGGCGGCGGGACCGGGTTGTCCGGGCCGGTCCAGAAGCGCGCCATCAACTCACTGGCCGGCTGCTCCTGCGGGGCGTAGCGCTCCGGGAACGCCGATGCCTGCACCTCCTGCTGGGCCACGCCCGGTGGCATGGTGTGCCAGCCGTCGAGTTCCACCAAGTGGTCCAGGAACGTGCCCGTGGCATGGACGGGGTTGGTGACCTGCTCCGATGAGCCCCATCCCATCGACGGCCTCTGCTGGAACAGCCCCAGCGAGTCCCGGTCGCCGTGGTGAACGTTGATCAAGCCCGACTCGACGATCGCGGTGGAAATCGCGATGACCGCGGCCCGTTTCGGCAGGTGCCGCTGCTGGACCACCGAGGTGATGGTCCAGGCGTTGGTCATCTGCTCGCCGTTCCACTGGCGATCCCCGACCTGCTGCCCACCGCCGCCGGGACCGCCGTCGCCGTGGCAGCCACCGAAGGCGGTGCCGAGGCTGCCGGAGACCGCGATCACCGCGACCCCGACCATCGCCGCGGGCATGATGATGAACGCGGTGAGCGCGACCGCGACCATCGAGTAGACGGTGCCCTTGTTCGAATCCGACATGGCCGCTACCGGTCCGCGTCGGCCCGCTGCCGGAGCTGGGCGTTGGTGTCGAAGGTGTGCTTCTCGGTGCGGGACAGGACACTTTGGACCTTGTAGCCAGGATTGTTTTCGATCTTCCACAGCGCCCGGCCGGTGCGTTCCATGCACCAGCCGGTGGTGACGTCGGATTCCTTGGCCGACAGGGCGAAGTCCTCGGCCAGCTCGTCGGCAACCCTCGTGCTCTGTCCAAACAGGATTCTCGTGCTGCACAGCGCGAGGAGGTCCTTGGCGATGGCGACTTCCTGGCTTCCGGCGTTGCCCACCGACAGGAAGTCCGAGGGCTTGTGCCCGACGAGAATCTGGATCTTCTTCTCGGCGCGGGACAGCCGCAGGTCGGAGTCGACGGCCT
>NZ_BAAAUX010000015.1:0-43469 GCF_039534165.1 Saccharopolyspora taberi | reverse complement strand
GACGATGCGGATCTCGCCGTCGTCCTGGAGGTCGGTGATCATCGACGACCAGGAGCCCAGGCAGGTCAGCGCCACGGCCACGGCCTGGTCCCCGCGGCTGCGCAGCAGGGACAGATCCATGCTTTGGATCGGGGCGTTCCAGTCGAGCTCGAAGTTCGTGGGCTCGTCGAACAACCCGGCCAACGGCCCGGAGATGAGGTTGGCCAAGGCGTCGGTGATCGGCCGCAGCGTGTCGAGGAACTGCCGCCGATCGGCGAAACGCGTGTCGGCCCACAAGGCCGGATCGGGATCGGCCAGCTCGCGCTGGACGTCGGGGATCGTGACCGGCCGCAGGTGGGTGTAGCCGTCGGCGGCGCCGACCAGGCGCCGCAGCACCTGCGAGAGCACCGCCTCATCGGTGACCGTCGGGGTGTAGCCCTGTGCTTCGGCCAATGCCGTGAGGAGCTTGACCCACCGGCCGAGCACGCCGTCGAGCTCGTCGCGCTGCCGGTCGACCGACCAGGAGTCCCACCGGCTGGCCAACGGTCCCAGGTCCAGGGCGTTGAGCCGGGCGCTACTGCCGCGGCCCAGGGCGATCGGGTTGATATCCAGCGCCCGCAGCAGCGGCGAGTACTCGCCCTTGACGTCTCCGGAGATCAAGGTACGGACGCCGAAGAGCATCATGCGCAGCAAGAACGCGACGACGGTGGAGCTCTTGCCGCGTCCGGGCTCGCCGAAGATGACCATGTTGGGGTTGGTCGCCAGCCCGCGCAGCACCCACTCGATCGGATGGGCGTAGAACGCTCCTCCGCTCAACGTGTCGTAGCCGATGCGGGCGCCGACGGCGGGAATGCCGTTGGCGGCCAGCAGCGGGAACAACCCGCCGATCTCGTGGGTCGCGGCCTGGTAGACCGCCAGCGGCGCCTCGACCGGGGCCCAGCCCTGGCCGGCCTGGGCCCGGCCGCGACGCGGGGCACGCGGCCGGTTGATCCGTTCCTTGGCGGCGGTGCGCTGCTTCTGCGGCCGCGGTCTGCTCGGCGGGGGCGTTCCGAAGTCCGACAGTAGCCGCGCGGCACTGCGTTCGGTGGTGTTCGTGCGGGTCACAGCAGACCACCCCTTGCCTGCGGCAGGCCGACGCCGACCGGCAGGCAGGCGGCGACGAACGCGGAATCCTGAGCGAGATCGAGCCGGAGCAGCCGGAACCGGCCGGCCGCGTCGTTCTCCAGCCGGGCAGCGTGGTCCTCGACGTTCCAGCTCGCGGGCACCGTCACCGCTGCCGCGGCGGCGTAGCGCACGATGGAATGGCCTGCGGCCACGGCTTTTTCCTGCGCCTTGGCGCCGCTGGCCTCGCGCTCATCCGACGCGGAGGCCGAAAAGCCCTTGGACGCCTTGTAATCCCGCAGCACGCCGGCGCGGAACCGGTAAGACTGCACCGCCCGCGACGCCCGGCGGGCGTCCATGACCTCGTAGTGAATCGCCAGGCACCGGCGTTCACCGGCGGTTTTGACTGCCAGCAGCGGGGAGAGCGAGCCGAATACGGTGCCCGCTTCCGGCATGAGCACGCTGTAGCTCACGCTGGAGTAGGCGTCGTGGTCGTAACGCCGCCACGCCGGTGACGGCGTCTGGGTCGGCCCGGCGGCGGCCTTGGGCAGCCCCTGCTGCTCGTCGCCGGTGAGATGCCCGGCCCGCAACACCGCGCTGGAGGCGGGGTTGAAGCCGGTGCGGATGGCCTCGGCAAGCCCGGACCCCGACAGCCACTCCACGCTGTCGGTGCCGAGGGCCTTGAGCGGGTCTTCGAGCCCGTCGAGCACCCGGTAGAGCACCCGCGCGCGTCCTTCGACTCCCCCGCCGGCCGCGGCCGCCGGTTTCCGCAGCGCGTCCTCGGAGCCGCTGATCGTCACGAACACCTCGTGGCGCACGCTGACGCTGCCGATAGTGCGGTCGAGTTCGTTGGCCGCGCGGCGGGCCAGCGGTGGCGCGTCGGGCACTTCGTGCTGCGAGCGCCACACCTCGTACTCGGTGCCGTCATCGGGAACGGTGCGCACCAGCAGCGACATGCGGTCGATCACGTCGCGGTGCCCGATCGACAGCAGCAGGTTGCCGAGCCGGGAGGCCAGGCGTTCGCACTGCTCGCCGGAGAGCATCCAGACGCCGGTGTGGGTCAGCCGCGCGGCCGCGCCCCACCGGCCGTCGCCGGTGTCGTGGATCAGGCACACCCGGCCGCGGTCCTTGAACACCGGACCGTCCGGAAACGACACGCGCTGAAGCACGCCAGGCAGGTCCGGCTCGTCGGGGTCGACCGGGGCGCCGGAAGCGGCCTTGGACTGCCAGCGCGACCAGCCGGTCACGACACCGATCTGGTAGAGCACCAAGTGCCCCAGCCAGCGGAACGCGGGCCGCCCGCGCACCGGCACGACCACCAGGCAGGCAACGAAACCGCAGAGGGTGGCCAGGATCAGGGCGTCGAAGAACTGCCCGGCCGAGACCGTCCACAGCACCGGCACGGCCAGTCCGATGCAGATCAGGGCCTGCCACGGGGTCAGCCCCATGATCCAGCCCGCGTGCTCGCGCCGGGCCAGGCCACGATATATCCGGATATTGCTGGTACTCACACGATCACCGCCGCTTCTGCTGCTTCGCTGGAGGCAGCGCCACCGCCGCCACCGCTGCTCTTGGGGCCTCCGCCCCCGCCGCCGTGGGGACCGCCGCCGTCGTCGTCGGGGCCGTGGCCGCCGTGGTCTGGGGGTTCAGGGGGTGGCGGTTCGTGATCGCCGCCGCCACCTGCGTTGCCGCTTGCGCCGCCGTCGCTGCCGACGCCCTGGGGGCCGATGCCGTCGGAGGCGGTCACCTGGCCGCTGTTGGCCGCAGGCGCCGAGCCGGAACCGCCGTCGGAGTCGTCCTCATCGCCGGAATCCGGTGCGGACGAGGCATTCGAGCTCTGGCCCCCACCTCCGCCGGAACCGCCACCGGAACCGCTGCCGACGCCGTGGGTGTCCATCTCGTCGTTGGCGTAGTCGGCCATCGCCTCGTCGAACCGGCCGGTGTTGGCCGACTCCTGCGCGTCACCGCCGCCCCCGCCCCCGCCGCCGGCACCTGCGCCGGCGGCCTGCATGGCCGGGTTGTTCGCGCCGTAGGAGTCGATCCCGGCCGACGACAGCGCGTCGCGGAATGCCGCGCCGGCGTCGGAGTTCGGGTCGACGAAGGCAAACAGCCGGAATAGCACGAACGGGACGAGGATCGAGATGATCAGGACTCCGACCCCGGCCAGCAGCCCGGACAGGCCCTTCGAACCGCCGGCGATAGCCACACCCAGCACCAGCGTCAGCGCCAGCACGGGCTTCATCGCGATGCACGCCAAGATCCAGCGCACCGCTTTCCAGAACCAGGACTTGGTGACGTTGGCCAGCAGCCCGGCCGCGGTGATCGGGATCGTGGCCACGAGCACGTAGATCGCGGCTTCACGGAACAACATCTCCAGCACGTAGCCGATGCCCGCGGGGATGACGCCGATGAACGCGCAGATCCCGAGCACGACGGCCTTGACCCCGTCGACCGCGCCGTCGGCGAAGGTGGTGTGGGTCAGAGCGTCCTGGAAGTTGGCCGACTGGAGGCCGTATTCGAGGATGCCGTTGGTGAGCCCGTCGGCCGCGGTGAGAAACCCGGCCACCATGCCGACCGTGATCGCCAGGGCGATGCCGTACTGCACCGGACCGCCGACCAACCGCATGAACCCACGGCCCCCGCGAAGCGAGGTCATGGTCATCTGCCAGAAGAACAAGCCGAGCGCGAGCACCCCGGAGATCCACAGCATCATCGGCCACAGCACGGCGATCGGGCCTTCGCGTGTGTCCACTGTGAACACCGAGAACTGGTCGGCGAGCTTGAACGCCTCCCGCAGGATCCACAGGCTGCCGTCCCATAGCGCCTGCATCGCGGACTCGAAGGCGCTGACGACGAGTTCCTTGAGCTTGCTGCCTAGGGCGTCGCCGATGGAGCCGAAGGAGTCGCCGATGGAGCCGATGGGGTCGATGGGAAAAACGGGTATGGGCATGTCAGCTCCTCAGATCCCGGTAGCCGGCATGGACCGCATCCGCGCTGCCGGGCCAGGCACACGGGGCCGGAGCCGCCAGCGGGCCGGGAGAGATCCGCCAGTCGCCGCCGACGTGCCGCAGGGCCTGGCAATCGCCGACGCCGGCGGTCAGGGTCTGGCCCTGGTAATCGACCGAGAGCTGACCAAGCACGCAGGCCACGACGTAGCGGCCGTCGTCGACAACGCCTTTGATCTGCCCGTGCGTGACCTGGTAGGTCACCGTCAGGTCCGGCAGCGGCCCGGTCGGGTTGAGCCCGGCGCTGCTGCGCATGGAACGCAGCAGCGAATACAGCCCGGTGTTCTCGGGCTGCGGAGCGCCGGGCAACGCCAGCGTCCGGTACCCCAGGGCATAGGTGGCGGGATCCCCGCCGCGCATCGCGGCCTCGTCGAGGACCTTGAGCTGCCCCAGGGCGCCTTCCGGGGTGGAAGGGAACCCACCGGCGACCCACCGCCCGGCCGTCTGCCCGGCAGGCGGGACCACGATCGGATCCCCGGCCCGCTCGGTGGTCATCGGCTGCGGCTGGGCGGACTGCGGCGGCAGAGCGACCATCGGGGCCGTGGCCAGCGCGTGCTCGGCGGCCAGATCCCAGCCACCGGTATCCGGTGCCGGCCCCGGACGGGGTGGGGCCGGAGCCGGTGCGGGCGCGCTAGTGATGTAGTGCGAGACCACCAGCGCCCCGGCCAACGCGAGGACCGCCAGCACTGCCAGCGCGATCATCGACAGGGCCAGCCCGGCACGGCGCCGGCGCTGCTGCTGTTCGGTGAAGGGCGGGGCCATGACTCAGGCCCCCGACGCGAAGTGGTTGATCAGCTGGTAGCCGACCCCGTACAAGATGCCGCCGCCGAGGGCGCAGAGCATCATGATCACGCCGACCTTGCCGGCGCGGTGGTGGTCGACCCACCGGCCACCGGCCCAGACCAGGAGGCCGATAAAGAAGCCAACGAGCAGCGCGATTCCCGCGCCCCACTTCACGTTGCCGACCGCTTCCAGAACCTTCTCGGCGCCGGGCGGCTGCACCGGTCCGGGATTGGGAATCTGGGCCAGGACAGGCAGAACGGTGTCCGTGATGTGCTGGATCATTTGCCGGTTCCCTTCGTGCGGCGGGATGCCGGCTGGGGCAGCAGCTCCCAGCGGCGCAGGAGTGGGGTGATGGCCTCGCGCAGCCGCTTCGGGGTGACCTCGGCGGTGATCCCGGTGGTGGCGAGGTCCGGGTCGTGCGGCAGGAACAGCGCGTCGCCCAGCAGGGCCGACACACGACGTCCGGCACCGCCGGGCACCCCTGCGGGCCAGCGCTTGGCGCCGACGACCACCAGCTGGGCCGGTGGGGTCGTGGCCCCGGTACCGCTCCAGGCGTCCAGGCGGGCCAGCACCTGTTCGGCGTGCAGCACGCTCGGCCGGGTGGCCCGGCAGACCAGCACCGGCCGCGGCGGCGGAGTACCGGTGCGCAGCCAGGCCCCGGCCCCGGCCAGCGGATGCGCGCCGATCCGCCACGCGTCATGGCCGAGGTCGACCACGGTGGCCTGCACCGACTGGGTGGAGGGTCTGAAGAACCGCGGCGGCGGCACCATGCCCGGTGTGATCACCGGCAGGTCGGTCTCCACCCGCGCCAGCAGTGCCTGGGCCCGCCAGGACACCCGGATGCGCACCGACGGGTGCGGACCGGCCAGCACCGGGCCTTCGGTGCGGGCCGCCGCGGCCAGGCCGGAGCGGGCGGGATCGGCGGTGTCGACCAGCAGCACCCGGAGTCCGGCGATCTGCATCGCGTCGGCCAGCACCGTGGCGACCAGGGACGCCCCCGCGCCGGGCGAGGCCGACAGCACCGGGATCACGTCGCCGAAGCCCGCCCAGTCCGCGGGCGCGGCGCTGATGGGCGCCAGGCCCTGCCGCTGCACGGCCGCGGCCGCCTGCCCGGTCTTCGAGGCGGTGCGCAGGCCCGCCTCGTCACCGGAACCGGCGGCGGTCTCGGCGGCCGCGGCCAGCTGCCCGGCTTCCACCGCGGCGACCACGTCCGGCGTGGGCAGCTCCGCCCACGCCTGGCACGCCGCACGGGCGAGTTGCCGGTCGCGTTCCTCAAGGCCAGCGGGTTCGGCGGGAACCGAACTGGGCTGGCCGGCGAACGTGGGCTCAGACCGGGTGTCTGTGGTGTCGGCCGGGGAGGGAGCGCACGGCCACTGGGTGGTGGTGGCCGTGCGCTCCGGCTCCGGAAGCGACGGCGGTGTGGTGCCCGCCGCCGGTGGATCAGAAGGCGTTTCGCCGTGGTCGGAATGCGTGAGGGCGGTCGTCACCGCTGACGGCCCGCCGGGTAGGGAGGTCCGCAGCGTGTCACGGCCGGTGATGCCCTCCGGAGACAGCGAGACCGTGGCGTGGTGGAAACCGTTGCGCCCCAATGGGTCTTGCCCTGAAGCGACCATGATTTCGTCTCCTTTCCCGGCCCTTGTGCGGCGGGCCGGGCCGGTTACGAAGGCGCGTTGATCCACGGCCTCGGGGTGCGTGCACCGGTCCGAGGCGCGATGGGACGCGCGATGAGCGGCAAGGCAGGCCGGGTGTTCGGAGACGCGTTTCCCCCGCTCAGCACCCGAAGGGCTGCTGAGCTGCGACGATCACGGAATGCGCGCCCGGCGATCGGGTGCCGGGGTCACCGAAGGGAATGCGTACCGGGGCGAAGACAAGGCGACAGAGCGCCGCTTCCACCGCGGACTGCCCGTATGAGATGTGTGGCGGGTGCCTGCTGTGCGACCCGAGGTCGCCGGGCACCTACGTCATGCGCAGCGTTGTGTGCGCGGTTGGTTCATATGGCACCTCCTGCGTGAAGAGATCGGCTCCCACGCTGTATTTCGGACCGGCACAAGGACCGGCTCCCCTTGATCAGAAGCCGACCCCCACAGCCGACTTCCCTCTTGATTGACGACTGACCCCCACAGCCAGCCCCGTGGCCCGGCCCCCTCGCCGGCCACTTGTTGCCAGGCGCGGTCACCAGCCCCGCCTGACTGCGCTCCTCGAATGGAGCAAGACCAACTCCCCGAGTGGCCCTTGCGCTCCGCACGATGGGCGCGTGTTGTGATAACTGCTGTGCGCCTGCTCGTTATGATTGGCGCACACTAGTGAATGGTGCTCGTCCGTTTGGCCGATGTCAACACGGACATGCGCAGTTCATGCTGATCAAACGCACATCAGTGTCGGGGGTGAGGACGTTGAGCGAGGACTACGAGTACGAACGGCAGGCCGCAGAAAGGCTCGCCGAGAAGATCAACCGGTTGTTCGAGGCGGTGCATCCGCCGGAACGAGGGCCCTACTCGAACAACGAAGTCGAGGAGTACTTGCTCAAGACCAAGGACCAGGGGCCGACGATCAGCGCGAACTATTTGCGCTACCTGCGCCGCGCCGAGCGCATGAACCCGGGGGCGCAGCAGCTGCGCGCCATCGCGCGGTTCTTCGAGATCGATCCCGGCTACCTGCTGACCGAGGACGAAAAGACCGAGCAGATGCACGAGCAGCTGCACAAGCTCGCGCTGCTGCGCAACGCCGCGGTGGAGGGGATCGCCACCAGGGCCGCGTCGCTGGATCCCGCGACTCAACAGTGGTTGTTGCAGGTGGTCAACACGATGCCCGCCCGTGGTGAGGGCCCCGGCAAGCCCGGTGACGACGACCAGCAGTGACCGGGGGAAGCGGCGTGCCACGGGCGTTCGCGGAGAGGCTGTCGTTCCTGCTGCTCTACCGCGAACGGCCCGCCGAGGACGTCGTTGACCGCGTCCGTGACCACGGTCTCGCCGAGGCCACACCGGAGTGGCTGGCCGGGCTCGCTACCGGCACCGTGCTGCCCTCCCCCGCCGAGCAGCGGGCACTGGCCCTGGCGCTCGAGGTGCCGCTGGAGTACTTCTCCGACTCCCGCACCACCGCGCTCGTGGACGCGGTCCTCGTGCTGGCCGCGGCGCTGCGAGCCCGGAACGTGCAGATCATCGGCCCCTGCCGGCATGTGACGGCCTCCGCGCAGGACTATCTGGCCCTCTACGCCGCGTTACTGTTGAAGTGAATTACCCACTCACAGTCACGGGGGGCCATGACTGACTACGACGCGATGCACCGCCGCTGCCGCAATCTTCTTGCGCAGCTCGACGTCCGCCCACCCGTGCCGTTGCGGACGCTTGTGGAAGCGGTCGCCCGCGTCCACGGGCGACCGATCACCTTGGCCCCGGCTGATCTCCCGGTCGATAGCGCCTTCGGCGCCACCGGCACGGACACCACCGGCGAAGTCATCGTCTACCAGCGCAACACCGCCGCCAGCCACCAGCTGGTGATCGTGCTGCACGAGCTCGCGCACATCCTCGCCGAGCATCCTAGGAAGAAGATCGAACCCAAGGTCGAGGACGTCCGCGACGACCTGAACATGCTGCCGGAATCGATGCTGCACCTCGTGCTGGGCACCGGCGAGAACGGAGCCACACCCGTCAGCGACGAACTCGAGCAGGCCCGGCCGGGCCTGCTCGACGAGCTGCGCTCCTCCGCGCAGGAGGCCGGCAGTACCGCCCCTTCGGTTCACCCGGACGAGGTTGCCGGCTCCCTATATGACGACGTCGCGGAGTGGGAAGCGGAGACGATGGGCACCATCATGCTGTCCTGGCTCACGGACAGATCGGTCTACCCGGTCTCGCCTACTGACCAGCGACTTCGACGGACGTTGGGGGACATCTGATGGAACCGGGGGGAATCCTGCGGGTGGGCCTGATCGTGGCCCTGCTCGCCGCGTGGCTGCTCTACCGCTGGTACCGGCGTTCGGTGACCGCCGGCACGTGGGCGTTGATCCTGGTCGTCACCGCCAACCTCATCTCCAGCATCATCCGCCGCGGCGCCAAGCCCGGCGGCCTGTGGGAAGGCGCCGACCCGCGGCTGGTCGTGCTGCTGACCAACATCATGATCGTGGCCAGCCTGATCGGGTTGGTGCTGTTCAGGCTCTACATCGAGGGCTACACCGACGCCGCCGCCATCCGGCGCCGCCTGCGCGGCCCACTGGCCGTGGCGGCGGTGGCCATCGCGGTGTTCGGCGCGTGCACGATCTGGGCGTTTTCCACCGGCGATCCGATGGAGATGTACAACCGCCCCGACATCTCCCTGCCCGCGGGGATCTTCGCGCTCACCGGCCGGTTGTACATGACCTGGGTGTTCGGCGAGACCGGTGTCTGGGCGATCCGCTGGCTGCGCCGCACCACGCTGATGACCCGCATCGGCCTGGTGCTCGTGGCCGCCGGGTCGCTGATCCTGGCGGCCAGCACCCTCATCGACAGCGCCGCCGCGCTGCTGTCCCTGTTCGGCTACGTCGTGCCCGACACGCATAACTACATCGCCCGCTCGGACACCCTCGGTGCCATCGGCCTGGTGGCCGGCATCCTGGTACCCGTCCTGCTCGGCCGCATCCAGGCGATGGTGGTCTGGGTCCGTGCCTGGTGGCTGCACCGGCAACTGGCCCCCTTGTGGAATGCCGTCCGCGCGGTGTACCCGGAACTAGTGCTTACGGTAGGACCGCAGCGCGGCCTCGGATCGGCTGACATGCGCCGGTTCCAGGCGCGCCGGCGGATCACCGAGTGCGCCGACGGCCTTGCCCGGCTGACCGGCTCTCCGCCGGAGACCGGGTTCGGCGCCGAGCTCGCCGCCTTGAGCCGCGAGTACTACCCCGCGCTGGTCACCGGCCAGCGCCCCGAGGACACCGACACCCTCACCGATGTGATCAGCAACGACGCACGCCAGCTCGTGCGGCTGTCGAAAGCCGTGGGCAAACAGCTCGACGTGCCTGACGACGAGCAGAAAGGCAAGCAGGGATGACCGACACCACCGACCTCCTCCTCACCGCCGACCGAGTCCTACCCGGACCGGCCGACCAGGTCATCGCCGACGGAGGTGTGCTCGTCCGCGACGGCATCATCGCCGCGGTCGGCCCGGCCGACGAACTCACCCAGCAGGCCCCCGACGCCGAACTCCGCCGCTTCCCCGGCGGCACGATCATGCCCGGCCTGATCGACGGCCACGCCCACCTCGTCCTCGACGCCGGCGCTGACCAGGGCGAGATCATCGACCGGTTTGGGCAGCGCGACGACGACCTGCTGCTGGAGGACATGCACACCCGCGCCGCCGCCGCCCAGCGGGCCGGGATCACCACCTTGCGCGATGTCGGCGACAGCTCCCGCCAGGTCGCCTATGCCGGCGACGGCGGCGGCCGGTACGCGCAGGTCACCGGCCGCGGCCTCGTAGCCCGGCTGCGTGAGGCCGATGCTGCTACCGGTCGCCTGCCGCGCCTGCTGACCGCGGGTGCTCCCCTGACCATCCCCGCCGGGGATGGTGCGTTCCTCGGCGGCGTCGTCGACGGCGCCCTGGCCGAGGCCGTCCACCAGCGCGCCGAGCAGGGAGTGGACTTCATCAGCATGATCGCCTCCGGCGGTCACCTCAGCCCCGGCGAAGGGCCCGCACCCTACGAATCCCAGTTCAGCCGCGAGGAGATCGAGACCGTCGTCGCCGCGGCCACCGAGGCGGGCCTGCCGGTGACAGCCCACGCCCACGCCGCGCAGGCCATCGCCGATTCCGTCGCGGCCGGCGTCAATGTGATCGAGCACGCCACCTTCGTCAGCGGCCCGCACCAGATCGACTACGACGACAAGGTCGTCCGCGAGATGGCCGAGCGCGGCATCGCCGTGTGCACCACGGCCAGCCTGAACTGGCGGCGCATCGCCGCGAACATGGGAGCCGAGCGGGCGCGTGAGATCTTCTACGGCAAGCTCCGTTTGTTCTGGGAGGCGGGCGTGCAGCAGCTTCCCGGCAGCCGGGCTGGCACCGCCAACTCCCAGTTCAACGACCTGGCCTCCGCCCTGGAGCTCTACGAATGGGCCGGAGTACCGCGCGATGTGGTCCTCGAATACGCCACCACCGGCGCCGCCCGCGCACTCGGTCTCGCCGGCATCACCGGAATGCTCACCGACGGTCTGGCCGCCGACATCCTCGTCGTCGACGGCAACCCACGCGACGACCTCAGTGCCGTGCGCCGGGTCCAGGCGGTCATGCAGGCCGGCCAATGGCGCTGAACCGCACCGGGGGATGTCGCGGTAGGAGGAGTCAACGGCGTTTGCGGGGCAGCAGTGTGTCGAGGACGCGGTGACCGAGTGCGATCCCGGCACCGGTGGCTATCGCGGTGAGCAGCCGCGCGGCGAGTCCGCAACGCGGTGTAGGGGATTCCGACGCTTGGATTGGTGAGGCGGCGGTGAGTTCGGAGTGCGCGGGACCGGCCGGTTCGTCGGAAGGGATCCCGGGGCTGGGGCGGGTCAGGCGGTGGATGTGGTGGACGGCCTCGGCGAGCTTGGTGGCTACCGGCTGCCCGTCCCAGACCAGCAGTTCCACCCTGCCGAGAGCAACGAGTTCGTAGAAGCGCCCGTCCGCACTGCCGACGAGGAAGGTCCGGCCGCCTTCGCTATGGACGTGGCGGGCGTGCGCGAGAAGCGCCAGCTCGGCCGCGTCCGGGCCGGGCGGTACCCGCAGTGGTGCGATCCGCAGCTCGGCCAGCACTGAGGCGACCGGGTCGGTGTCGTGGCCGTCGGATAGGGCGTAGGCAGCGGCTGCGTGGTGGATGTCGCCGGCGACGGCAAGCAACGCTTCCAGCCGTGCTCGGAGCGGGCGGGGGCGAAGCCGTGCGGCGCCGAGGTTTTCCAGGTCCAGCAGTGCCACGCGATCGTCGGCGTTCACGAGTGCTCCTGTGAGGACAGTGCGTCTAGGCGTCTGGCCGATCGCCGGGGGCGCCATGTGTCCCCGCCATGTCGGCGCGAATCAAGGGCGTGGTACTGCGGGTCGGGATGGTCAGACAGGATGCTGGATGACGAGTTCGCGGACGACAGGCGCCTGGGTGAGCCGGTCGCACGTGCCCGCCCAGTCCGCGTGCTTGTCGATGAGCGTGTAGCCCTGCGGCGCCTGGAATCCATCCAGCATCACCGCCAGCTGGTCGGCGGTGAAGCCGGGGTACTCGCGGATCATGCGGATCGGCATCGCGTGGGCCAGTTCGACGTCTTCGAGGTAGGCGTAGACCGACTTGCCGCTACCGGGGTTAGCACGCTCGGCAATATCGGCGAGCGATCGTGGAGAGCCGACCACGGCCTCGTCCAGGTTGATCACTGCGGTCAGTTTCGAGACCGGCGCGGTCAGGTACACATACCAGGTGGTCGGTTGGCCCTTGAGGTATCGGCGGCGGAACTCGTGGGTCTTCAGCCCCTCCCACATCAGCTCGTAGTACTCGGGCTTGAGCGACATCAGCACACGGTCGCCGGGCAAATTGGCGCCGACGTCGTTGGGCACACCACACTCCCGTCCACACGGCTCGCTGCGGTGCCCGAAGTCTAGTCCGTGGTCAGGACCGTCTGTCGTCCTCTCGTGCGATGGGCAGCCGGCTTGCGTCTCTGAGATCGACCAGTTCCTTGTAGGATTGCTGCAATTCCAGCGACCGTTCGGCGGCTAGCTCAGCTTGTGGTTACGGCTCGGGCAGGGCGACGATGCCTTCCGGGACGTCGTGGCCGTATACCCGCCAGCCTTCGACGTCGTATTCCACGTCGTAGCTGGCATCGGAACGCAGCAGCCACGGCCGCCCGTGGCCGACGGCGGGGTCGTCGGCCAGCAGCACCGGCTCGCCGGCGGCGGTGAGTACCTGCCATCGCCGGACGCCGTGGTCCGGCTCGGTTTCGCGGGCGTGCAGCACCGCGTCGACGTGATAGCCGATCCGGGCCCCGTAGACAGGTGTGGCCCGCATCCAGTACTCCGGTGCTTCCGTAAGGCGCAGGAGCAGATACAGCTGCCGGGCGTCCCAGGTCAGCGACGCCGGATCCGGGCCCCGGCCGTCGTCACCGATCTCGGCCAGCATCGTTCCTGCCGGTCCGGGCCCGTCCGCGACCCATCCCAGCGGCACGCCCTCGCGCTGGCATTCGCCCACCATGCTGCGCCACCGCGGAAACCATTCGTCTAACGTGGTCGTCAGCTCCAGGCGCTGCATCGTGCGGTCGGCCTGGTCAGGCGAGTCCGGGTCAGGCGAGTCTGGGTCAGGAAGCCCGACTGTGTCCATGACCCTGCACCGTAGAAGGCCGGCCCGCCTTCCCGGTCCTACGACACCAGGCCCGACACGATCGGGTGTTGAGAACGAGGATGTACGCCCGCGCAGCATCCGGTAGCCGGTCAGGGCGAGCCGGGGACCGGCCCTCGATTGCACGACGGCGAACGCCGGTCAGCGGGCGAGGGAGGGAAGCGGATCGCGAACGTCCCACTCCAGCAAGCTCCGGCCGGAGTCGCGGTAGAGGGCCTGCTTGGCGCGCTTGCGGGCTTCGTAGGTTTCCCGGCCCCGCACACCCTCGACGAGCACGAAGTCGGGGAACACCTCGCCCCCGTCGTAGTGCAGCGGCTTGACGAACGCGCGCCCGGCGGCGGCCAGCGCGTCGGCCACCGGCGAGCCGGAGCATCGACAAGCCCACACCCGCGTCGGCATATGCACTGGCCACACCCACCACGGGTGAACTGACACCGCGGCCAGGCCCGGCCGGATGCGCCAATGGGATGAATCCACGGTGCCGGTCACGGCCGGCCCCGACCTGGTTGTCGGTGGGGCCCGGCAGGCTCAGGGATCTCCGCCGCAGGAAGGGAGATCCCGGACGTGGGTGGCCGCAGCAGTACGACGACAGCAGCACCACGCGACTTCGGCCCGATCCAACTCGCCCGTCATCTCGGTCTTCAGGACTGGCAGTTCCGGAAAGCACTCGAACGCGGTTTGCTGCCCGCCGCCGACCGCGAGGGCCGCTGGTCCACCGCGGCGGCCGAGGCCGCCGCGGGCAAGGTCGCCGAGATCGTCGAGGCGTTCGGCGACCGCCGGCCGATAGGTGCGAACAAGAGCGCAGCCTGGCTTGCGCAGCGCACCGGCCACGAGGTGCTGCCCGCCGACATCGACGTCCTCGTCGATCGCGGTGTGCTGGCCGCGGTTGACGAGTTCGAGGGCTGGCCGGTCTACGACATCCGCCACCTCGACGCCCTGGACGCCGAGGTGGTCGGCGATGCCGTCGCCGCTCGCGCGCAGTGGATGCAGGACAGCCTCGATGGCTGGGCTGCGGCCCGTGAGCTCGGATGGCGCCACAGCGAGTTCGTGCAGGTCGTCGCCGAACGCCAGCTCGAAACGGGCTGGTTCGGCCGTTACCACCGTGGCGTGATCACCGAGCTCGCCGCCGACGAGTCGCTGAACGCCCGCCTGGACGCCGACCGGCTCATCGGCCCCGACCAGGCCGCCACCCGCCTGAAGATCCGCCGTGTGGACTGGGACTACCTGGTCGCCGCCGGGCTGATCGCTCACCGCGAGATCAATGTGATGCCCACCGGCCGGTACAAGACGGTCAAGGTGCCGATGTTTCGCACCCGCGAGGTCGACGAGCTCCGCGAGCACCCGGCCGTCGACCTCGAACAAGTCCGCGCCACCCTGCCGGGTCGGCCGTCCCCGCTGCGCGAACTGGCCCGCCGTCCCACCACCCGCGCGGCCGTGATCCGGTCGTTCGTCGCCGAACTCGGCCAGACCTGGGGAGTGGAGGTTTGGGCCTGGTATCGCAACGGCCCGGATCGCTGGCACCTGGACTGGGACCACAACGCGGATCGCGAACCCACTAAGCAGCAGGTGCTCGCCGCGATCGACGCCGACCCGGCCGTTCGCCGCTACCGCGACGACCTCGTGCTCGATACCGATCAGGGCGCGGCCGTGCGCTGGGCGCGGGCGATGCTGGAGCCCGGCGTCGCCGTCGTGCTCGACACCGAGACGTGCGATCTGTTCGGCGCGATCTGCGAGATCGCGGTGGTGGACGCGCACACCGGCGAAACCCTGCTCGACACGCTCGTGCGGCCGGGTACACCGATCAGCCCCGAGGCACAGTGGATCCACGGCATCACCGACGACGAAGTCGCCGACGCCCCGACATGGCCGGAGGTGCTGCCCCGCCTGCTGGAGGCCACCGCGGGGCGGGTCGTGCTGGCCTACAACAGCGACTACGACTCGCAGGTGATCCGTTCGGACTGCCGCCGATACGATCTCGACCCCGCGCACCTCGGCCGCGGCGATTCCTGGGGCTGCATCATGAACACCCGCTCGGATTGGTTGGGCATCCGACGCTGGGTCGCACTCGGCGGCGGGCACCGCGCCCGCGGCGACTGCCTGTCCGCCCTGGACGTGCTGCGCAACCTCACCACTCCGCCACACCGGTAAGGCCGGTGTGGCGGGCGGCCCCGGCTCGGGTGTGTGCCGGGACCCACCCCGAATGACCAGGTGACGCGCTTCCCCCGCGCCTCCCGATCGGCCATGATAAGAACATATGTTCGACCGATCGCGCAATCAGGACCCTCCCGCCGACTACTTCGTCCGGGCGCACCGGGTGCTGCCCGAGCCGATGCCGGTGTGGGTGCGCTGTGATCGACTCTTCTTGCCCCGGCCGCCGACGATGCGTGAGGTCCCGTTGTGGCTGCGGGCCTACGGCATCGACGCCGGAGCGTGCGAACCAGGGCTGCTGCACAGCTGGCACCTGCTCAACACGGGCGGGTCCTTCTGGGGCCTGGTCCAGTTCGTCGCCGGCAACCGCAACGGCACGCTGAACCTGGAGCTGACCGAGCTGGTTCCGGCGAGCATCCTCAGCAAACGCGCACCGGATGAACTCGACCCCTGGGAGCGCGGGCAGGGCTCGCTCGGCGTCTAACCGTCCGCCGGACGTTGGTGAAGGGCGCGGGTGAACAGTGAGCCCACGGCCGTCGACAGGCTCCACAGCACCGTCATCTTGTCGTCCCAGTCGAGCGCGCCGACCTCCTCGAACACACCGCTGGTCTTGGCCTCCTGGACCGGTGTGCGCAGCAGCCGCAGGACCAGCGCATGAACCCGCTGCTGGGAATCGGCACCCGGATCGACGCCGATCGCCCGGTCAGGCACACCGTGCTCGTCGGCGACGTAGGCCCGCGCCGTGCCACGGGCAGCACCCTGCGCCACCAGCCACAGCAAGGTCACCATCGGCGAGAAGCCCGCGCGAGCGAAACCGACCCCGGAGCTGCGCCGGGCCGTGTCATAGCTGCCGGCGCTGCACGCGGCCAGCGTCACTGCGCACGGCACGACCGCCGGCGCCAGCTCCGGGCGGCCGGCCAGCCCCGCGGCTTCCTCGCACCCGGCTCCGACGGCCAGGCAGTGACGCGCCCCGCCGCAGGGGGCGAACACATGCCGGCGTACGGCGTGCGCCAGGTACACCGTCAGCACCCACAACCGGCGGTCGTCGAGATCGAGGATCCGGCCCAGCACGCCGTGCTGGACGGCCCCGTCCCGCTCGGCGGCGGCAACGAGTTCGGCGGCGAGATCCCTGCGAAACGACTGTTCGTCGCGGACGAAGTCGAACAACTCCGCTTCCTCGCCGTCGTCGGCGACGCTGGCCAGCAGTTGCGCCCAGCCCAGCAGCACCAGCATCCCGCCGTCGGAGAACACCGCACCGATCGCCTCGGCCACATCCCGCTCGGCGGCGGGGTCCTGCTCCCAGCGCTCCAGCGCGTCCATCACGGCGATCGTCTTCTGCGCGTAGTCCGGCTGTGGTGCCTGCTCGCTCATGCTGTGCTCCCGCGATCCTGCCAACCCCCAGCGGCCATCTGATCACACCCGGGCGCTGCCGCGACGGGAGACCGCGGCCTCCCGCCGATCACCTTTCCTCCAGGGCCTCCGGCTCCAGCGCCGGAGTGATCGCGTCGGCGAGCGCGGCCAGCGCGGCGGTGATTTCAAGGTGGGCAAAGCCGTCGACGTCCCCGGTCAGGTGCGGGCTGTCGCTGCGCCAGGTCATCCATCCCGGCCAGCGGTGCTTGGAGCCGGCGGATTTCAGGTGCACGGTGACCGAGTCGCCATTGGGCAACCCGAGCGTGAGCTGGGCACCGAAGACCACCGGCTGCACGTCGCACATCGTGATCATGTCCTGCTCGGTGCGGCGAGCCAGCTCTGCCTCGTCGTGCTCGGCGGCCAGGAGCTGGTGGGCGTGCCGGCGAACCCGGCCGCCGCGGTAGGCGAGGTCGTCGGCGAGCCCGTAGCGCTCCCCCGACTGCTGGGGATCGAGGAGGTCGCCGACACGGGTCAGCGCGATCTGCGCCTGCCACGCGGCCTCGGCCACCGGGCCCGGTTCCTCGGCGAGCATCGCCTTGCCCAGTGTCGCGGCGGCGAGATCGGCCAGCTCGGCAACTTCCTCATGCGACAGGGGCGCGTAGCGCGGTGGCCCTGGCCTGCCCGTGCGGTCGCGCGGGTCGATGTCGTGGGACTTGAGGTCGGCGTAGACGGTGTCGCGGGAGACGTCGGCCAGTCTGGCCAGCTCGCGGACGTTGCGGGTTCCGGAACGCCACGCGGCCGCCAGCAGCCGGGCCCGGTCGGCGGGCATCCGGTCGCGCCGGATCGCCCAGCCGCGCAAGGCGGCGAGATCGGCGAGCCGGATGGATTCGGGGTCGGTGTGCGCTGGTTCTTCCATATCCACACAGTATGTCGAATCACTCGACATGTCGAGTGATTCGACATATGCTCTGTGTGGGGTGACCGACCAACACCCCGCCCGAGAACGTTTCCGAGTGCAGGAGGATCCGTAATGAAGCCTGTTCCCGATGTCGAGGTGACCGGCACGGTCACCCGGATGAGCGCCGAGCGCGGCGCGGACGGCGATGTCGTCGTGGTCGCCTACGTTGACACCGGCGACGGGCAGATCGCCCGGACCTGGCTGCGGCTGCCCGCCGACTGCGCGGGCTACCTGCGCGGTCGGCTCGCCTCGAGCACGCCCACCGCCGGGCAGGCAGGTGATCAGTGATGGATGACGTCCGCGAATACCGCACCGAGCTCATCTGGGCCCCGTGCGACGGCAGCGCGTGGGCCGAGCAGCCCGGCTGGAACCTCTACGTCGACGGCACGCTGGTGGCTCGCACCGAGCGGGAGCTGCCCGCCGCGACGGCCCAGCAGTGGGCCAACGCCCAGCTCGGCGAAGGCGTGACGTGGCTGCCCGGCCAGGAGGACGAAACCTGGTACTGGGTGGCCAACCCCCGCCCGCATCAGCCGCACCGTGCACAAGGGCGGGGCCGTGGCGAAATCCGGTGATCGCTGTCGTGTCGGTGGCCTGATGTAGCTTTGTAACTGGCTGTATGGCGCCAGCCCATCCGAGCTCGCCGCCCCATCCACGCAGGGGATGAGCACATCGGAAAAGGCAAGTCCGAGGACCCAGCGCCGTTCTTCCTGAGCATGGCCGTTGACGCGACTCGTCGGCGGGAGCAGGGCGTGGGCGATCTCCCGCCGGGAATGACGAGGAGCATCGTGACGTCCACACCGTCGCATTCCAGGATTACCCGTGCCGCGCGCAAGCGCATGAAGACCACCGGTCAGAACTTCACCGCGGCACGCGAGGATGTGCTGGCCATCATCGAACTCGCCGAGGCCGATGAGCTGAGTTTCGCCGAGGCCGAGGCTGTCTTCGACGACCCGGCCAATCAGCTGCTGTGCGAGACCTGCGGCTGGACGGTCGCCATGATCTGCCCGGAATGCACCGCTGGGTGCGGTTGCAACAACGGCCGCTGCTCGGGCTGGCGGCACGCCGAGTTCGCCGGCGACGACGATGAGATGAATTCCTGTCCCGAGTGCGGCGGCGACCCCAGCAACCACTACAGCTGCGAATGCGGTGTGTGATCAGCATGGGTGCGAACCTGCCCGCACCGGGCCCGGCCGCGGCCGTCGACCTCCTGGAGCGCGGTCTGGCCGTGTTCCCCCTGCCGAGCGGCAGCAAGGTCGCTCGGCAGGGCTGGCAGCACACCGTCACCCGCGACCCCGAACGGATCCGCGCCAGCTGGCCGGCCGGGGCGAATGTCGGGATCGGCTGCCGTGCCTCGGGAATCGTCGGCATTGATCTCGACCGGCACACCACCGGCGGTGCGAACGCGGGGATCGACGGAGTCGAGGTGTTCGCCGCGTTGTGCGCCCGCTGGGGACAGCCGCGTCCGGTGACGCTGGAGGTCCGCACCCCCAACGACGGGCGGCACCTGCTGCTGCGGGTACCGCCCGGCCTGATCGTGCCGTCGGTCTCGGGCGGCACGTCCCGGCTTGGGCCGGGCATCGACATCCGGGCCCCGGGCCGCACGCTCGGCGGCTACCTCGCCGGCCCCGGTTCGGTCGTCGGTGGCCGCGCCTACGAGATCGAGGTCGACGCGCCGATCGCACAGCTGCCCGGCTGGCTGGCCGCGCTCCTCGCACCCCGCACCCCATCGAGGAAGACGGATTCTCCGTGACCACCTCGACATCCCGGTTCGCCCCGGAACGGCACTGCTACGTCAACCGCCGCGATCAGACGGTGCTGGTCACCGGCCTCGCCGACGATGAACAGGAGTAGCCGACGATGTCCACGACCGCTGCCAGGCGGGCCTGGGATGCGCTCAACGACCGGCAGAAGACCTGGCTGGTCGTGATCTATGAGGCCGATCAGGAAGCCGAGCGGCTTGCCAAGGGCGCCTGGCACCGAGGCGAGCGTTCCCGGCCTGCGTCGGTGTGGCGGTGGCTGGAGTACGGCGTCACCGACAACCCGCTGTCGTCCGGCGGCCCGTCCGGGCAGTTGCAGCACGCGCTGAACAGGAAAAAGGTCTGGGACCAGGGCGCGGGTTCGACGATCAAGGTCCTCGCCGAGGCGGGCCTGATCCAAACCCGGGGCGAACCGATCGGACTCGGCGCCACACTGCTGTGGATCAAGCTGAACAAGGCCGGGCGCGCGGCGGCCAGGGCCGGAGGCGCCGATGACGCCGCGCCCGCCCGCCGCCGTCCCAAAGGGCTGCTGTCGGAGACGTTGTGGAAGATGTTCGCCGAAGTGTGGCGTGCGGGTGAGACCGGGCTGAAGCGCCGCTGGGCGGAGGGGGCGTGGGAAGCGCTGTCCGGCCGTGACCTGATCACCATCGGCGGATCGGCCGGGGAGCGCCTGATCACCGTCAGCGACACCGGAGTCCAGCATTACCGCGACCACTGGGCCGACTATGCCCGCATGTACCCGGCGATCAACGCGCCGCACCCGGATCCGCAGGCCGCCCCGATCTGGCCGAAGCAGGTCGATAAGCGCCTGGACGAGCTCGCCGCCGTATGTCACCGCATCGGCGGCCACCTGCGCAGGGTCAGCAACGCCCTCGCCCCCGTTGAGAAACGCCCGGAACCCGGTGCCGCACCGACCCCGGAATGGGCCGAAGCAGCCGTTCTGGCCCAGGAGCGCCACGACCTCTACCAGCGCGAACAGGACATGCTGGCCGCGCACCGCGACCAGCTGCACGAGCTCTACCGCCAGGCCGTGGCCCGCTACGCCGCCGTGGCAGCCGCGGTCGTCACGGCGGCCAGCAACGGCGACGATCTCGAAACGGTGCTCGACACCACGCCCGTCGACCTCGACGACCGCGGGCTCGCTCCGGACCTGCCCTGCCCCAAGACCGGGCTGGACGGCGTCGACCGCGACATCGTCGCCGCGCACCGGGCCGCAGTGAAAGGCCCCAAGCCCCTCCGGCGCCGGGAAGAGCGCCGGTGGGAGGCCGAGGACTCCCCCGGCGGACGCGCCCTTGCCGCCGTGGCTCGGTTCGCCGGGTACCTGCACGACCTCGCCTCCCACGGCCAGCTCACCCGGCTGCTACTGCGTCGCGGCGAAAGCTGATGTCTTGGGCCGTACGGGGTCCTTCCAGCAGTGTCTTGTACGGGGAGGCTGAGCGTGGCGAGGCTGGCGTACCGAAGCTCGGGCCGCGGCGCGACGACGATCAGTCGGCGGCGTAGGGCCGCCCGTCGCGGGCTGCTTCGAGCTGGACGCGGGTGAGCACGGTGCCGGCGGGCCAGTCGTGCTGGGTCAGCGTCTCCAGCCCTTCGGCGGCGCCGTTGACGTGATCGGCTGCGGGAGACGTGATGTCGTCGAGCAACCGGTGGATCAGCAGCGCCAGCGAGCCGGGCCCGGACCCGCCGTAGCCCCAGGACAGACCGAAGTAGTGGTGCTTGGGCGCGAGATACAGCGTGCCATCCTCGACGCGGATCCAGATCGGGTCGCCGAGGATGATCTCGGCCAGCGGACTGATCGTGGTCAGCCGCTGCGGCACCGCGGCCGTGATCTCCCCGTCGGGCCGCCGCACCGCCGGCGCGTCGGTGGCCGGGTCGATCAGCGTCTCGCCGCGGCCGTCGGGGTCGATGCGTTCGAACGCGGCGGTGCGCACCGTGGGTTCCAGCCGCGCGGCCCATTCCGTGCCGTGCGGGGTGGCCGCGGGGTCGAACCGTTCGACCTTCGAGTACGGAAAGCCCGCTCCGCCGTCCCAACGGCTGGCCTGGTGGACGCATTCCACGGCCAGCTGGTCGGTGCGGCCCAGGATCTCCATCCACCCGGCCCGCCAGGTGCTCTCCTCCAGGCCCTCATCCTCGACGTCGGGAACCGGCATTGGCCGCGCCGCGATCACCACCGGGTTGTCCACCGACGCCCGTTCCACGTGCTCGTCCAGGATTTCCAGGTCCTGCACCGCGCTGGTGTGGGAGCGGTGCTGGGTGATCTGGGCCAGGTACATCAGCACCTGGTGCGCCGGGCTGTCGGCCGGCAGCGCCGCGGCCAGCCGCAGCAGCGGCGTGGTGTTGACCTCGGGCACCGTCGGGTACTCCACCGTGTCCGCGCCCGGCTCCCACGCCTGGATCAGGTGCGGGATGCGCAGCATGTACGGCCAGTACGGTGCGGGCTGCCCCAGCACGCGGACCAGGTCTGACCAGCGGACGCCGAAATCCGTCCAATCCGGCTGGGCGCCTGGTTCGGCGGTGGCCAGGCCCGGCCCGTCCAGGCCGAAGTCGCCCTGAACCCGGATCAGCGTGTCGGCCTCGGGAACGTGCGCGGCGATCCTCGAGGCGGGCAGGCCCATGACCTCCGGCAGCGGCCACACCACGCACACCCTTCCGGTCTCGGTGCCCCACACCTGGGCGACGGCATTGGGCACTTCGCGGGTGCCCAGGTAGTCGGCAGGCTCGGCCGCGTCCGGCCAGTACCGCACCGGCACACGCCGCACCAGCGGGCGCCCGGCTCCTGCCGCCCACCGGTAGACCTCCGGCTTGTGCCAGTACGGCTTGCCGTTCTCCTCGCCGGCGGGCGGCGCGAACCGGCCGAGCTTGTGCAGGAACCACATCTGAAGCCGCGTGCAGCCCAGCAAGCGCGCGCAGTCGGACAGCAACAGCGGTTTCGGGGTGTCAGCGGGGGTCGTCACGATCACCATGATGGAGGCGCGGGCCGACACTGGGGAACGAATTGATCACTGGTCACCCCAGTGCGCGGGGAGTAGCTGACGCAGTTCGTCGAGCTGCCAGGCGTTGTCGAGATCGTGCTCGTCGATCGGAGGCAGGTCGACGGCCGCTCGCCGGGCGTTGACCCGGCCGGCATCGGCGAGCGGGAACAGGCGTGTTGCGTTGTCGCCGATGCCGAACCATTGGGTGCCGTAGCGCTGGGGCGTGCCCTGGTGGATGTGCACCCGGTCTTCCAGGTAGGCCAGGTCGCGGGCCTGCGCGTCGCCGCGTGCGACGGCCTCACGCAGCAGGTCGAGCCAGCGAACCTGGTGTTCGGGCGGGGCGTGCTGGGCAAGCAGCCAGGCGGCGTGCGCACCGTCGACGCCGACCAGCGCTTGTCCGGGCCACCCGTGTTCGGCGACGATCCCCGTGAGCCACGCAGTGTTGTCGGCGTCGATGCGTTTGACCTCCGCCCAGCCCCCGCCTCCACCGAGCCAGTGTTCACGGGCCTGCTGATCGAGCGCGCTGCGCCGCAGCAGCTCGGCACGAAACTCGTGTTCCACGATTCACCCCGGCATGTGCTTCAGTGCCGTCCGGCCGAGTTCGTGGCGGAGCATCGCGGCGACCCCGGCGTCGCTGCGGTCGAAGGCGACACCGGAGATCAGGGCGACGGGAGCGCCGCGGCCGCGCTGACCGAGAACCATTCCGGCCGCAGCCGCCACCATGTCGACCAGTGTTTCCTCCTGGTGTTGGCCGCGATGCTCGGTGATCCGCAGCGGGTGGATGCCTGCGGCACCGAGAGCGAGCACCGTGGCGCCGCGCCGGTCGGGGCGGCCGTCGGAGTCGGCGATCACGACGGCGAGATCGTCGATGCCGGTGGCGCGGGTGAGTTCGTCACGCAGGCGGCGAGCGGAGGCATCGGGGTCGGCGGGCAGCAGCCACGCGCAGGCGGCCTCCCGGTCCCGGTCGACGCCGGCGGAGGTGAGCTCGTAGCCGAGCCGGTGGCGGGCGATGATCGGCCCGGTCGACGTGGCCAGGCGGTGGTCGACGGACTCGTCGAGGATCACCTGGATGGCCTCGGCGGGTTTGCCGGTCGCCTGGGCCAGTTCGCGGGCCTGCTCGCTCGGGGTCACCTCGGAGAACTCGACCTTGCGGCGCTCGGCCAGCGAGACGACCTTGCTGGCCACCACCACGATGTCGCCCGCGGTCAGGTGCTGCTCGCTGCTGGCCAGCACGTCGGCGATGACGTCGGCGAGCGGGTCACCTTCGGTGATCGTGGGGAACGGTTCGAGAGCCCGCACGGCGAAGTCATGAGTGGTGGCGGTCATCAGCTCGTGGTCTCCGTGAGGTTGAGGGCGGCCGTCGTGATCTGGTGCCGACTGTCGCCGACGATCTAGACCGGTGACGCTGATGTCTGGGCGAGTTCGAGTCGTCGTGCGATTCTGAACGGTTCGGCGCAGGTGGAGTCTGGTGGGAACTGCTTCACGATTCGGTGGTGAATGTGTTGGCGGTGGGTGACGGTGGCGAGCTGCTGAAAGAAACCCATGTCGAGCTGATGTTGTGACGTAAAGCAGTTCAGGGCACGGACTTTGGCGTCCAGGAGTTCGGGTGTGCCGATGAACAACATCGTCGGTTCGAACTCAAGGCTGTAGGGCGAGCGGAAGTAGGAAAGGTTGGGCGCTTCGTGGAGCGCGACGCTCGTGACTTCCTCCGCGGTGACGCTGTGGTCGCGGTGCTGGTCGTGGGGATGGTGGGTGTAGATGATGTCGGGGCGGGTCTCGCGGACGACGGAGATCACCTCGGAGTGGATACGTCCGCGGTGTTCGAGAAACCGGGTGTCGGGGATGGACGAGAAGCTGTATTGGTCGACTCCTAGCACTTTCCCGGCGGCCAGGCATTCGTCCCGGCGTACGGGTGTGTCGTCTGCGGTGGGGGTGCCGGTGGTCAGGCAGTGCACCCGGACCCGCGCGCCGTTGAGGGCATACCAGTGCATCCGCATGGCCATGCCGATCTCGGCGTCGTCGGGATGAGCCACCACGACGAGAACGGTGGTCATCGCGGTTGCTCCTCGTCGGTTCGCAGCAGGTGGTTCAGTGCTGTCCGGCCCCGTTCGGTCAGGACGGGGTTGGCCTTGGTGATGCCTGCGTGGAGGTAGTACGCGGCCGTCCGCGTCGTGATCAGGTGCAGAGCTCGCTGCTCTGCCCGCGTGAGCGCACGCCCGTAGCCGGTCAGGAAGGCGTGTTTGAGGTCGGGGCGGGTGGGCCAGACGGCGCCGTGCAGCCACACTAGATCCTCAACGGCCGTGCCATTGCTGGCCTCTTCGAAGTCGATCAGGCTGTGGCGGCCGTGGTCGGCGTCCCATAGCCAGTTGCGAGGTGAGTAGTCGCCGTGCCGGTACGCCAGCGGGAGCTCGTCTGCCAGGTCCGGTAGTTCGTCGCGCACCTTCTGGAGGAGACTGTGCTCATCGTTGCTGAGGTGCACGGCGATGGCGTCCAGATAGCCTGCGGCCTCGTGTGCTTGCTCAGCCACGGACGTCCGGACGGTTTTACGGACCTGCTCCGATGGTGGGTCGGCGGAGTCGTGCCAGCGCCGCAGCAGGCTGCCGGCCAGTTCGTAGACCCTCCGTTCATCCTGGGTTTCGAGCGGCAAGCCGCGGACGACTCGTCCCGGCAGTGGTGAGGTCAGGATGGCGCGCAGGCTGGAGTCGCTGGCCAGCAACGATGGAGCTTCGCCGGCGGCCAGCGCCCGTCTCGTGTGGTCGTAGGCACGGACTTCGCGTGTGTAGGCAGCGAAGGTCGGGCTGCGCTTGACGTACGCCGCGCGTATGCCGGTGGTCACGCGCCAGACCTGGGAGTCGCCCCGGTCCCAGGACACGTCGGTCGCGCTGACGGGGCCGTCCAGGCAGGTGGCGACCCACTGTTCGAGCTCGGTGGGCAGTGTCATGCGGTGTCCTTCTCCTGCTCGGTGCGGTGCGACGGTACTCACTGTGTCTGCGGGGGGCGGGCGCTGCCGAGCCGGGTGCCTCACCGGAGGGTCGCCTTTGCCGGGATGCGTTGGTGGTGCAGCAGGCGCGTGAAGTCGTGCACGCGCGGATCGTCGAACGCGGACAGGGCGGAGGCCACGCGGTGCAGGGCGCGGCCGGCACGGGCCGAGGACACCCGGTCCAGGGCGTGCAGGGCTTGGTGCCCGAAGTCGAGGGCGTGGTCGAGGTCTCGGGCTTGGCAGCAGGCGGTGGCCACGATGGCCAGCCGGAGTCCGACTGCTCGGGGGTTGCGGTCGGCGGCCATGTCGGTGGCTTGTTTGTTCCAGCGCAACGCCGCTGCCGGATTGCGCAGGTCGCGGAAAATCTCCGTGGCGTCGGCGGCGAGGCGTGAATGTGTGACGTAGGACATCCAGGGTGGATCGCTGGTGCGATGGACGGTGTCGAGCAGCCGTTCTGCCCGGCTGAGCGCGCCAGCGGCGGAGGTGGCGTCGCCGAGGCGGCCGTACGCGCGGGCCTCCGCGAGTTTGGCGAAGGCAAGCACGCGCCGCGACGCATGGCCCCGGCCGTGGTGGAACGCCCCCTGGGCCATGTCGAGAGCCTGGTCCGGCTCGCCTTCCAGGATGGAGTGCAGGGCCATCGTCGTCAGCACGTAGGCGCCGGCTTCCACGTCGCCGGCGGCGCGGGCGAGTCGGAGTGCCTGGATGAAGTGTTGCTGGGCGGTGCCGCTTTGGCCGTTGTCGAAGGCGGCCCAGGCCACCACGCGGGAGAGTTCGGCGGTGATCGCCAACAGCTGCTGCCCGACGGTGTCGGTGTGTGAGCTGGTCAGCAGCGGGATCGCGCGGTCGCGGAGGCACTGTGTCACCGATGACAGGCGCCAGTCGCCGCCCCCGAACTGCGCGTCCCAAGCACGCGCTTGGTCTGCGGCCTCGCGCAGCTCGGCGAGGTCGTGCTGGCCCACCCGCCGGCGGCCCTCGGCCGCAGTGGGGTGATCAGCGGGCTCGATGGGGTCGGTGGGCACGGCAAGCCAGCGTGTGACCGCGTGGGTGTACCCGCCGCGGGTGAAGGTGTCGGTACGGGGCTGTTCGAGCGGCTGCTCGCTCCAATGCGCCCGCATGCCGTCGAGGGCGTCCGCGCGGTCCCGGGGGAAGAGCCATCCCGGCCGCCCGGCGTCGCCCCGGCTGGTGGTCATCCCGATCTCCTCGGCGGTGACCGGCCGGCCGATGCGTTCACTGAGCGCGGCGGCCACAAGCTGCGGGATAGGGTCTTTCGGTTGTTCTCCCGCGAGCCACCGGTTGACGCTGCTGTGTTTGTACGCTGTGGACAGTCCTTGGGCCTTGGCCAGCTGGTTGACGCGAAACGCGAGTCGTTTGCGGCTCATTCCGTGGGCGTCGAGCAGCGTGGCCAGCGCTTGGTTGGGCGTTTTCGGGCGTGCGCCCATCGCACCTCCGTCTGATTCCGCAGCTCTTGTTGTCGTCGACGGGCTTTAGAAGTGTTCCGGAAGCCACGGTTCTCGATCTGCGGTCGCAGCGACGAGTCGGCGCACGTCCTGCGGTTTCCCGCGCACGCCGGCCAGCGTGGCTGCGGTCTGGCTGCGGTAGCCGCCCGCGAACCACACGGCGAACTGGGCTCGGGTCAGCGTGACCATGCCGTCCCGGTCCGAGGGCTCGAGCTCACCGCTGCCCGCAGCGATGCGCAGGGTGAAGCAGTGTGTGCCGTCGCCGGCGTCGGTGACGAGTTCGAGCGGGAGGGTGAGGTCTAGATCGTCTGGCCAGCCGCGGAGCCGGACGGCCTGGTGCACGTCGAGCACCCGCAGCATCCACGGATGCCAGTGCTCGGCGGCGAGGGCGCCGATGCGGTGCAGTTGCGAGAGCAGCACCGGAGCCGGTGGTAGCCCGGTTCGCTGGAACACCACGGTGGGGATCCGGCCGTTGTAGCGGCCCAGGAACGCGAACATGGCGGCGGCGGCCTCCTTCGAAGCGGCCCAGAAGTCGTGGACGACGAGGTGTGCTCCGTGGGCAGGCCCGTGCTCGATCGCCAGAGCCAGCAGACCCTCCACGTTCTGCCCAGGGCGGTGGAACCGGTAGTGGGCCAGACCGGGGTGTTTGTCCTGCTGCCAGCCCTGCCACCAGTCTGGTCGCTGCCACGGTCCGTTCCAGCTTGCGGCCAGCTCGCGCTGCACCAGGTAGTCCTGCGGCAGGGCGCCGTGTGCGATCTCGAAGCCAGTGTTGTCGGCGAAACTCTGCCGGAGTTGTTCGGTGGGGACTGTCCAGGTGAACACCTGGGCTGGGGCGCCCCATCCCAGGCGATGTCCGGAGCCGGATGCGGTGCTCCACGCGGTCGCCACCACCGCCCCCTGCTCCTGCAACGGGTGGATGCGCTCGTCGATCATGCGGTCCCACATCTGGCGGCCGCGTTCTTCCGGAGCGACACACCCGCAGGCCAGGCAGGCGGCCGGCACCGGCTGCCCGCCGAAGAACTGCGGCACCAGCACGCCGAGGCCCCCGGCGATGACCCGGTTCCCGCGCACCGCGACGCGGGCGTCGGCGTGCCGGTACAGCAGTGTGATGTCGGCGACCGGATGGCCGTAACTGCGCTGGGCCAGCGATTGGAAGTCGCGCCACAGGTGTTCGTCGGCGTCGGTGATGGTCACGTCGTTGGGCATGGCGTGTCCTAGTAGTCGGTGGTCTCGCGCAGTTCGGCCGCGTCGGCCGGGACGAGGAACGTGCGGGTGAAGGCGATGACGCGCTGGTCGTGCTGGTTGAAGCCCTCGGTGCGGGTCGTCACCACGCCTTGATCGGGTCGGCTCCGTGAGGGCCGGGCCTCGCGGATCTCGGTCTGTGCCCGCAGGGTGTCGCCGACATGCACGGGGTGCTCCAGCACCAGCTCGTTCATGGCGATGTTGGCTGTGGTCAGCCCGCTTGTGCTGCGCACGCTGGCACCCAGCACGATGCCCAGGGTCACGATCCCGCACACCACCGGCTTCTCACTGCCGATCTGCTGGCAGAACTGTGTGTCGCTGTGGATGGGGGCTGGGTTGCCGGTGAGCGCGAGCATCATGATGTGGTCGGTTTCGGTCACCGTGCGGGCCGGTCGGTGCTCGATGACCTGGCCGACGGCGAACTCCGCCAGGCCGCGTCCGACGGTCTCGCGGATGCGGTTCTCGCCGACCGTCCGGTAGCCCGGCGGCGTTCCCGTACTACTGCTCTGCACCAGATTCCTCCTTCGACGAGCGCCCGTGCGGGGTTGCGGCGTGGGCGGTCACGGCGCGGGCTGCGGCCACGATCGGCGGGCCCACCATGCGGCCGTCGACGGTCGTGATCCCGCCGTGCGCTGCCTCGGCGGCGGCGAGCACGGCGTGCGCCTGGGCGAGTTCCTGCTCGGAGGCGGCAAACGCGTCCCGGATGACCGGAAGTTGCCGGGGGTGGACGGCGCCTTTGCCGGTGAATCCGAGGTCGCGGGCCTGCTCGGCCTCCCGCTGAAGACCTTCGGGGTCGTCGAGGTCGAAGTACGGCGAGTCGAGGGCGGGCACGCCCGCGGCAGCCGCCCCGGCGGCCAGCGCCGATCGCGGGTACCACAACGCCTGGCTGCTGCGCGCGCAGCCTGTGGCTGCGGCGTAGTCGGCCGCGCCGAACACCACGCCGGCCAGCCACTGCGATCCCAGGATCTCGGCCAGGTGCTGGAAGGCCCGTGGTGTTTCCACCAGTGCCCACACCGCCGGTGGCCCGTGGCCACGGTCCAGGACGGTCGCGACGAGCTCGACATCGCGCGAGGACTCCACTTTGGGCACCACCACGACGGCCGGGCACACACCGGATTCGGCGAACGCGACCAGGTCGTGCAGCCCGTGCAGGGTGCCCGGTGCGTTCACCCGCACTCCGAGCACAGTGTCGTGATCGTCGACGACCTCACGCACGCGGTCGACGGCGGCCGCGCGGGC
Organism: Saccharopolyspora taberi; assembly: GCF_039534165.1. Classification (NCBI taxonomy): domain Bacteria; kingdom Bacillati; phylum Actinomycetota; class Actinomycetes; order Pseudonocardiales; family Pseudonocardiaceae; genus Saccharopolyspora; species Saccharopolyspora taberi. The sequence goes on along the minus strand of NZ_BAAAUX010000015.1, from coordinate 14,202 downwards.
GGTCGGTTTGTCCTCGGCCGGGACGGAGTCCTCCAGGTCCAGCACGACGACATCGGCGGCAGCGCTCGCGGACCGCCGGTACCGGAAGGCCGGGGCGATCAACCAGGCACTGCCTCGCCTCACAGGCACGTCCACCGCGATCACCTGCCGACCGTGCGGTCGGTGACGAGCTTTTCGAGACCGCCCACCGTCGTCACCCCGGCCAGTTCCTCCTCGGTGATCTCCATCCCGAACCGGTCGCGCAGGGCGATGCTGAGCTCCACCAGGGACAGCGAATCCACCCCGGCTTCCTCCAGACGGCATTCCGGGCGTAACCCGGCGGGGTCCAGGCGCAGGTCTGTGACGAAGATGTCGAGCAGGGAATCGAGTACGGACTGGGGCATCAGCGGCCTCCTGGTCGATGTGACGTTCACCGGTGGGGCCCAAGCGGCGCCAACCGGGATCTTCGTGGCGGCCTACGAGGCCGCCCGCGCGGCGCCGAGCACGCTCTGCACGGCGTGCGGGATCAGGTCTTCCTGGCCGGCCACCGCCTGCCGTCGGCCGAGCTCGGCGAAGACGTCCCAGGGGTCGACGCCCGCCCTCTCGGCGGCAGCCAGCACCGGCCGTTTGAACCCGGAGAACACCCCCGCCAGACCCGAGGCCACGCTGACCGAGTCGGTCGTGGGGGCGCTGGTCATCAGGTGCTGGTGCGCCACGTCGGCGGCCCGCAGTGCGGCAGGAAGGTCGATGCCGGTCGGATACTCCATGCGTTCCAGCACGGCCACGAGCACTTCCAGCGGGGTGTTGCCCGCGCCGGCGCCGAAGCCGGCCGCGCACGCGTCGATGATCGTCGCTCCGGCGGTGACGGCGGCACCCGAGTTCGCCACGGCCAGCGACAGGTTGTTGTGCCCGTGGAAGATGACCGGGACATCCACCGCTGTGGTGATCGCGCCGATGCGGGTGGCCACATCGCCGGGCAGGAAGTGCCCGGCGGAGTCCATGATGCCGACGGCCTGCGCGCCGAAACGCACCGCGAGCGAGCATTGTTCGGCCAACTGACCGGGCTCGGCCATGTGGCTCATCAGCAGCACGGCCTGGGCCTCGACGCCGAGTTCACGCGCCAGGGAAAGGTGCCGTTCGGTCACCGTGACCTCGGTGCAGTGCGCGGCAATCCGTACGACGTCCGCACCCCGTTCGACGGCTCGGCGCAGATCGCGGCCGCGGCCCCATCCGGGCGCCATGAACACGCCCATCCGCGCCTGCGTCAGCTCTTCGCGGACGGTGGCCAGCATGGTGTCGTCGTCCAGGCGGGCCCGGCCGATCTGCAACGACGAGGCGCCCAACCCGTTGCCGTGCCCGACTTCCACGACCGGGACACCGGCCCGGTCCGCAGCCTGGGCATACACCCGCAGCTGTGCGGCGTCGAGCTGGTGTGCGACCGCGTGCTGGCCGTCGCGCAGTGTCGGATCATGCACGAGCACGCGCCTGCCCTCGGTGGCCATCGGATCTCACCTCTTTCCTGCTGGCTGCGTTTCGTTCGGCCACCGCGACCGCCGCCGCGTTGATGATCTCCACGTTCCCGGCGTAGGAGCGCAGTCGGCCGCCGGGGGCCGTCACGCGCACCGAGACCGTCACCCGCCCGTCGGCCACCACCACCGACGTCACCGCGTAGCCCGGTGCGAATGAGCGGACCTCCGCGGCGGCGGCCTCCACCGAGGCACGCAGGGTCGGTTCGCTGCCGCCGAGGTCAGAGGCCAGCACCGTGACCTCGGCGCGGAACGCCGGCGCGGGCCGGGCCGGGCTGATCGCGGTCAACACCTTGGCTTCAGGCGCATGGGTGAGGCGACGGATCGCGTATTCCGTGGTGGCCAGGTACTCGTCGAGGTTGCGCCGCGTCGCGGGGCCCACGCTCGCGCTGGCCGCCGTGGTGACGACCTCGACGTAGGCCGGGGTGCAGTGCTGGGCCAGCGCGTTCAACACCGGCAGGACAGCCTGTCCGCCGCAACTGACCAGATTGAGATGGCGAGCGGACTCGGCCCGGTAACCGTTGACCGTTGGGGCGACCATCGTGCCCCCGCTACTCGGGGTCAGGTCCACGAGCAGGACGTCCTCACGAGAGGCGAGCTCGCCCCAGTGCGCGGGATGCGCCGCGGCGTTGGAGGCGTCGAAGACGATGTCGATGTCGCTGCCCACCGCATCCACGCCGGCGGTGGACGTCGCGCATCCCAGCTCCGCGGCAAGCCGTAAGCCGCTGCTGTCGCGTCGTCCCGTGACAAGCGTGCACGTCAGTGTCGTGGACGCCAGAAGTTTCTCGGCCAGATCCACCCCGAGGATCCCGGCACCGATCACCGCGGCCCGAAGCGGGTGACGGTTGAGCATGACCTTCTCCCTCCGGTCTCAGTCGCCGTGGTCGGGCGCGATGTGCAGGCTCACCGAGGGCAGGCGGGGCGAGCGCACCGACACGGTCTGGCCTACTGGCAGCGGGAGGCTGGCGTGCACTGCTCCGGCCAGCACGACCTCACCGGCGGCCAGCCCCATGCCGAACACGTGAAGCCGCCGGGCCAGCCAGCTCACCGACCGAAGCGGATCTCCCAGGATGTCCCGCCCCTCCCCCGTGGCGACCTCCCGCGTGCCTACGCAGACGGTCAGGCGTTCGTCTCGCAGGTCCCATTCCGGAAGCGATGACGGGGCACCAAGAACGCACCGCGCCGCGCCCGCGTTGTCGGCCACGCTGTCGGCCACCGTGATCCCCGCCAACTCGAAGCGACTGTCGATGACCTCCAACGCCAGAAACACCTCGGCCACCGCCGCGCGAACGTCCTGATCGGTGACCTCGGCCCCGCCCACATCCGCGCCCAGCCGGAACGCGATCTCAGCCTCGATCCGCGGCGCCAGCAGATCACCCGCCCACAGCACCCCGTCAGGGGCCACGATCATGGAATCCAGCAAAACGCCGAAATCCGGCTCGCCGATCCCGATCTGCTGTTGCATCGCCGCAGACGTCAACCCGACCTTGTGGCCCACCACGCGGGCCCCCGCTCCCATGCGCAGTCCTGCGCCGCACCACTGCACGCCATACGCCTCGTCCACGGTCAGTCCAGGGCGACGTCGGCTTAACAGCGTTTCCGGACGACGGCATCGTTCTGCCCGATACAGGCGCCGCGCCTCCTCGACCTGCCAACGCTGCACGCCGTCGCCCCCGCCGGGAACCGAATTCTCATGCGACAACGCCGATCGCGCGTCCACTGCCGCGTCCTGATGCAAAGCCATTTACGCTCCCTGGATGGGGACCTCACGAAGCCAAAGTGGGGTCGATCACACCGCCTCGTTCGCATCCGAGAAAGGGCTCGAACGGGGCCTGCAAACCGCAAACGGGCCCGTCCTACGACAATCGAGTCAATGCGCGCGGAGCAGGCACTCTGTTCTGATTACCCCATTGATGAAGCCCGCCCCTCGAACACCGGCGGGGGCGTCCGGCGATCGAGGGGCGGGCGTACGGTGCGGCGGCCGCGTGCGAGTGGAGAAGGGGATGGCTACCGCACCGAGTCCACAGAGGACCTTCGCATTACACCTCCACCGGGTCTCCCAGCTTGGGCTGGGAGCTGTACACCCACGCTCGCGGGTCGTGTGGTTCCGGCTGGGGACCGCTCGGGTGGTCCGACATCCTTCACTCCCTTCCGTGTGCGGCGATGGCGATCAGTACGGGCGAAGGGGGCGCCCCGACCCGGAACAGCCCTGGTGTGCGGGTGTCCGGGCCGGGGCTGGTGGTTCGCCAGATGGCCTGTTCATCGCGGTCGGATGACCTGCGTTGTTTCGGGATCGCGGTCGGCCTCGCGTGTTTTGCGTACGCGCAGCTGAGCGGCGGTTTCGGCCACGGTCGGGACAGGTGGCTGCTGGTGAGCGCGGTGGCCGCGCAGCCACAGCAGCAGCCCGGCCGCCGCGGCGACGGTCAGCGCACCAACCAGCACCGCAAGCCCCATCAGCCCGATGGCTGACACGACGCCGGTCACCGCGCCACCCCCAGCGAGCCGGAGATGGCGTGCGCCGTCCCGGCGTCGATCAGGCGCGCTCCATCCATCCGCAACCCAACCAGCAGCCGCCGGCTGGTAACGACGGTGAGGCTGTAGTCGGAGTTCGGCAGCAGTGGACGAACCTGGGCCGCCGAGATGGCGTTCTCCAGCAGCACCGCGATCCTCCGCTGAGAGGTCATGCTGCGGAATAGCAAGGTCCGCTCGCGCAGCTCGTCGGGGATGTCCGCCGTCGGCTGCCCCAACGCTTCCAGCCATTTGCCCAGAACCTGCGATGGGCTGGCGGGCTCGGCCGCGTCACCGTGGTCGAGGTCGGCGTAGAGCTGGCCGTGGTCGTAGTCATCGGAGTTGGCGTGAATCCAGTCCAGTGCGACCGAGTTCGTGATGCCCTGCTCTCCGGCCAGCAGCGCCACGACCGCGTGTTCCTGCTCGACGGCCACCGCGTCGAGCTCGTCGCGCACCTGGAGGTCGACCTCCGATGCGGCCACCGGCCGGGTCGGCAGCTGCCGGGGAACCGCCAGTTCGAACGATGAAGCGGGCAGGTGATTCCCGCCTTCCAGCCGCCCGATCCGGGAATGGGCGCCGCGGAGCGGGAGCTCGGTCTCCTGGCTGGTGGGGAGAGCTGCGCGCTGCGCGCCCTCCTGCCAGTGCTCGGGGATCGTGCGGCTGTGGCGCTCCCACTCCCCCAGGCGCCCGACCAGCTCGTCCCAGAGCTTGCGGGTGCCGATCTCGGCGATGCAGGTCCGGGCCCGGCCCTGGCGGCGGTCCCAGGTGATGACGATCCGCACGGCCGAGCCCGTCTCCGGGTCGACCAGCGAGTGCTCATCCTGATCATCGGGCCAGGACGTGCGGGAGTGCCGCACACCCGGCATGGCCGCGGCCAGCACCGAGGGGAAGGCAGGGTGTTCCAGGCCGGGCAGCGTCACCGCCGGCTTCAGCGGCGCGGCCTGGAGTGCGGCGAAGTCCAGGATCGGGGACATCAGGCACCACCCCGCATGGGTGCCTGGGCGCCCTGCCACATGCCGGCCAGCTGATTGAGCCGGTCCAGCAACGGGCAGCCGCTCTCCTTGACGGTGTGCTGGCCGGTGTCGCGGCGGAACAGTACGGCGAACTCGCGGGTGTGGCGGTCGCGGAAGACGTGCACCACTTCACCGCGGGCGCGGTGGGTCTGGCTGGCGTGTTCCAGCTCGGGGTGTTCTTCCCGGACCAGCAGCAGGAATCCGTGCTCGTGGACGGGCGGCAGATGCGCCGGCCGTTCCGGGCGGTCGCTGTAGGTCAGGGCCAACAGCGGTGTTTCCACTTCGGACAGTGTCGCTGTCATACGACATCACTTCCCTCGGATTGGATTGGTTGGTAGTTCCCTCCGAAGCCAGCTGCATCTGGCTTCGGAGGCGGGCAGCTCACGCTCCTTCCCGGCGCTGGCCGCGGGTGGAGCTGCGGTCGGCGCCGAAGAAGGTGTTGACCGTTCGCTGCCGACGTCGGGCGCCCGAGCCGTTGCGGCCACCGTTCGCGGTTCCAGGGCCGGTGTCCGTGCCGAACCAGCCGCTCTCGGGCGCGGCGAAGATGTCACCGGTTAACCGCAGCTGGACTCCGGGAATGCGTTTGTCCAAGTCGTGCCCCGCACCGTCGGTCATGGCGTCCACAGCTCCCCCGCCTTGCTGGTCACGGCGAGCTGGTCGGCCGGACGCACGGAGATCGGCAGGCCGCCCTCGGGCGGAGAGGAAAGCTCCATCACCGCGGCGACGACCTCGATGACGGTTCCGGTGACGCGCCGCCGGACGACGGCGCCGGCGAGGTTTTCGGGGTGGCGCGGGTCCAGGTTGCTGGCGCGGTAGGCCGAGGCTTTGTTCTCGTCGAGCACGGTGACGACGTCAATCACGCCCGATGACCACCACCGCATGTAGACCAGGGCGACGGGAGCGAGCCCGTCCTCGTCCGGGATCGGTGCTCCGGTGAAGCCGCTGCTTCCGAGACGCTGAAGCTCGGCGGTTGATTCGTCCATCTCCGACTCCCCGTTGCCGGTTGGGAGGCAACGGGCCCGGCATTGTCGGGGGGAAGTGCCGGGCCCGCCGCCGTCTGTGGGTGACCGGGTGGAGTGCTCGACGGGCACTGGTGGGGGTCACTGGCACCGGAGCGCTCCACCCGGTCTGGCCTGCTGTAGCCTGATATCTGTAGCAGCTACACGGAGACGCTACAGCGTAGCTACTACAAGGCCAAGAGTTGTTCATGCAGCCATTCGGGTGATGTTGTGTCACCGGTGCCAACCGGAGACCTGTACGCCGGAGACGGCATCGTCAACAGGCGAGGGAGATCAACGTGGTCGCCACTTCGAGTTCGGCATCGCTGCGGCGCTGGATCGGCCTCAACTTGCGTCAACTCCGCAAGGAAGCCGGCAAACAACGCTCCGAGGTCATGGAACGGCTCGGCCTATCACGTGCTCAGGTGGGCCACCTGGAGACCGCCGAGCGGTTGCCGTCCAAGCCGGTCCTGGAGATCCTGCTGGACTTCTACGGTGTACCGGAGCGGCTACCCGACTTCTTGCGAATCGTCGAGGCCGCCCGTAAAGCGAAGAACTGGTGGGCCGAGCTCGCCGACGCGGTGCCGCCTTGGTTCGATCTGTTCCTCGGCTATGAATCCGGCGCCGCTGAACTGTCCTCGTTCGACGCGCTACTCGTGAGGGGCCTGCTCCAGACTCGCGCCTACGCCGAGGCAGTGATCCGAGCGGACCCCGAGCTCACCGACGACGATGTCCAACAGCGTGTCGAGCTACGCATGGGCCGCCAGCGCATTCTCGACCGCGAGGATGATCCCGTAAGGCTGTGGACCGTCCTGGACGAAGCGGTGCTCTACCGGAAGCGAGGAGACTCGGCAGTGATGCGCGAGCAACTTGCGCACCTGCTGGAGATGTCCGAACGCCCGCGCATCGACATCCAGGTGCTCCCGCTCGACGCGGGCGCACACACAGCGCAGCAGGGCGGCACCTTCACCTTGATGAAGTTCCCGCCCGATATGAAGAACGATCCAGGCGTCGCCTACGTCGAGCTGGTCAACACCGGGCTCTACATCGAAGACCCCGAGGAGATCGCGCTGTACGAACGTACGCTGCGCCGTGTACATGCCTTGGCCGCTACCCCCGAAGACTCCCGGGGGATCATTCAGAGGGCCATGAAGGAGGTGTAGAAGTGAACAACCACATGCGCGAGGCGCAGGAGTCTGACCAGGTCGTCTTCCGCAAGTCCAGTTACAGCGGTGAGAACGGCCAATGCGTCGAAGTCGGCCTCGCCGCCGACGGCGGCCGCTGGCTGCGCGACAGCAAGGACCGCAGCCGGCCACCGCATTACTTCACCGCAGGTGAGTGGATGGCGTTCATCGCCGGCGTCAAGGCTGGCGAGTTCGACTGACCGCCCCACTGCCCACAACAGTGTGCTGAAGAACGAGACGCCCTCCCGGCCAAGACGAGTTTGGCCGGGAGGGCGTCTTGTTGCGAGCTCCGGCGCCGGGCCCACAAAGGATGATGCCGCACTCGATCACATGGTGTACTCGGACACGCCCCGGAGCCGTTCATCGGACTCCGGGGTCCAGGGGCGTCAGCTTCGAGCGGTTAGTTGCCGAGCCATGACGCCGGTAATGCAGCCGGCCTTACCGGGTGACGGCGATGACCGCCACCGAGGCGTTGTCGCGCTGTCCGGGGCGGCCGTTCTCGAGCGCGGCGGTCAGCAACTGCTCTGCCAGCTCGGCAGGTCCGCCGTGCCGGTGCTGTTGGACGAGCGCGGCCATCCGGTCGTGCCCCAGGACGGCGTGCACCCCATCGGTGGTGAGCAGAACGACGGGATGATCGGTGATCGCGGCGGGGATGGTTCCCACGCTCGATCGCGCCAGGGTGACCCGTTGCAGCCGGTCGTAGGCCCGCGCCTGTTCCTCGCTGTGGCCCTGGATACGGAGCTGCTGCCCGTGGGTGGCGTCCTCGGTCAGCTCGACCAGGCCGCCGTCACCGTCGACGGCGTAGCCGCGGGCGCGTCCGACGTGCACCACGACCACCGGGGCCCCAGGCCGGACCACCGCGAGCGCCCCCACGCCGTCGACGTCCACGAACTCCTGCCCAGTGTCGGTGAGCATCGATCCGGCCGTGGCCAGCCCGTTCAGCGCGCCGTAGCGAGCGGCGAGCATGACCGCCGACTCCGCGCACACCGGCATCTTGCGCGCCGTTTCCGCCGAGGTGCCCTTGCCGTCCATCACGCAGGCCGCGACGGTGCCGGCGGTCGCGTAGTGCTCCACGGCCACCGCGTCGGCCTGGACAGGCTGGTCGCCGGGGTGGGTGGCTGTTGCGACGGTGACGGCCAGGCCCTCGGCCACACCGGGAGCGCGCAGTTCCCAGTCCGCCGTGCTCGTCATCGCCTCACTGATCATCGTCATCCTGATTCCTTTCGTAGATCCCAGGCCACCACCGTGGCCTGCCGGTGTTGGGAAAACGTGGGGACGTCACCCACGCTTCACATGAAAGTGCTGGTCAGGGCGTATCCGTAGACCGTCGCCGGCCATTTGTTATCGGTCGCCGCCGCTGCCGGAGAGCGTGCCGTTGGCCAGCCTGCGGCGGACCTTGGTGATGTTGGCGGCCACCGCGTCGTCGAGGGTGATCCCGACGAGCTCGGCGAGACGGGCGGCGTACCAGAGCACGTCGCCGATCTCGTCGGTCACTTCTTGCCGCCGCTGTTCGGTGATCTCACCGCCGTCGTCGCGAACAGCCTTTTTGATCGCGCCGGCCACTTCGCCGGCTTCGTTGGCCAGCCCCAGCGCCACGTAGAGCAGCGTCTGGTTCTCCGGCCAGTCGTCGAACCGCGCGGTGATCGCGGTCTTCTTGTGGAACTCCGCCAGATCAGACATGACCTCTCCATTCCCCTTGCTCGGCTGCACCATCCACCCGCACTCCGACGGCGGGGCGCGGCGTGTTTACAGCCGATCCCTTCGGGTGAGTGGTTTCTCGGCGCGCTCATCGCCGGCGCGGCGGGCGCGCCAGAGCAGGGTCGACAGCGCGCCTGGCGACAGACCCAGCCGGGAGGCGAGGACCGCCCTGCTGCGAATGCCCTGTTCATGCAGGTGTTGGTACTCCTCCAGCACGTTGTCGCTGGAGCGCCGCAGCCGCGGGTAGCACTCCAGCTCACCGCGTTCGAGCACGCGTGGGTAGCAGCTGGTGCACAGCCGCCGGGACTTGTGGCGGCGCACGCCCGGCGGGGCCTGCCGGCTCATCACCATCGGCTGCCCGCACCGGGCGCACGGCGTCGGCGGCTCGGTCATGCCACCGCTCCCAGGCGCGTGAACAGCGTCGATACCACCGGCCACACACCCGGCACCAGCAACACGGCCGCGACCGCCAGGGCGGGGAAGACGACGATGTTCTCTACTGGCCCGCCCGTGCGGAACCGCAACCAGGACGGAGGCCGCAGTTCGAAGAAGGTCTCCCCGGCGATCGGCACCGGCCACAACAGCGGGCAGCCGGACTTGGTGAGCATGTCGCCGAGGTCGTGCACCACACAGCCCACGGCGACCACGACGCCGATCGGCCAGCCGGCCACGTCGTCGAGCACGGCCTGTGGCCCCTGCACGAAGGCCGCGACCAGCGCGAACCCGGCAGGCAGCAGCACCCAGTCGCCCAGCGCGGCCACAGCCAGCAGCACCCCGGTGACCAGCACACCGAGCACCACCAGGTGCCCGCCGGCCGCGGTGCCGTACCCGGCCGCCAGGCCCAGCAGCCCGGCCGCGACGCCGGAATGCCAGAACGTGCGGTGCTCCCCGGAGACCGGCTCGTCGCGCGGGCCGGCGGTGTAGCGGTAGATCACCACCGCGATCGTGCGCACCAGCCACGACACCGCCGCGGTGACCGGCCCCAGCAGCCGGGAGGCCGTCGAACCGCGGTGGTCGAGATCGGGCAGCAGCGCGAATCCGGCGGTCACGGTGGCCAGCACGAGCTTGCCCGCCGGGTGGTGCTGGCCGAGGCTCCCGGCCACGGCCAGCCCGGCGCACCACCCGCTGAGGGCGTGCGAGCGCCCCATCACGCGGCATCACCCACCTCGGCGGGCGCGCCGGTCTCGTTGGCTTCGGTGGGTGCGAGGACCTGCTGCACCGTCGGGGCCGAGGTCCGCAGCCGCTTGACGATCCCCGTGACACTCATCCCCTGCGCGGCAAGGACGCGGATCGCCGCGTCCCGGTCGACGGGCCGCAGCTGCGCGGCGCGGCGCTTGCCCTCGCAGGCGAGCTCGACCGCGATCTCGTCGACGTCGTCGACCTGCTCCTCGGCCAGCCCGTCGGGCACCGCGTCCGGGTCGTCGAGCGCGGCGTCATCCCAGGCCATCGGCGGCGCCCACCCATAGGACGTGGCGAGCTTGCGCGAGTGCGACGCCGCCGCCTGCTGCCGGGCGGTCTCCTGCGGCGGCGGGCAGTCCCACCACTGTTCGTACAGCGCCCGCACCGCCCGGTCGGTACCGCCCCGCACCCGGCGGTCGGTGTGCAGGATCGCGCCCACCTCGTCGGAGCTGAGCCCGAGCTCGGCGGCGAGCCAGGTCTGGGCCCAGCCGATCGCGACGAGCGCCTGGAGCCGCCGTCGGGTGCCGGTCGCGTCGACCAGGCTGCCCGCGGCCGGGCTGTCGATATCGATCTGAACAGCGAGAATCCGCTCGGCCGTGGCACGCCGGACCCGTCGGGATGGGGGCACGTTGTTGCCGCCGTACAACAGGCGGGTCAGCACGCTCGGGGACAGCCCGGCCAGCTCGGCCACGCGCCGCCATCCGATGCCCGCGGCCTGCAATCCGCGCACGTGCCGGCGCACCGGCTCGGCGTCGACGAACGGCCCGTCCGGCTGGACCAGGGTGCGCGGGGCAACGACGGTCAGCGTCATCGCACTCACCTCGTTTCTGCCGCACGGGCGTGGTCGGCGAGCACCACGGGCGCCCAGCCTTCGTCGGCCAGGTGCGGCAGGTCGCCGGTGATGGCCGCGTGCATGTCGGCCACCTTCACGGCGGGCACCTGCCGGGCCCAGCCGCAGGCGCCGACGGTCGGATCCCGCTGCGCGTTGTGGGCCTGGCACACCCCGAGCGCCGGCAGCAGGACCGCGGCCGCGGTGACCGCACCGTGCCGGGCGGCGATCTCGAGCAGCTGGCGACGGTGCGGGGACTCGGCGTTGGTCGCGTCGACCACCACCAGGCGCCGCTGCGCCAGGTGCTCATCGAGGTCGATGTGCAGGTTGGCCACGGCCCACGGCGTCACATACTGATCGGCTTCGTCACCCCAGGCCGACACCCGGGCGCGATACTCGTCCAGGCACAGCACCGATACCGGCCGCGCCACCTGCTTCACGAGCGCGGCGGCGAAGGTCGACTTGCCGGAGCCGGGCGGCCCGACCAGCGCGACCAGCGCACCCTTGTCCGGCGGAAGCTCCAGCAGCGCGGCGGGGATCTGCAACGACGCGGTCATCGGTGATCCACCCCCTGCTGCGCCAGCGCGGCCGGCCCGTGCTCGCGCACGCGCCACCGCGGTGCCGGGCAGATCGACGCGACCGGCCGCACCGCGTGCACCTCCGGGTCGTACAGCCGCCACCCGGCCCCCGAAACCTTGGCCTCGTACATCGCCAAGTCCGCGGCCGCCAGCGCTTCCGGCAGCACCGGGGCCCGCGACGGCAGGAGATCCAGGAACGTCACCCCCAGCGACACCCCGACGCAGACCTCGCCGACGCCGTCGACCGGGATCGGTGCGGTCAGCACCTCCACCAGCTCGTCGAGCTGGTGGCGGAACGCCTCCGGATCCAGGTTCGTGACGAACGCGAGCTCGTCGCCGCCGAGCCGCCCGGTCACCGCCGCCTCGCCGAGCTGGGCGTGCAGGCGGCCGGCCACCGCTCGCAGCACCTGGTCGCCCGCAGGGTGGCCGTGGGCGTCGTTGATCGGTTTGAACCCGTCCAGATCGAGCAGTCCGACGACGTCGGCGCTGTTCAGCGCCTCGCTGGCGGCCGGTTCGAAGCTCGCGCGGGTCCGCAGCCCGGTGACCGGGTCGCGCCGGGCATGGTCGAGTTGCCGGGTTCGGTGACGCAGCCGGTAGGCAGTGGCGGCCCACCCCGCTGCGGTTGTCACCGCGGCGGCCGCGGTGACAACCGTTTCGACGTTGAGAGACACTGGTGTCCTCCTCCGGGAGAGCGATCCCTGAGCACGGGCGTGGTTCGTCTGCCCTTCCGCGCCGAGGGACGTTGACCTCAATGGATTGGTTGGGGTTACCGACGCCGGGCCCTGGTGGGATCAACGGGCTGCATCCCGCCCGCCAGGGCCCGCGTCACTTCCTCGTAAGCCGGCTCGGCACTCCACCCGGTGTTGCCGGAATCCCCTGCATCCCCTGCATCCCCGGAAACCACGGGAACCACGGGAACCCAGGGGTTTAAGGCGATGCCGGGGTTTCAGGTGTTTCCGGTCGGAGTGCGAGCCGTGAACGCGCGTTCCTGCTGTTCAGGAACTCGCCGGGTCACCAGCCGAGGGCGTACACCAGCCCGCCGAACACCCCGATCGGGAAGCCGACCAGGACGCAGGTGGTCGCCTTGCGGATCCACCGGTGCTTGGTGACCGCGATCCGCGCGAGGGTGTGCGCGTCCGCGGCGTAGAACTCCGCCGCGGCCTGCGCGGCCTTCTGGAAGAACCGCTCGAGTTCCGGCCCGCGCTGCACATCGAGCAGCATGGGCCACCCCGTCGCCGGTTTCCCCGGGCGGGGAAGCCGCGGCCGGATCGACAGCACGATCCCCAAGAACGCCGCCATCAGCAGCACCGCCGCGACGGCGATCACCGTGGCCGCCAGTGGTGAGCCGCCCTGCTTGGCCAGCACCGCGAAGCCGGCACCGGTCACCGTGCCCACGAACGACAGCGCGCTCAACAGAGCCGATGCGCCCTGCCCGGTCCGGCCGATCTCCCAGCGGGCAGCCTCCGCGGTGTACTTCGCCAGCTCCACCACCTGGTCGTCGGTTTCGCGGGCTTTCTCGGCCTCAGTGCTCACCGCGATCACCACCAGACGAGGCGTCGTCGTGCTTGCATCGCGCCTTCCGGATCCGCCGGTCGGCCGGGATGAACAGGCCGAAGAAGCCGGCGACGCAGGCGAAGCCCACGACCAGATACCCGTTGACGAACGACAGAATCGCCAGGGCGCCCATCACGGCGAACCCGGCCACGAGCAACACGGTGAACAGCCGGTTCGGGCGGTCGGTGTTGGACGTCCGGTTCATGCCGCCAGCACCTCCTCGACCTCGGCCACCGGCTCGGCAGTGGAGTAGAACATCGCGACCTGGTGCCGCGCGGCCTTGCCGTACTCCCTGGACGCGAGGCCGTTCCACAGCTTCGCCGCGAACGGGTAGACCTCGGCCAGCGCCTGATAGCTCATGGCGATGTGCTCGTGCAGCGTGGCGGCCTCCTCGCGATCGGCCACGCTCAGGTCCGGCTGACGCTCCAACTGGTTCACCTCGGCGTGCTGCTGCTTCACGATCTTGAACAGGTTATGCGCACGCGCCTGGGCAGCGCTGGGCTTCGTGGTAGACACTTGCGGTGCTCCAATGCTCGTAAGGGTGTTCGGGGCTTCCGCTGTTGGCCGGGGTGAAGCGGTGAGAGGTGGATCCCCGGTCAGCAGCTCGCGTTAGTCGATGTCGTGCTGCCGAAGCAGCTGGTAAACGCGGCCCTCGGTCATGCGCCATCTGTGCGCGATCTCGGTTGGCGTGATGCCGCCGGTTCGCGCCTCGCGCAGCGCAAATTCGGTCTTTTCCCTGATCAGACGGTCGAGGGCGGCCCTGGTCTGCCTCCATCGGGCGACCGCTTCGAAGGTCGATTCGTCGTCCCGCTGGGTGACCGAGCCGTCGATGTCCATGCTCACCTCCTCTACAACGCGGTGTAACGATTACTGTAATGGCTACACTTAACCCAGGCAACCCAATAAACACATGGGTTTACAGGGTTGCCTGGGTTAAGTGGACGAGCTGCCAGTCATGTCGAGGCCGCTCTCGAGCCCCTTGGGCGACGTGAACAGGGAAGACGCCAAGCGGACGGTTCGGTGGTCGCCTGTTTCGGGGCTGCGGGTGTGGCTGGTGTTGGCGGCGTTTCCGATTTCCCAGGGGTTTGCTGGGTTTCCGGGGAACTCGGGCTTTCCGGGGTTGGAGGTGTTTCCGGGGTTGCCTGGGTTGTTCCGG
>NZ_BAAAUX010000014.1:823665-907333 GCF_039534165.1 Saccharopolyspora taberi | reverse complement strand
GCGTCGCGCGGCGGTCACCGAGCGCTGCGCCCTGCGCATCGCCGAGGCGGGGCCGACGGCCCGGGCCGTGCTCGGCGTGCTCAACGCCGAGCTGCCCGGTGTCCGGGTCGCGCTGCTGGATCCGGCGGGCGAACTGGTCGCCGGGCGCAAGGAGGCGCGCGAGGCGTGGCTGCGCGGGCAGGAGGTGCTGGCCGAGGACGTGCCCGGGGTCGGCACCGCGCTCGGCCGGTTGGTCGCGGTGCTCGGCGACCGGTCGCAGGGCTGGCACCGCACGGTCCGCGGCGTCATGAAGATCGCGACCGGGCAGATCACGGCGTGGGCGGCGATGGCCCGGCTGCGCGCCGAACGGCGTCCGGCCGCCGCGACGGCCGTCCTGCGCCGGGTGCTCGGCGGTGCAGGCGTCCAGGAGCTGCGGGAGGACCTGGCCGCGCTGGGCTGGCCGACGTCTGGCCCGGTGCTCGCGGTGGTCGTCGTAGCGGTGGGCTCACCGCCGGAAGTTCCGGACGTCGAGCTGTGCGCGGCGTGGGAAGCAGCGGGAACCGGCGCGGCTCTGGCACCGGGAGCGGGGGAGTGGATCTGCTTCCTCCCGAGCGGCAAGCAGGTCGCCGCGGGGATGCGGCGGCTCGCCGCGCTGGCACCGGTCGCGGCCGGGACCGGGCAGGCAGCGGCAGGCGATCTGCCCGGTGCGGTGCAGCGGGCGCGGGCCGCCGCGGCGGTGGCGCGGCAGCAGGGCGGTGGAGCGGTCCTCGGCGCCGACGAGCTGGGCGCGCGCAGCCTGCTCGCCGCCCTGCCGCCCGAGCTCGCCGAAACGGCGCGGCACGTCCTCGACGGCGTGCTCGCCGCCGATGACGGCACCCTGCTGCCCACGCTGCGCGCGGTGCTCGACGCGGGTGGGTCGGTGAAGGATTCCGCGCGAGCGCTCGAAGTCCACCGCAACACGGTCACGGCGCGGCTGGAGCGGCTCCGCGAACTCGGTGCGGACACGGGAGATCCGCAGCAGCGGTTTGCGCTGCACCTGGCCTGCCATCTGCTGCGGGTGGAGGGCTGACCCCGGCGGTTTCGGTTGCGGCGAAGGATTCGGTCGCCGGGAACGGACATCAGGGGCTTCGGTTGCAGTGGAAGGAAAACATGCCGGGTGGGCTTCGGTTGCCGGGAACGGGCGCCCGGCGATGGTCCCGTTCCGGGGCCTGACAGCGAACGCGCCCCCGACTCGGGCAGCGGGGGCGCGTTCGGCGCTGGACCAGGCCGCCTCACCGCTCGCCGTACGGCTCCGCAGTGGTGATCATCCCGGTCCGGAGGTCCTCGCGGACGGCTTCGGCCGCGCGCTCCGCCGGATCGCCGACGCCGCCTCCGCCGCCGGTGCTGCACCGGACCACGTCACCTGCGCGCAGCGGCAGGCCGTTGACCTTCAGCATCCGCCGTTCGTCGGGCCGCCCCGGGTTGATGACGACCTCCGGCGGCTGCGCCGCACCGCCGCCGAACAGGCCCCACGCGGGGGTTGTCGAGCGCTCCCACCACAGCGAGAGCGTGGTGTCCGCGTCGACCACGTACTCGCGCACGACGCCGTTGCCGCCGCGCCACCGGCCGGCACCGCCCGAGTCCGGGCGGATGCCGTAGCGCCGCACCCGGATCGGGTAGCAGGTCTCGAACACCTCGATCGGCATGTCCTTCAGCGACCCGTTGACGTTGTTGATCAGCGCGCTCTCGCCGTCGCTGCCCCGCCAGGCGCCCCACCCGCCGACGGTCGCCTCCAGGCTCACGTAGTCCCGGCCGGTGCGCGGGTCGGTGCCGTGGAGCTGCACGATCATCGAGTCGCCGTAGCTGGCCGCCGCGGCCCGTTCCGGCACCGCCGGGGCCAGCGCGCGCACGATGAGGTCGATCAGCAGGCCGAGGTGGGAGAAGTACCAGCCGCAGGCCGCCGGGTCGGTGGCGCCGAGCATCGATCCCTCGCGCACCCGCACCTCGAACGGCCGGAACGACCCGCCGTTGAGCGCCACCCGCGGGCTGACCAGGAGCTTGTACGCCACGCGGCAGGCAGAAACCGCCTGCGCCGCACCGCAGTTGACCGGACCGGTGGCCTGGTCGGCGCAGTCGGTGACGTCGACGCTCATGCGTTCACCGCGCACCGTCACCCGCACCGTCAGCGGCAGCGGGACATCCAGGGCGATGCCGTCGTTGTCCAGCTGCCCCGATGCCTCGTACACGCCGTCGGCGATGGCGGCGACCCGTTCCCGTTCCAGGCGCTCGGTCTGGCGGAAGATCTCGTCCCGCGCGGCGAGCACCTCGTCCAGCCCCCACCGGTCGACGATCTCGGCGAGCCGCCGCTGCCCGGTGCGGGCGCAGGCGATCTGCGCGCCGAGGTCCCCGATCGCCGACGCGGGGAACCGCAGGTTGCGGCTGATGAGGTCCAGCACGTCGGCACGGTCCCGGCCGCCCTCGACGACCTTGATCGGGCCCAGCCTCAGGCCCTCCTGGTGGATGGACGTGGAATCCATCGGTGTGCCGGGATCCTTGGCGCCGACGTCGAGCCAGTGCGCCCGGGAGGCGGCGAAGCCCAGCAGCCGCCCGTCGGCGAAGACCGGCGCGTAGACGGTGACGTCGTTGAGGTGCGTCCCGCCGATGTAGGAGTCGTTGAGCAGCCACACGTCCCCGGGCTGCCAGACCTCCGGACCGAAGGTGGCCTCGGTGTGCCGGGTGCAGATCTCCAGGTTTCCCAGGAAGATCGGCAGCCCCGAGGACTGGCCGAGCACGTTGTGCTCGGCGTCGAGCAGCGCCACCGCGCAGTCCCGGCCCTCGTAGATCACCGGCGTGTAGGCGCTGCGGATGAGCGCGGTGTTCATCTCCTCCGCCGCGTTGACCAGGGCGCAGCGGATGATCTCGGTGCTGATCGGGTCGATCGTCGGACGCGTCACTGGTTGCCTCCGGTGAGGAAGAGGGAGCCGATTTCGTCTGTCGTGCAGCGGAATCCGGGCGGAACGACAGTTGTGGCGGTGGACTCGACGACGATCGCCGGGCCGGGCACCGCGTGTCCCGGCGGCAGATCGTCGCGGCGCAGGATCGTGGTGTCCTGTTCGGACCGGTCGAACACCACGGGCCGGGTGATCCGGTTCGCGTCGGGGTCGCCGCCGCCGACCGGCGTCGCGCCGAACCTCTCCAGGTGGCCGAACGCGATCGTCCGCAGCGTCACGAACTCGATCGGCGCGCCGGGGTTGGCGTGGCCGTATCGGCGCTCGTGCAGGTCCGAGAACCGCGCCGCGACCGCATCGACGAACCCGGCCTCCGCCGGTTCGCCCGCGTGGGAGATCGGCACGGCCAGGGTGTACTGCTGACCGACGTAGCGCACGTCGACAGCGTGCTCGACCCGCAGCCGGTCCGCGGTGACCGACTCCTCGCCGAGCGCGTCCGCGGCCTCCCGCTCCAGCTCGCCGAACGCGCGGGCCATCGCCGCGCCGTCGAGGTCGGTTCCCCCGACGAAGTGCGGCTGCGCGAAATCCTTGCGGATGTCGGTTTCCAGCATGCCCCACGCGGAGAACGCGCCCGGCCAGCGCGGCACGATCACCTCGGAGATGCCGAGTTCGGCGGCGAGGAACGCGGCGTGCATCGGACCGGCGCCACCGAACGCGACGAGGCTGAACTCCTGCGGCTCGATGCCCTGCTCGACGGTCAGCGTCCGGATCGCCTGCGCCATCTTGGCGTTCGCCACGTCGCAGATGCCCTCGGCCAGTTCCAGGGGTTCAAGGCCCAGATCGTCGCCCACAGTGGACAGAGCGCGGCGGGCCGCCTCGACGTCGAGGCTCAGGTGCCCGCCCGCGAACCAGTCCGGGTCCACCCGGCCGAGGGCGCAGTTGGCGTCGGTGACCGTCGGCCGCGTGCCGCCGCGCCCGTAGCACGCCGGACCGGGATCGGCACCCGCGGACTCCGGCCCGACCCGCAGCCCACCGCCCTCGACGTAGGCGAGCGAGCCGCCGCCCGCGCCGATGGTGTGGATGTTGACCACCGGCATCATCAGCGGGAAGCCCTCCATCTCCGCCTCGGTGGAGACGTCCGGCTGACCGCCGACGACCAGCGACACGTCGAAGGACGTGCCGCCCATGTCCACGCAGATCAGGTTCGGCCGGTCCAGCGCCCGCGCCAGCGCGACGCCGCCCATCGTGCCGCCGACCGGCCCGGACAGCAGTGTCTGCAGCGGTCGCCTGCGCGCCGCCTCCGCGCTGACGATGCCGCCGGAGGACTGCATGACGTGCACCGGCACGGCGAGCCCCCGCCCGGTGAACTCCTTTTCCAGCCGGGACAGGTACTCCCGCACGACCGGGGCCGTGTACGCCTCGACGACGGTCGACGACGTGCGTTCGTACTCCCGCCACTCGCGCGCGACCTCGTGGGACAGCGAGATCGGCGCGTCCGGTCCCAGTTCCTCGCGCAGCACCTCGGCGGCCCGCCGCTCGTGCTCCGGATTGAGGTAGCTGAACAGGAAGCAGACCGCGATCGCCCCGAAGTCCTCGGCGCGGAAGCGCCTGGCCGCGGCGCGCAGCGCGGGTTCGTCGAGTGCGGCGATCTCCCGACCGGCGTGGTCGAGCCTGCCGCCGATCTCGACGGTGGCGCTGCGGTCGACCAGCGGTGTCGGCTTGCGGTAGTGCGCGTCGAACAACCGGTTCCGGTGGCCCCGCGCGATCTGGTACACGTCGCCCGCGCCCTCGGTCGCCAGCAGCAGCACCGGAACGCCGCGCCGTTGCAGGAAGGCGTTCAGGCCCTGCGTCGTGCCGTGCACGGTGAACGCGATGTCGGCGGGGTCGACGCCCACCGCGCCCAGCGCGGCGAACACCCCTTCGGTGAGGTCGTGCGGCGTGGTCGACGACTTCGCGGCGGTGTAGGTGCCGGTGGTGTCGTCGCAGGCCACGACGTCGGTGAAGGTCCCGCCGATGTCCATGGAGACCCGGTAGCCCATAGCCTGACTCCTCGTGTCGGATGGCTGATACCGCAGACGGTAGGAACGGAGTCGGTGCATCCGCTGGGCGCGATGCACAGCCGATGGCCCGCTGGTGTGCACGGAACACACCATCGCGGGGCCGCCCGAGCGTAGTTTCCCGGCATCGCGCACGGAGGGAGCCAAGGATGGATCGGGATGCTTCGCACACCGAGCCCGCCACCCGTGAGGTCGGCGAGGTGTTCAGGGACATGCGGCTGACCCGGCGGCACGTCCTGGCCGGGCTCGGCCTGTTCGTCGCCGCGGCGGTGGACTCCTGGGAGCTGCAGGCGATGGTCTACGTCGCCGACGGCATCCAGCACGACCTGGGCATCGACCAGGCCGGGCTGGGCACGCTGATCTCGGCGCTGTTCCTCGGCACCATCCCCGGTGTGCTGCTGTGGGGGCCGATCGCGGACCGGATCGGGCGGCGGCCGACGTTCGTCATCAGCATGCTCGCCTACGGCGTGCTCGCGGTGTGCTGCGCGCTGGCGCCGGACTACTGGACGCTGCTGGTCTTCCGGTTCCTCGCCGGGCTCCTCTACGCGGGCGCGCACTCGATCACCTACCCGTACTTCGAGGAGCTGATGCCGGTCCGGGTGCGCGGGCGCGCGACGGTGTACCTGGCATCGGGCTGGCCGGTGGGACTGCTGGTCGCGACCGGGCTCGCGGCGCTGCTGTCCAGCAGCGACTGGCGGCTGTTCATGGGCGTCAGCGCCGGAGGCGCGTTGTGCGCGTTCCTGGTGCTCGCCTGGGTGCCGGAGTCGCCGTACTGGCTGGCGATGCGCGGCAAGCAGCAGCGGGCGCGCGACTCCCTGCGGTGGCTCGGCGGGGCCCACGTCCCTGACGGCATCGTGCTGACCACGCCGACGCGGACCGGTGACCCGTCGGCGTCCCCGCTGCGCGGCAGGCTCGGCCGCTACACGCTCTTGCAGGTCGCGATCAACTTCGTGTTCGCCTGGGCGTACTGGGGGCTTCAGACCTGGCTGCCCACGCTGCTCGCCGAACGCGGGCTGTCGCTGTCGTCGAGCCTGACGTTCATCGCGCTGAGCGCGCTGCTGATGTTCCCCGGCTACCTGACGGCGTCCGCGCTGACCGCCCGGTACCGCCGGAAGAAGGTCTTCGTCGGCTACATCGCGGGCGCCGGGGTCGGGGGCGCGCTGTTCGCCTCGGCCGCGTCGATGCCCCAGCTCTACGCAGGCAACTTCCTGCTGGCGTTCTTCAGCCTCGGTGCGTGGGGCGTCTGGAACACCTGGTTCGGCGAGCTCTACCCCACAGCCGTGCGCGGCACCGCCTACGGCTGGGGCATCGCCGGGCAGCGGGTCGCGAACACGGCCGCCCCGACGGCGATCGGCTTCCTGCTCGCGCAGGCGGCCGGGTTCACCGCCGTGGTCGCCTCCGTCGTCGGGTTCCTCGTGCTGACGGCCGCTTTCGCCCTCGCGCTTCCGGAAACCGAGGGGAAGGAGCTGTCGTAGTCCGGCCACTGTGGACATCTGTTGCGAGTGTCGAGCCTGCTCGACAGCGTGCATCATATGGCGCTCCACTTGGCGCAGGGGCTCAGTCGACTGGTGGGCTCGGCAGAGCAGCAACCCATTCCCTGAATGGCAACGCCTCATGTCTATCGCTATTCCTTCGCCTTATCCCGGCTTATCGCGTATGGTCCGGCGAAACGTCGTGGGGGTCTTGGAGTGCTATTGGATCGCGGGTGACCGCTACGCCAAGCGCAAGCCAGGAGGTGTCTATGCGGTGGCTGATCACGGGGGCCGGAGGGGGTCTTGGCACCGAGCTCGTTCGGGTTCTCGCCCGGCGTGGCGAGTCGGCTCTCGCCTTGACCCGTGCCCAGTTCGACGTGAGCGATCCGGATGAAGTGGCAGCCGTGGTTCGGAGATGGGGCGAGGCGTCGGCTGAGCGCGGTGTCCTCATCAATGCCGCGGCTTTCACCGCGGTCGATCTCGCTGAAAGCGATCCGGAGGCGCGCAGGGCCGCTCACTCCGCGAATGCCTTGGCACCGGGGCTTCTCGCGAGCGCCTGCGCAAGCGTCGGTGCTCGTATTGTTCATATCTCAACCAACTACGTCTTTGACGGCGCACGGACAGACGGGATCGGATACGAGCCGAACGACCCGACCGGACCGCTGAACCATTACGCGCGAACGAAAGTCGAGGGCGAGGAGCGGGTGCGTGATGCGGCGCCCGCCGGTCACCACATCGTTCGTACGGGGTGGCTGTACGGAGCTGTCGGGACGAATTTCGTCCGCACGATCGCCGATCTCGCCGCTCGCAACCCCACGCTCGAAGTGGTCGACGACCAGCACGGTCAGCCCACCTGGGCTGCGAGCTTGGCCGAGGCGATCGTCGCGTTGGCGTCCTCCGACGCTTCTACCGGGACATTGCACGTCACCGATGCCGGCCGGACCACGTTCTGGGGCTTCGCCCGCGCCGTTCTCGAGGAAATCGGCAGCGATCCGTCGCGGGTCCGCCCCATCACGACCCGCCGAATCGCGCGGCCTGCGCGCCGACCAGCGTGGTCGGTTCTCTCCGACGCTGCCTGGCGGGCGACCAGGCTTCCTCCGCTGCCTCCATGGCGGGAGTCGCTCCGCACTGCGATCCGACGGCATCCCGACCTCGTGCGGCGGAACGTTCCGACGCCGGAGTAGCACTCAAGCCCCGATCGAGCACCACGGAGATGCCTTGCCACCTCCCCATTCATCCGTGCGAAGCGACCCCGGTCAGCGTTCGGTCATTCCAGCGCTGACCGGGCTCCGGATCGTGGCCGCACTGGCGGTCGTCGCGTTCCACCTCCGGGAAGAACCTCTCGCCGGCCTCCTGCCAGGTCTCGCGCAGCAGCTGGACTTCGCCGTTTACGGTGGGCTGGGCGTCGACCTGTTCTTCACGCTGAGCGGGTTCATCCTCTCGCTGAACTACCTGGACGCCTTCGCTCGGCTCCGCCGAAGGGCGCTGGTCCGGTTCCTGTGCATGCGGTTGGCGCGCATCTATCCCGTCCACGTCGTCACCCTGCTGGCGATGGTGGTGATCGTCGCCGTCACGCCAGAGGTGGCCACCACGGCTTCCGGAGGCGAGGTCTACAGCGCAGAAGCGTTCGTGGCCAACGTTTTCCTGGTCCAGGCATGGGGAACCAGCGACTTCACCTGGAACTATCCCGCGTGGTCGATCAGCGCCGAGTGGTTCGCCTACCTCGTGTTCCCCTTCCTGGCGTTCGTCATGTGCCGATGGGGCCTCGCCCGCGCCACCTGGGCGTACGCCGGTCTTGTCGTGACCGTCGTCGGAGGCATCGCCGCTCTCGCCACCTCGGCCGGTTCCGGATTCGAGCCCCTCATCCGCGTGGCCACGGAGTTTTCCACCGGCTGCCTGCTCTATGTGCTCCACCGGGAGACGCCGCTGGGACAGGGCTTGGCCGCGGGAGCGCGGCTCGCGGTGATCCTGGCGGCCAGCATTGTTCTGACCGTCGCGCTGGACGGCAATCTCTACACCCTGGCTCCGGCGCTCGCGCTGGTCATCTGGGGAATCGCACGAACGCGCGGCCCGCTCGCGCGCCTTTTGTCGTCGCGTTCCATGGTATTCGGCGGCGAAGCTTCCTATGCCTTGTACATGACGCACGTCGTCGTCATCACCGCGCTGAGCCATCTACTGCCGACGGCCGACTACACACATGAGCAGTTGTTCATTCGTATTGCGGTGACAGGAGTCTACGTCGCATCCATCGCAGTAGTGGCTCTATTGACGTATAAGTACGTCGAGCGTCCGGCCCGGCGGTGGATTCGTCGTCAGCTGTCGTCCGATTAGGCCCTTCGCGTGAGAAACCCGCAAACGGGCCGACTTCCGGCCTTGACCGACTTTTGGCCGCCGGGTAGCTTCGCGGTAGGTAGGGGGTCAATTACTGATCGCAGGTTACTGATCACAGGTCTGTTCTGGACTGATTTTCGCTATCCGCCGGGCGATGCGGCGATGTTGGAGCACATCGCCCGGCGGACGCTTCGCCCTCGCGGAACTTGTCGAGACTCCGAGGAGGAAGATGTGAGATGCCTGGGCTTGAGCGGCGGTTATCGCCACGATGCCGCGGCGTGCCTGGTTGAAGACGGTGTCATCCTGGCCTATGTCGAGGAGGAGCGGCTCAGCAGACAACGGCACGCCGTCGGATCGGGGCCCCGCCGCTGCATCGACTGGGTGCTCGAGGAATCCGGTGTGGAACTCGGTGATGTCGACGCGGTCGGTTTGGCCTGGAATCCGCACTTCGACGGGGATGTCGACGAGATCTCCGCGGACTCGCCCGAATACGCCGAGCTGTCCGCTTCCGCGTTCGCGGGTCGTGATCTCCCTAAAACGTTTTACGTAGACCACCACCTCGCGCACGCCGCGTCGGCCTACCGCACATCGCCGTACCGCTCGTCGCTCGTGCTCACCATCGACGGCTACGGGGACGCCAGGTCGATGGTGGTCTACCGGGCCGACGGCGACCGGCTGGTCGAGCTGGCGAGCGCCGGCCTGCAGCATTCCTGGGGCTGGCTCTACCAGATGGTCACCGAGCACACCGGACTGGGCTCCTGGCAGCACGCAGGCAAGACCATGGCGCTGGCCGCCCTCGGCACGCCCCGGTACGCGGGCGTCTTCGACGAGTTCCGAACTTTCGGGCAGGGGTTTCCCAGCCCGGAGGAAGTCGGGATGGCAGACGTCGTCCGCGACAACCGAAGACTCGGCGGGGCCTACTACGACGAGGCGGAGTCGTGGCTCGGATCGCGGCTGCAGCAGTACGGATTCGAAGCTTCCCGGCCGCGTTCTCCGCGGTACGACCGCGTGACCGGCGCCCGCCTCCACCCGCCTGTCGCCGACGCGGCGGCCGATCTCGCCTCCTCCCTGCAGAAGACCTTCGAGGAATACCTCGAAGACATCGCCTCGACCTACCTGCGGCGCGAGGGGCTGGAGCACCTGTGCGTCGCGGGTGGTGTCGGACTCAACTGCAAGGCAATGGGATCCCTGCTGACCCGGCTCCCGAACCTGCGCGGCATCTACGTGCCGCCGGTGGCCGCGGACATGGGCGGCGCCTTGGGGGCGGCGGTGGAGGTGCTGAACGCCCTCGGTGATCACCGCCGGCCCGACATCACCGACGCGCGGCTCGGGCCGAGCTACTCCGACGGCGACATCGCGGGAATCCTCGGCAGCTACGGCATCAGCCACAAGAGGAGCAACGACATCGCCGCGGACACCGCGGACCTGGTCGCCGACGGACGTGTGGTGGGATGGTTCCAGGGCCGCGCCGAAGTCGGCCCCCGAGCGCTCGGTGCGCGCAGCATCGTCGCCAGGCCGGACCGCGACGACCTGGCGTGGCGCGCCAACACGCAGATCAAGAACCGCGAACCGTGGCGCCCGTTCTCCCCGAGCGTGCTTCCCGGGGAGTACATGAACACCCGGTGGAAGCACGCGGACCAGGCGTCGCCCCACATGGCGCTCGCCCTCGACGCCGTCGATGTCGACGGCCTGGCCGCCGTCGTCCACGACGACGGAACCAGCCGGGTCCAGCGCGTCGCTTACGGCGAAGACGACCCGTACACCGCATTGCTGCGCGAGATGGAGAAGCGCACGGGTGCGCCCGCCGTGCTCAACACGAGCCTGAACGGGCGGGAGGAACCGATCGTCACGCGGCCCCCGGAGGCGCTGAAACTGCTGTTCACCTCGCAGATGGACGCCCTCGCGATGGGTTCGTTCCTCATCACCAAGTAAGCCACTCGAACACGGAAGGTCCCGGTGTGTCCAGAGGATTGATCGCGGTCACCGGAGTCGGCGGAACAGCGGGCTACAGCCTGGCCCAACGGTTGCACGAGGACGGTTACGACGTTCTCGGCCTGGACGCGGACAGCTGGTCGCCGGGCTTCGTCCACGCCCAGCGCTCCCGGCTGATACCGACGTCCGACGCCCCCGACTTCGTGCCCGCGTTGCGGGACACCTGCCGTGAGGCGCGGGCGGACGCGTTGATCAGCACCGTCGAGTCCGAGCTTCTGGAGTTGGCGCGGAAACCGGACACCTTCGACGAAACCGGGACGCGTGCCTGGATTCCAGATGCCGAGTACCTGCGCTTGTGCCTCGACAAGCTCGCCTTCTACGAGTTCCTCTCCGCGCGGGGGTTTCGGGTGCCGCACACTGCTTCCCTCGACGGGGAACAGTCCACTCCGGACCTTCCCGGCGGGTGCGACCTCATCGTGAAGCCTCGTTTCGGCAGGGGCGCGAAGGACACGTTCCGCTGCCGGAACCTCGCGCAAGCTCGCTCCCTTGGTCGCGCGATCCCGGGCCTGATCGTGCAGCCGAGGATCGAAGGCGACGAGTTCACCGCCGACTGCCTGGTGGACCGCGCCGGCCGGGCGTCGATCGTCCTGCGGATCCGCCGGAGGACGAAAGCAGGCGTCTCGGTCGTGAGTGAGACGATTCACCACGACGGTGCGGCCCGCACGATCGCAGCGGTGCTCGACACCCTCGGCGCGAGCGGGGTCTGCAACGTGCAAGGATTTCTCGGCGCGGACTCGGGGATACACCTCACGGAGGTCAACCCGCGCTTCGCCGGTGGGTTCCCGCTCTCGGAACGGGCCGGGGCGCAGTTGACCGCGCAGTACCTGAACGGACTGTTCCGCCTGCCGGTGGATCACCGTGCGCTCGCTTACCGCACCGGCGTGATCATGCGCCGCTACTTCACGAACGACTTCGAAGAAAAGCCGTTGAACAATGCGAATTGGGTCCGTCAGGAGGAGCCTGTCTGATGCCCAGGTGGGTGTTCGTCGAGATCGGTGGGTCGTCTGCCCAGAGCAGTGTTGAGGCACAAGGGGGTTTCCAGTTCTCCGACGGGGTGCGGCGAGAACCCGGCGCCCGGTACGCCCTCGCCGTGCCCGGCGTCATCCGTCCACCGGAGGTGCTCTACGCGTCGAACCTCGGATGGCCCGACGTCGCCGACCCGGCGCACGAGCTGGACCTGCACCCCATCGGAGTGCTCGTCAACGATGCCGTCGCGGCCGGCCTGGGCGAGGCGGTTCTCAGGTCCGGCGAAGGCGCGCAACCGCCAGACCTGCTCTACACCGCGCTCGGCACCGGCGTCGGAACCGCTTTGGTGCGCAACGGTTCGGCAGTCGACGCGGACATGGGCCACATCCCGGTCGGCGGGCGGAACTTCTGCGAGGGATGCCGCAGTCACGGTTGCCTGAACTCCACCATCGAGGCCAAGCGCCTGTCGTACCCCGTGACCGCAGAAGAGGTGGACTTCGTGGTTTCGATGCTCCTGGAGGCGCTGGAAGGCATGCGTGCGCGAGGCCCGCTGCCCTCCCTGCTGGTCCTGGCGGGCGGGATCACCCGGTCGACACCCGAACTCATCGACAGGCTCGCGGCGAGGACGGTTCCGGATCTGACCGTCGAGCCCACTGCGGCGGCTCGGGAGGCGAAGTCAGCCGCCTACGCCGGCCTCAGCCGTCTCGCTCACGAAGCGGACCGACAGGGGAAGGAACCGATTGATGATTGAGCACGCCCGCTTCGCAGCGGAGTCTCTAGCGCTGACGATCGCTGCCAGCCGCCCGGTGAGCAGACCGAACCGCCCGATGAAGGTCGCACTTCGCGCCGTCGACGGACTGGTCCGCGCCGCAAGCCGTCAAAGCATCCCGCCGACCTCGCTGCTCTACGAGGGACCGCCGTTCGCCGCCCACTACCTCTTCAACGGCTGGGAGTACGAGAAATATCTCAAGCGGTTCGGGATGAAGCCGGACAGCGCGGTGCTCGACGTGGGATGCGGTGTGGGCAGGAAGGCGTGGGCGATCATCCGGTCGTTATCCCGTGACGGCTCCTACCACGGGTTCGACATCGTTCCGGAGGCCGTCGACTGGTGCAAGAGCCAGTGGCGGGAGAGTGGCGACCGCATCTCGTTCAAACACCTCGACGTGCACAACCAGCACTACCACACGAAGGGCGCCCGCACCGCCGAGCAGATCCGCTTCCCGTACAACGACTCCAGCTTCGACCTCGTGCTGAGTTCTTCGGTGTACACGCACATGCTGCCATCGGCGGTCACCACGTACCTTCGCGAATCGCGCCGCGTCGCGCGGGACGGCGCACATCTCGTGACGTCGTTCTTCGTCCTCGACGAGACCAGCTCCAGCAACATCAGCCGTGGCCGCAGCGTGTACACCTTCGCGCACGAACACGGCGGATGCCGGGTGGAGCACCCCGACTGCCCCGAGCACGTCGTCGCCTACGACCGGGAGCAGCTCGAAAAGCTCCTCGCCGAGGAGGGGCTGAGCATCGTGACCCACCTCCCCGGGAGGTGGAGCGGTCGCCGCGACGGCTATGCCTACCAGGACCTGTACGTGCTGACGCCCACCGCCGGCGCGGGGAGGCGGCCGTGACCAGGATGGTGTTCCTCCGCCACGGACATTCGCAGAAGAACGCCCTCGATCGCCACGGCGGACCAGGACTTCCGCTCACCGGTCAAGGGCGAGATCAGGTGCGGGACGTGGCGAAGGAACTCGCGAGCTCGTTCGGGACACCGTCCCGCGTGTTCTTCTGCGATCGCGTCCACATCGAGGAAACCGCGCGGCTGCTGGCCGATTCCTTCGGCGTCGCACACGATTCCGACGAGCGCATCCGCCCCATGGGCCTGGGCGTGCTCGACGGCCTGTCGCGCGCGGAGGCAGCCGAGAAGTACCCGGAAGCAGCCGATTCCCTCCAGCGCTGGCGGGAGCTCGGCCGCGGTCTCGAACGCTTGAACATCCCGCTCGGCGAGGACTTCGAGTCCTTCCGCGCGCGGACCGAGTCGTTCGTGGCCGAACGCTGCGCCGAGGCAGCGGCGGAAGCCCCGTACACGATCACGGTCACCTCCAACAGCACGATCATCATGCTCGTCAACATCGCCGAACACGGCGTCGGCGTCACCGCGTCGCAGTACCGCAACGTCATCACGGCGAACGCCGAGTACACGGTGTTCGACACCGAAACGGTCGCCTGCGGAAAAGGGTGAGTGAGGAATGCGAATCCTGTACGTCGGCCCGTCGACCGAGCGTGTTCCGCCCTACCGGTACGGATCAGTGGGGCGGATCGTCGACCAGCTCGTGCAGGGTTGCTTCGAGCACGGCCAGGAGATCGACCTCATCGCTAGCGGGGACTCGCGCACGAAAGCGCGGCGCCTCATCCCGGCAGCGGATGCTCCGGTCAAGAGGGTGGAAAGCGTGCTGGAGCGCGTCGCCGAGCTCGTGCACCGCCTCGCTCCGCAGTACGACCTGGTGCACAACCACGAATCTGTCCTCGCCCCGTACCTCGAACCTGTCCGCGGCAGCGAGGTGATGACGACCTGCCACCTGGAGCAGCAGGACGTCTGGACCGGGATCTCCCGGCAGTGGCTGGTCCCGATCTCCGCCGATCAGGCGCAGCGCATCGGTGGTACGCGGATCACGGATCCGATACCTCCGTGCGTCAACACCGCCGAGTTCGGGGTTCCGCGCGGCGAGGACGGCGGGTACCTGCTGGTCCTGTCCAAGATGTCGCAGAAGAAGGGCATCATGGACGCGATCAGCATCGCGCGTGCGTCGGGTCGGAAGCTTGTGCTGGCGGGCCCGGTCTTCCCCAAGGACCAGTCCTTCTACCTGCGGTCGATCGCCCCCGAGATCGACGGGAGCCAGATCGTCTACTTCGGAGAAGCGGTCGAGCACGAGCGGCGGGCACTGCTCCGGCACGCTTCGGCGCTCCTGTTCCCGAACCTCTACGGTGAGCCGTTCGGGATGGTGTTGCTGGAGGCGCTCGCGTCGGGAGTCCCGGTCATCGCGTCGGGGTCCAACGCGGCTCCGGAGGTGATCGAGCACGGCCGCACGGGGTTCCTCGCATCCGGCGTCGGCGAGGCGGTCGAGGCGGTCGAGCGGTTGGCGGACATCGATCCCGTCGCCTGTCGCCTGCGAGCGGAGCACTTCAACTACCACGCCGTCAGCGCGTTGTACCTCCGCGCGTACCGGAGGCTCTTGGGGAACTCCTCGGAAGCACCCACGACTCGTCCTCTCGTCTTCCTCCTCCGCGGGAAGGTCAGCTCGGAGGCGAGATCCGAACTCACGGGAGCCATGCGTGCCGCTTCGGCAGGGGCCCTCGCATCGCTCGCCCTCGAACCCGGAGCGTCTTCCGAGTCGGTGGTCCAGCTGGCCAGTACCGGGAGCCGGGATGCGTCAGTCGTCCTGATCTGGGCCGGAGACAGCACACCCGAACGGTTGCCCGACGATCTTTCACGCCGGTACAACATCGCCGACATCACGCTCGTCGACGGTGCCGCCAGGTCGCCGGAGACCGCCATCGGCAAGCAGGAAGGCGAATTCCGCGCACGCACGCCCAGCACGATGCTGTCGAGCGACGTGCCCGCTCCGACCCTCGCGCGCCAACTGCTCGCCCACGGCGGGCTCCGGTTCGACGGCCGAAACCCCGAGAAGGGAGCTGGTTCCAGTTGAGCACCAACGCACGCGCACGGGCCGTCGTGGAGGAGATGTTCAGCGAGAACACCGCGTTCGGCCGCACCGGGCGGAAGTTCAAGACCTCGCACACCTCGATGCCGCTGCCCGCCTGCGACTACGTCGTGGAGCTGGCCGACCGGCTGGGAGCCGAGCGCACCGTCGAGATCGGACTGGGACTCGGGGTGGCCTCCATCTTCCTGGCCTCGCGCCGGTCGGAGGGCGCCGCGAAGCACGTCGCGGTGGATCCCTTCCAGCATTCGATCTGGGACGCGGCGGGGCTCGTGGCCCTGGAGCTGGCCGGTCTCGAAGACGACGTGCGCCTCGTCCAGCGGCGGTCCGAGGACTGGCTGCCGGGCCTTGCCGGGCAGTCGGTCCGCTTCGACCTCGCGCTCGTCGACGGGGACCACCACTTCGAGCACGTCCTGATGGACCTGCACCACCTCGCTCGATGCCTGTCGCCCGGCGGGCGGATCGTGGTGGACGACATCCATCTCCCGTCCGTGCGGGGCGCGGTCGGCTTCTTCGTGCACAACCTCGGGTGGCGCACCACCGCCCGCCCCGGACTGCGGGACGACCTCGGGCGCGAACGCCTGCTCGTGCTCGAACCCCGCGACGACGTGGACCGCTCCTGGGACCACTTCGTCCCCTTCCTGTGAAGCCAGTCGAATGTGGAACCAAGTGGAGGTGAAAGATGCGGGTACTCTCGATCGGCGCGCATCCGGACGACATCGAGATCGGCTGCGGCGGTGCGCTGCTGTGGCATCGCAAGCGAAACGACGATGTCCACATGGTCGTGATGACCGACGACTTCCGCGAAGGGAAGGAATCCTGCCGTCTGCGACGTCGTGAGGCCGAACGATCCGCCGAGCTGCTCGGGGCGTCGTTGACCTTCGGCGGATTCCAGGACAAGGCACTGGAAACGCTCCCGGCCATAGAACTGATCGAGAAGGTCGCGGCCGAGTTCGCGCCCTCGCTCGTCTACGTCCACGATCCGAACGACTCGCACCAGGATCACCGTACGACGAGCCTGGCCACCATGTCGGCGCTGCGCAGGGAACGCTCGATCCTTTGCTACAAGGGCCTTTCGAGCAGGGACGCGAACGCCAACGCCTATGTGGACATCGGCGAGTTCCTCGACGCGAAGGCGGAACTGGTCGAGCAGCACCGGAGCCAGGTCCAGCCTGCCGGTTGGATCGATGTCGATCTCCTGGTGTCCATCGCGCGCACCACCGGTCACGCGGCGAGATCGGACTTCGCCGAGGGGTTCGTGGTCGAACGGCTCTCGCTCACCGGGGCGTTCGAAGCGATGACGTGATGAAACGTTTCGCCCACCGGTATGCGGGAGGAGGGAGCACATGGCCGACGAGCGCGGATCGACCGTCGTCGTCATCGTGAACTACCGGACCGAGGAGCTGACCTTGGAAGCGGTGCGCACCGTTCGCGATGGTGCGCCGGAAGGAACCCGGGTCGTGGTGGTCGACGTGGCATCGACCCCCGGAACGACGGCGTTCCTGGAAGAGGGGCTGGGGAACAGCGCGACGCTCGTTCCGGTCCCGGAGAACTGCGGTTATGGTGCGGCGATCAATCGCGGCGCCCGGGAGGGAGCAGGGGCCGCGCACCTCGTCGCGATGGCCTCCGACTGCCTGCTTCCCGGCCAGGTCCTCCGGCGGCTCGTGTCCGTCCTGGAGGAGGACCCGGAGCTCGGCGTGGTCGCTCCCGGGGTCCAGCGCTCCGCGGCAGGACAGCGCGCGAAGGTCGCCCACGAGTTCCGTTCCGTTCGCCGCGAGTGGGATCTGCTCATGAGCGGACCCCGGGTGCACGACGAGAACGGGAACGACGGGCGGACGCCGCGTTGGCTGGTCGGCGCGTGCCTGGTGTTCCGCGGCCCCGCGTTCGAGGACATCGGGGGCTTCGCCGAGGACTACTTCATGTACGCCGAGGACATCGACGTCTGCTGGCGGTTGCAGCGCCGGGGCTGGCGCGTCGACACCGATCCTCGTGAGGAGATCGTCCACCTCGCAGGCGTTTCGACCGGGCGTACCTGGAACGCGGCCGAGGTGCGCCGCCGCAAGATGCGAAGCGAAGCGCGGTTCTACGCCAGGTACCTGGGTGCTGCGGAGTTCCTGCTGCTCACGCTCCTGCGAACGGTGCGGGTCCTTGCCGGGCGCTCGACCGGTTCCGTCCACCGCCGTGACGCGCTGCGCCTGCCCGCCGACGCGGTCGTCTCGCTCGTCTCGGAAAGAAGTCGGGCGGCGGTTGCCCGATGAGCGCGCAGGAGTTCGTACCGGGAAGCGCTCCCCGGGGGACGACGCTGGGGGAGCGGCCCACGATCGTCTTCGTCCACGACCGCTGCGTGGTGGACCTTTCCCCTTTGGTGCCGGGAGAATCAACCACCGGCTCGCGCGGAAGCGGTCCCGTCGAGGTCCCGGTTCACCCTGGGGGCTGGGCGATCAACCTCGTCGAGACGCCCTTCCCCAAGGTCTTCGTCAACTCGGCGCGTTCGCCGCACGAGCACTCGATCGCCCGCGACGGACCGGTCAGGGTGTCGGCGTCCGGTGAGACGTTCACCGTGTCCCTCACCCGGAGCGGGAGGGCGCTCTACCGAAGGTCCTACGAGCGGTTCGTCAACCCGATCATCTGGAAGCTCCAGCACGGCATCCTCACCGATGGCGCGTTCGGTGCCGCGGAACGGGATGCCTACGGATCGGGCTACCGGCAGGTCAATCGCGACACCGCCTCGAACGTCTGCCGCCAGCTGAGCCGGTTGACCGGTCCGGTGGTGGTGTCCTGGCAGGACTACCAGTGGTATCTCGCACCGGCGCTGGTCCGCCGTTGGCTGGAGCGGACGGGCCGCCCGGACGTGTCCATGCACCATTTCGTCCACATACCGTTCCCGCCGCTCGAAGTCTGGCGACGGCACCTCCCGGAGGACGTTCTGCGCGACCTGTTCGGCGGTCTGCTCGGCAATGACGTCGTCGGGTTCCACACCCCTGAGTCGGTCGAGAACTTCCTTCGCTGCTGCCGTTCCGTCCTCGACCTCCCCGTCGACTTCGACCGCGGGGTGGTGCGCTTGCCGTCCGGCCGGTCGACGCTCGCGAAGGCGTATCCGCTGCCCATCTGCGACCGGCGGTTGCGAGGGCTCGCGCAGTCGTCCGCGGTCGATGCGGCCGTGTCCGAGCTGCGACGCCAGGTGGGGTCGCGGAAGCTGATCTTCCGGACCGAACGTGTCGATCCCGCGAAGAACTTCCTCGGATCGCTGCACGCGTATGCGAAATTGCTCGGCGAAACCGACATCGGGGACGATGTCGTGTACCGGGCACGCCTGCTGCCGTCGCGCGAGTCGGTCGCCGAATGGTCCGCGTTGCGCCAGCACATCCGCGCCGAGGCCGAGCTGCTGAACGAGAGGTTCGGACGCGCCGGATGGCGTCCGGTGGACATCGAGTTCCAGGACGATCTCGTCCGCGCCATCGCCGGATACATCCGCTACGACGTGCTGGACGTCGTGCCCTTCGCCGACGGGATGAACCAGGTATCGCTCGAAGGCCCATTGTTGAACCGCGCGGACGGAACGGTGGTGCTGTCGCGGACCGCGGGATCGTACGGACTGCTGGCCCCGCACTGCTTCGGGGTCGAGCCGTACGACGTCGGAGATCACGCTGCGGCCCTGCATACCGCCCTCCGGCTCGACGGGCCGTCGCGCAAGCGGCGGAGCAGCGGGTTGCGACAAGTCGCGGCCCGCGGCGACCCGCTCGACTGGCTGTGCGGGCAGATGGACGATGCGCAGTGGATCTCGAAGACAAGCCGGTGCGAGGCGTGGTCATGGTGATGCCCTCGGCGTCGGCCGGTACGGGGTTCGTCCGGCGGGCACTGGTCACGTCGTGGCGCCGGTCTCCCGGGCTGTCGCTGTGCGGGGCGGTGTGCGGAGCGCTCTACGGTTGCTCCGCGGCGATGTACGGGTACGCGATCGGCCTGGCCACCGACTCCGTCGTCGCCTCCTCGGGGGCGGGCTTCGATGGGTCCTATGTGGTCCTCGTCTGCGGATTGCTCGTACTGCTGGCCGCCGGGAGGTGCGCACTTCGGCTGGGGCGCCGTGTGTTCGCGAATCTGCTGCAGTTCAGGATGCAGCACGCGACTCGGGAGCAGGTGCTGGGGGAAGTCGGCGCTTTCAGAAGGCGCCTGCCCGACAGCGCGATGGGTCAGGTGCAGAGCCGCATCGGGGCCGACGTCGATGAGGCGTGGGTGTTCCTGATGGTCCCGCCGACCGCGATCGCGCTCGTGGGCATGACCTTGGCCGGGGTCGTTCTGCTGACCACCATCGACGTCCGGCTCGCCGCGGTCGGTCTCGCCGGCTTCCTGGCCGTCGCCTGGGCGAGCGTGGTTTACCAGCAGCGCCAGGAGAAGCGGACCCGGGTCGCCCAGAACCTGCGGGGAGACATCGCGACGACCGCGGGCGAGATCTTCGCCAAGCACGCGACCATCGCCGGATTCTCCGGCGAGTCGCGCCACCAGGCCGAGTTCGACCGGGTGAGCGATGCGCTGCGCGACGCTCGCCTGAGCGTGGGCCGGGTGCGGTCGCTGTTCGAGGCTCTGCTCGACACGATCGTGCCGGCCAACACCGTCGTCATGCTGATCGTCGGGGTGCTTCTGGTTGAGGGGAGCGCCATCTCCGGTGGAGGAGTGGTCCAAGCGGTGTTTCTCACCAACCTGCTCTTCACCCCGCTGCGCGGCCTCGGCCCGCTGCTCGCAGAACTGCCCAGGAGCCAGTCCAGCCTCGGACGCCTGACCGAACTCCTTGATGTTCAGCCAGGTGCGGCGGTGACACCGCGGCCAAGTGATGAGGGCGTCGCCTGGCGGGCCTGCCGTGTCGAACTCAGGAACGCCACCGTGGAGGGAGATTCCGATCAGGTAGGTGTGAAGGGGCTCGACCTCGTGATCAGGCCGGGGCGTCCCGTGGTCGTGGCCGGGACGCACGAGGACGGTGTCGACACGGTGACGGCGCTCGTGCGCGGCGACATCGAACCGGACTCGGGCAGCGTTGTCCGCCTCCAGGAGGACCGCACTCGGGCCGGGCTGGTCCTGGTCGAGGAGCATCCCTTCGTCCTGGCAGCCAGCCTGTGGGACAACATCTGCCTCGGTGCCGAGCTACCCGCCGACGAGTTCCGGTCCGTGATCGGGGCAGCGGCGCTGGAACCGTTGATCCGGAAACTGCCGGACGGCGCCGGCTCGCTGCTCCGCGAAGAGGGGAAGTCGTTGTCAGCGGGCGAACGCCAGCGGGTCGGGATCGCCCGGGCACTGGCGAAGAGGCCGGCCCTGATCGTGCTCGACGGGACGACGTCAAGCCTGGACGTCGTGACCGAACACCGGATTCTGACCACCCTCGCCGAGATGTCGTCTCCGCCGGCCGTGATGGTGGTGACCCGCCAACCGCGTGACCCGATGGAGCACGTCGAGCTCGTTCGCCTGCGCGCCGGCAGGAAGGAGGACGGGCCCTCATGACGCGCCCCAGTCCGAGCTGGCGGGCGCTGCACCAGCGACTCCTGACCCAGTTGAGCCTCTCGCCCCTGTACCGGTTGTCCAGGGCAGCGCCCGCCATCTACTGCGGGCTGCCGGTGACCGCGTTGTGCGGCATGGTCGCGAGCGCCAGCCTCGTCGCGGTTCCGCTCATCGTGGACCAGGTCGTCGAGAGCATCGGACTCGGCAGGGCGGGATCGGGCACCGGCGCCCGCATGTCTCCCATGTTCGCCCTGGCTCTCACGGTGGTCCTGGTCGGCGCTGTGGCCTCGTACGCCACCTACCGCCGGATGTACACCGCGGCGGAGACGGCGGCGTCCCAGATCCGCAGCGCGCTCATGGCTTCGCTTTTGCAGCGCCTCGGTGCGCGGGCACGCCCGCGATCCGGTGACGCCGTGGCGATGCTGACGGTGGACATCGAGATCGTCGCCCGCTTCATGCGGACGCTCGGTGTGCTCGCCGTGCTCAACGTCGGCCAAATGCTCGTCGCCGTGTTGCTGCTGCTGTTCTACTCGTGGCCTCTAGTGGCGGGCATTGTCCTCTGTGTACTTCCGGCTTGGGGTCTGGCGAAGTTGGTGCGGTCTCGTGCGCTGCGCGCGTTTTCCTTCGTCCGTTTCCGCCTGGGGATGCTCCTCGCGTCGCTGACCGAGTACGTCCGTTACGAGCCGCGATTGCGGCATCTGGGGGCGCGGGGATTTGTCGAGGGTCGCGTCAGAGCGCAGCTGCGCGAGTACCGTTCCGGCCAGAAGCGGGCCGAGCTGCTGTCGGCCGGCATGACGGCCACCATCGAGGTGTGGGCCGCGCTGTCGCTGGCGACATCGCTGGGGGTGGGGGCGTGGTTGCTGTCCGAGCGCTGGATCAGCGTCGGCCAGCTGGTCGCAGCGGTGTTCCTGGTGCAGCTGTTGACTGGACCGGTGCAGGCGCTCGCGGAGATGCTCAACTTCCTGCAAAATGCCACAGCCGCCGCGGCACGCCTCCTCGACTGCATCCAGCCTTCCTCCGTGTCACGGTCGGCCAACAGGGCAAGGATTTACTCGCAGAACCGGGAGTTCCTGCGATTCGAAGACGTGTGGCACAGGTACGACGCGGAAGCGTCTTTCAGTCTCCGTGGTGCCACCTTCGGACTCCGCAGCGGAACCACGACCGCCTTGGTGGGGGTGAGCGGCTCCGGCAAGAGCACGATCGCACGGCTCATGGCGGGTGTTCTGGAACCTGACTCCGGGCGGATCGAGGTGGCCGGACGGTTGTTCGGCACCGCCACGTTGGTGCCCGAAGACGTGCAGCTGTTTCACGGATCGTTGCGGCACAACCTCTCCTACCCCGGGCCCGCGCAGCCTGACGACGTGCTCGCCCGCGCACTGGACCAGCTGTCGTTGACCGGTTGGATGACCGGGTTCGCCGATGGACTGGACACCGATGTCGATGCCGAGCCGCTCGGGCTCCTCGACCGGCAGCGAGTCGCCGCGGTCCGGGCACTTCTCGCGCGGCCCGGACTCCTGGTGTTCGACGAGTCGCTGTCCGCCATGACGACGGACGAGGCTCTCGAGTTGTGCGCGGCGCTGCGGGCTGCCATACCTGGCGTGTGCATCGTGATCATCACTCACAGTCCCTGCCTCGCGCACCGCTGCGACGAGGTCGTCGTCCTCTCCGACGGGCTCGTCGTCGGGCAGGGAGCGGCCGATGTTCTCGTCGAGACGTGCGCGCAGTACCGAGCCCTGACCGAGGGTTTCCCGCACGGCGGCGTTGGCGAATTCGGAGGTGACCATGCATCAGTCTGACCAGGGACCCGCGTTCGTGGAGAACCTGCTCGCGGAACAGGGGCTCCCCGCGAACGACCTGGTTTGCGTGAGTTCCGCGGGAAACCAGGTGTGGCGCACCGAGCGGCACGTCATCCGGATTTCGTCCGGACGATTTCCTGGAGCGTTCGCGCACGAGGCCCGCGTCGTCGCGCTGATCGAGGGATCGGTACCCGTCTCCCCGGTCCTCGCGCACGGTGTCGTCGCTGAACGAGAGTGGATCATCTCGGAACGTTCCCACGGGCAGACCGTGGCCCGAGCGTGGTCGGAGATGACCCGTGCCGATCAGCACAGCGTCGGCCGCCAGCTGGGTTCGGTGCTCAAGGCCCTGCACGCCACCGCGGTTCCCGCCGGATTCGAGAACCCGTGGCTCTCGGCCGCCTTTCACGACCCGGCCAGGTTGAAAGACGCCTACCATCCGCCGCCGCGCCTGTTTCCTGAGTTTCTGCGCGCGGCCGCCGCTCTGGAGGGTGTCGACCCCGATGTTCTGCAACAGCTGGAGGCGTATGTCGCTTCACGACTCCATTGCTTCACCGCGGCTGAGGAGAACGTGCTGACCCATTGCGACCTCCACTTCGACAACCTGCTCTGGGCGGACGGGGCGATCACCGCGGTGCTGGACTTCGAGGGCAGTCGGCTCGCCCCGCGCGATCAGGAGCTCGACACGATCGTCCGGTTCGTCCGAGCGCCGGCGGACTACGTCGGCCTGCCGCGCGGCGCCGAGGACGTTGTCGATTTCGCCCCCGCCCTCGATGACATCGGGACCACCTACCCCGAGCTCTTCGCGGGGGAGGACCTGGTGCCTCGCCTCGAAGTCTACGAGGTGATGTGGTTCCTGACCGAGCTGCTGCACTTCCCGCCGCGGAGGCGACCGCACGGTCCGTGGAGGCGATTGCGCGAGATCGTCTCCTCCGGGTCCCCGATCGGCGCGATGCTGCGGAGGTGAAGCATGGGTGGTTGGCGGCCGCACGACCCGCCGGTAGTCCGGTGGTGCTGGCGTGACGTCGCTGTGCACAACATAGCCTGCCTCAAGACGCCGGCGTGCGGTCGCTTTTCTCGAAGGCATGCGCAAGACTCTGCTCCGATACCGGCCGAGCCTGATCGTGATCGAGTGGAGCTCGACGCTGCTGAGGCGTGCGGCGTCGACGAACGAAGTCGAGCAGTTCCTCGCCGACATCGGCTATGCGCGGTCCGAACGCTTGGCGGACCACAACGCCCTCTTCTTTCCTGCCGGAACTGATCGAACCACACCGTGGGGAGGGAATTCTCGTGCACGACAGGAAAAATGAGATCCTCGAACTCGTGGCCGGGTACCACCGGCAGCACGAGGGCGGGGAGTTCAACCCCGGCGAGACCCTGGTGCAGTCGTCCGGTGCCGTGCTCGACGAGAACGACCGCACAGCTCTCGTCGAAGCCGCACTCGACATGCGGATAGCGGCAGGGGTGAGCGCCCGGACGTTCGAGCGGAAGTTCGCCCAGTACTTCGGCCTCCGCAAAGCCCATCTGGTCAATTCGGGTTCCTCGGCCAACCTGCTGGCGCTGTCGGCGCTGGCCTGCCGGGAGCTGGGGGAGCACCGGCTGCGGAAGGGGGACGAGGTCATCACCGTCGCGGCGGGCTTCCCGACGACGGTCAACCCCATCGTCCAGAACGGCATGGTCCCGGTCTTCGTCGACGTCGACCTCGGCACCTACAACACGACGCCCGAGCGGGTGGCGGCGGCGATCGGCCCGCGGACGCGCGCGATCATGTTGGCCCACACGTTGGGAAACCCTTACGAAGTCGCGGAAATCGCCGCCCTGGCGGCCGAACACGGCCTCCACCTGGTGGAGGACAACTGCGACGCCGTCGGATCGACCTACCAGGGGAAGCTGACCGGCACGTTCGGGGATCTCGCGACCACGAGCTTCTACCCCGCCCACCACATCACCATGGGCGAGGGCGGCTGCGTCCTCACCGACAGCGTCAAGCTGGCGACCCTCGTCGAATCGCTGCGGGACTGGGGGAGGGACTGCTGGTGCGCCCCGGGCGAGGACAACCGCTGCCACAAGCGCTTCGACCAGCAGTTCGGAGAGCTGCCGTTCGGCTACGACCACAAGTACGTGTACTCCCACGTGGGGTACAACCTCAAGTCAACCGACCTCCAGGCGGCGCTGGGCCTCAGCCAACTGGCCAAAGTGGACGAGTTCGGCAAGGACCGCAGGCGGAACTGGCAAAGGCTCAGGGAGGCGCTCGACGGCGCCCCCGGCTTGCTGCTGCCCGAGCCCACTCCTGGTTCGGACCCGAGTTGGTTCGGCTTCGTTATCACGGTCCTGCCCACGGCCAACTACAGCAGCCACGACCTCACCAACTTCCTCGAGTCCCGCCGCATCGCCACCCGGCGCGTGTTCAGCGGCAACATCACCCGCCACCCCGCCATGCGCGAAGTGGAGTACCGGGTGTCGGGAGTTCTCGACAACAGCGATGCCATCACGGACAGGACGTTCTGGGTGGGCGTGTACCCGGGCATCACGACGGAGATGATCGATTACGTCGCAGACTCCATCCTGGAGTTCGCAGGTCGGCGAGTGGGGGCCTA
Source organism: Saccharopolyspora taberi (assembly GCF_039534165.1). NCBI lineage: Bacteria > Bacillati > Actinomycetota > Actinomycetes > Pseudonocardiales > Pseudonocardiaceae > Saccharopolyspora > Saccharopolyspora taberi. The sequence continues at coordinate 882,019 of NZ_BAAAUX010000014.1, read as the reverse complement.
GTTTTGATCGTCACGGCACCAGGTCAAGGAACTCCCAGTGCGCCTCGGACTGTGCGCCGCTGAGCCATTTCCCGCAGTTCTGCAGGACCACCGGGCCCGAAGTGGTGTGCTGGGCACCGGTGGCCAGGTCGCGCAGGAACCGGTCGATCGGCCCGCGGCGGATCGCCGCTGTGCCCGCCCATCGGTGCACCGTCCGGCCGATGTCCTGCACGGTCCACGTCGTGTGGTTGAGCGTCAGCCTGATCAGCGTGTCCTGCTCGGTGCTCAACGGCTCGCCCGCGGCCAAGGTGGCTTCGATGCTTCGCCATTCGGCGATCGCCCATGCACGCGCCGAGCGGAGCCTGGCTTCGGCGGTCGCGTACTCCGCGTGGAACTGCGTGGTGTCGACGGCGGCGTTGCGGGTTCCGGATTTGGTCGCGGCGAGCAGCTTCAGCTCGTCGAGCAGGCGCCGCCCGACACCGAGCGTCCAGCCGGTGTGCCCGATCGCGGAGGTGTTCACCAGCCCGAGGCGGTAGATCGCGCCGCCGTTGGCCGGGGTCGTCGTGGTCGCGGAATAGGTGTGCGTGGCCGGGACGAACACGTCGGAGCAGTGGTAGTCGATGCTGTTGGTCGCGCGCAGCCCGAGCACGTCCCAGTTGTCGACAAGACCCACCTGCGACTTCGGCATCGCCAGCACGCGGAGTTCCCCGGTGCCCTCGACCAGGATCGCGCTGTGGATGTGGGTGGCGAACGCCATCCCGGAGGCGAACTGCCAACTCCCGCTCACCAGGTAGCCACCGTCGACCGGGACGGCACGGCCGGGCCTGGTGCCGTGCCCGGCCACCAACGCGTGGTCGCCGCCCGCGACGTCGGCGAACAGGTCGGCGGTGGCTTCGGCACCGAGGTAGGCCGCGGTGGTGCCGGTGATGTGCTGCATCGCCATCATCGTCCATCCGGCCGCGGCGTCGTGGTAGCTGATCCGCTCGATCATCTCGATCAGCTGGCGCGGGGAGAACTCGTGGCCGCCGAGGCTCTTCGGCAGCCCGGCCCGGACAGCTCCCGCGGCCAGCAACCTCCGCGCGGTGTCCTCGGTGAGGCGGCCGAGCTCCTCGGCCGCGCCCGCGTTCGATTCGAGGAGCCCGGACAGCGCGTCGATTCGTTCCAGCACCGCCGGGAATTCCGGGCTGACGTTCAACCGGGCCGAGACCGTCATGGGATGGTTGCTCCTCGCTGGCGATGGGTCTTCGATCACTTTCCCACGGCCCGACCGTCGCCCGAAAAGGGTCTGATCAGCCGACTCGTTTCTCCCACTACCACGACGTGGTCCGGTTCTGGTCTACTGACCGTTCGGCCCCATGGGAAGGATGCGCGATGCCTGCTCCTGCTTCGTCCACTGTGGATGGTCGCCCCAGGGCGCGTGGGCTGGGGATCCCGTTCGCCGGCCGACCCGGCCCGGTCAACGCGATCACCGACGTGACAGGGGTCGAGGTCGGTTACACCACGCTGGTCCACGGGGAGGGGCCGCTGCGCAGCGGCGAAGGACCGGTGCGCAGCGGGGTCACCGCGATCCTGCCCCGGGGCCGGAGCAAACCGGCGCAGCCCTGCGCCGCCGGGTGGTTCGCGCTCAACGGGAACGGCGAGATGACCGGGACGTCGTGGATCGAGGAGGTCGGCGCGCTCACCACGCCGGTGCTGATCACGAACACCCACGCGGTGGGGCCGTGCCACCAGGGCGCGATCGACTGGATGGTTGGCCGGGGACCCGCCCGCGGCTGGCTGATGCCGGTCGTCGCGGAGACCTTCGACGGCTACCTCAACGACATCAACGGCGGGCACGTGCGGGCCGAACACGCGGTGAGCGCGTTGGAGTCCGCTGCGGGCGGCCCGATCGCGGAAGGCTCCGTCGGCGGCGGGACCGGCATGAACTGCTACGGCTTCAAGGGCGGCAGCGGGACCGCGTCGCGGCTGGTCCGGCACGGCGCCGACGAGTACGCGGTCGGCGCGTTCGTGCAGGCCAACTTCGGTGCCCGTCGCCACCTGACCGTGGCGGGCCGTCCCGTGGGGCTCCGGATCGCGGCGGAGAACCCCATGGAGGACCGCGGCTGGCTCGCGCCACCGGGCGCGGGGTCGGTGATCGTGGTCGTCGCCACCGACGCGCCCCTGCTGCCGGGGCAGTGCAAGGCGCTGGCCCGGCGGGTGCCGCTCGGGCTGGGGCGGACCGGCACCATCGGCTCGCACTTCTCCGGCGACCTGTTCCTCGCCTTCTCCACGGCGAACGAGGGAGCGCTGACCAGCGAGTTCGACTCCGACCGGACCTACGAGACCCTGCGGTTCGTGCCGTGGGGCGGGATCAACCCGTTCTACGAGGCGGTCATCCAGTGCGTGGAGGAGGCCGTGCTCAACGCCCTGGTCGTGAACGAGACGATGGTCGGGCGGGACGGCCACCGCTCGCCCGCGCTGCCGCACGACGAGCTGTTGCGCTGCCTCCGCGAGGGCAATGTCGAGCTGGGCGAGCCCACGTCATAGTTCGCGACCGCGGCGGATTTCCTCGACCGTGCGCACGTCCGGCGCGTGCTGGTGCAGGCTCTGGATGCCCAGCGTCGCGGCGGTCAGGCGTTCCCAGCTCTCGATGTGCAGCGACCCTTCGGGTGGTGTCGCCCCGCTCCGGGGGATGTCGACCACGAGGTCGACTCCGCTGTCGCGGAACAGCTCGGTGGTCGTCGGCTGATCGCGCTCCCCGACGGCGGTGACGTCGATGGCGCTGCGCCGCAGCAGTCCGGCGAGTTCTTCGGGTGCGAAGATCTCGAAGCAGAGATCCTGGAGTGTTCGCAGCGGAAACAGCATGGTCCGCTTGTCCCCGCCGACCGCCGCGAGGTAGACGCGTCCGGTGGTCGGCAGCGGGCGGTGAACGGCGGCCTGCGTCTTCGCGAACGCGGCGCCGAACGCGTCGGAGATCCCCATGACCTCGTGGCTGGTACCGGTTTCCCGCACTGCGACGCAGCAATCGCGGCCACCGCTGGGCAGGACGCCCTGCTTGCGGAGTTCGGAAATCGAGGATCCCGCGATGACGCGCGCGGCGGCTCCGGCGAGGGGAACCCCGGTCGCCTTGGTGAGGAACGGAAGCGCCGCGGACGCCAGCGATGCCACTGAGACGACATGGGGACCGTTGTCCCACGTGAAGCGAACCTGGAGCGGCCCGCGTGCGTTCCGTGCGCGGGCCACGCTCTCGGTTGCGGCCCGCAGCTGCCGCACATCGGCACTTCCGAGGTGGATCGGAGGATGAACGCAGGCGGAACGATCGATGTGCTCGATGACGCCGCCGACGTGCAGGTCCGTTCCGTCGAACAGCGCCTCCACCGAGTACTCGTGCGCCGGTGGTTCGAGTCGGCCCCCCGGCCCGCGGAACTGGGTGACGACCTCAGGACGCGAATCGTGGATCGCGACGACGTCGTGCACGTCCTCGGCGGTGCACGGCGCGACCCAGGTCCGAACCCACGCGGGAAGCGAGGCCGGATCGCTGTGCAGGACCGCCACTTCGTGGCCCGCGCCGCGCAGCGCCCGGTAGGCCTGAACGCAGGAGTGGGTGAAGTTCCCGCCGGGGGAGCCGACGACGAGCGTGGTGAGCGGGCGGTTCGGTGTCGCCGCTTCAGCGTAGGTCGAGTAGCTCACCAGATCAGGTCCGGTTCCCAGCAGTCGTTGCCCCGGGCGGATGCCCAGCCCGTCCCGCAGCACGCGCACCGCTTTGCCGGACGTCCCGCGGATGTCCCCGATCTGCTCGTCCGAAAAGCCGTGCCGCTTGGCGGAACGCAGCAGCGCCGGATCGAGATCGGGGCGGACGGCGAGATCGTCGGCGATCCGGTTGAGGGCCGCCAGCTGCCCGGCGAACCAGACGTCGATCCCCGCCGCGCGGGCCACCGCTCCGGTGCTCGTTCCGGCGCGCAGCGCCTGGAGCATCCGATTCCACTGGCCGGGGCCGGATTTCCGCGCGAGGCGGAGCAATCGCCTTGGTCCCCGAGGAGGAACCGACCACGACAGCGCGCCGTCCTCGGCGGACCGAAGCGCCTTCTGCAACGCCTCGGGGAAGGAACCCGCGAGCCCGACGACGTGCCCGCCCGGCCAGCGCATCCGAACCGCCACGTGGTCGTCGGACGCGGGAGGGCCGAGCGCGATCTCGTCGAGGCGGTGGCCGAGGACCAGACGCGTCACGGCTCCGGCGATCGGACGAGCCCGCAGCTCGAAGAAGCAGGGCGGCCAGCGGTCCAGCCGAGTGGGGAGGATCTCGCCCCCGCGCGGGTCCTGGAGCAAGCGAACCCGGTACGCACCGGCGCTCCCGGTGCCGTTCGCGACCATCGCCCGCGCCGTGTCGGACAACATCGCGCGATCCCGTGGCTCCGGCGTCATCGCGGGCGACACGGAGAACGCGGCGGCCGACCCGCCCGCGGTGCGGTCGATGTTCTCGACCAGATCCGCGACCAGCACCGAGCCGGCGTCGTCCCGGAGCACCACCAGCTCGTACTCGCGCCACCCCGCCGTCGACCTCGGCGGCCAGTCCGGTGCGGTCGACGGCTCGGACCGGCAGGTGCCCGCGGCGTTCGCCGAGTCGAACTCGGTGGCGCCGACGCCGAGCAGGTCGACCCCGTGCGCCTTCAGCACCCCCGACTTGACCAGGTCCATGACGGCCTCCATCGCGGGACCGCTGCCGCGGACCGGCAGGAGCGCGTCCGGGCGTTCCCTGGTCAGGACCGCCAGCAGGTGATCCGGTGTGACCGGCTCGACGTAGGCCGCGTCCGCGAGCCCGGGATCGGTCAGGACGGTGGCCGGGTTCGAGCTGATCGCCACGACCCGGATCCCCTCGGCCCGCAGGACCCGGCACACCTCGGCGCTCGACCGGTCGGAACCCGCAGCCCCGCAGCAGCCGTGGTCGTCCCCGACGACCACGACGGAGTTCAGGTCCGCTCGTGTGGGCACACGTCCTCCTGCAGTCGCGGTGCCCGCGGCAGGCCGTCGCCGCCAGGAGCACGGGATCCGCGGGTCAACGATCCTTGGCCGGGAGAACCGACGCTGCGAGCTCGTCGTGGTCGGTCGTCGTGCGCGCCAGCCCGGCGATCCGCCGCGCGTGCGCGAATTCGATCACCTGGTCGCTCATCGCCTTCAGCTTCGATCCCACCGGGGACGCCGAGGCGGTCCCGTTCTCGGGGATGACCGTTTCCGACGAGTTGATCGCCACTCCCATGGGCGTCGGCCAGCCGCGCAGCGCATGCGTCACCGTGCGCAGGCAGTGCAGCGTGGACACGGCGGCCTGCCAGCCGCGCGCCACCGAGATGCAGCCCACGGACATGCCGTGCAGGTAGGGGAGGGGGTCGGCGTGCAGGTCCTCGAAGTAGTCGAAGACGTTCTTGATCATCCCGGACAGCGTGCCGTTGTAGCCGGGGGACGAGACGACCAGCGCGTCGGCCCGGCGGACCGCCTCCAGCAGGGCCGTCGCCTGCGGGCAGCGATCGCTGCTCTCGGTGTCGTAGATCGGGAACATCAGGGTCCGGCCGAGGAACAGCTCGGTCTCCGCGCCGCCGGACTCCAGCGCGCGCATCGCGACCCGCAGCGCCTTCTCGGAGTTCGAGCCCGCGTGCGTGGATCCGCCGATGCCGACAACCCGTATCGGCCGGCTTTCCCGCGCCGCGACCGGCTCTTCGTGCGTGATCATGTCATCTCCTGCCGCCGGGTCGGCGTGGCCGCCGTGTCATGGCTCCTCCTACTGGCCGCTGGTGGTGAACAGGGCATCCAGCTGCTTGTCCGCGACCCACGCCATCGAGTACACGGTGTCGACGTACTTCTCCCCGAGGTCCGGTGAGATCGCGACGACCCTGGACCGCGGCGGGAGGGAGCCGGAGATCCGGTCGACAGCCGCCAGGACGGTCCCGGTCGAACCACCGGCCAGCAGCCCGTAGTCCCGGGTCAGCCGGTGGCACATCGCGACCGTCTCGGTCTCGGGGATCAGCACCTTCTCGAACGACCCGTCGTCGACGAAGATGTCCGGGCGGCGGGCCGCGCCGAGGCCGGGGATGTGGCGGGTGCTCGGGGGACCGCCGAAGGTCACCGACCCGACGGAGTCGACCCCGACGATCCGCGTGCGGGGACTGTGCCTGCTGAAGTAGTCCACGCAGCCCATCAGGGTCCCCGTCGTGCCCGCACCGACGAACAGCACGTCGACGTGCCCGAACTCGTCGTGGATGGCCCGCGCGGTCCGGCTGCTGTGCGCCTCGACGTTGGCCGCGTTGGCGTGCTGGTTGAGCCAGACCAGCTCGGGCTCCACCGCGATCCGGCTGCGGACGTAGTCGAAACGGGCCTGCAGGAACCCCTGGCTGCTGTTCTCGCCGGTGACCTCCACGACCTCCGCGCCGAGGCTGCTCATCATCCGGACCGCCTGCCTGCTCGTGTTCGGGTCCGTGACCAGGGTCAGCGAGTACTTCCTTGCCGCGCAGATCACGGCCAGGGCGACCCCCAGGTTCCCCGAGGTGGACTCGATGAGCCGGGTGCCGGGCCGGAGCGCACCGGTCGCCTCGACGCTGTCGATCAGCGCCACCGCGGTCTTGAGCTTGATGGAGCCGGCGGGATTGAGCCCCTCCAGTTTGACGTATACGTCCGCGTCCTGGACGAAACCGCCGAGTTCGAGAAACACGTTGTCCACGACGACGTCATAAACGTGCCTGAAGATCATCAGCTACTCAATCTTTGGCGCGAGGGGATGTGCACGTTTTGCCCGATATGGCGCGGGGCGCCGTCGCGGCCGCGGGTCAGCGGCCGGGGGCAATGCGGGAAAACCGGTGCGATCGGCGGAAGAAATTCGTGCACATTGAGCGGGCAATCGTCACAGGTAAGAATCCGGGCACCATTCGCCGGTGCACCGGTGGCCAAGTGTTACGTCGCCGTGGCGGGACACGCAAGAGCTGCCCCCGAGACCACTCGTTCGGCCCAGTGGTATTGGCCGGGGCGGCGGCCCGCTCGGATTCGGCCGTTTGTAGCATTTTCATTGCGTTGATGTGACTGTTATGGTGATGCCGTCGTTGATTCATATTCCGAGGGGCATAAGCGACGCTGGTGGTGGCTCGGGGACAATAATGGGCCGGACCGAGATCTGATGGGATTTGAATGAGCATCCCTGCTGAACCGGTGGCGAACGCACCGGCTTTCGAACTTTCACCCGCGACCGATGCCGGCCACCGAGCGGTCACGCTCGCCGAGAAGCACGCCGAACAGTTCCTGGCCCGCGCCGAGGAGCATGATCGGGACGGGACTTTTCCGCACGAGAACTTCGCGGAAATGCAGCGCAGCGGATTCATGGCGTGCACGGTGGCGGCCGAATTCGGTGGCATCGGGCTGGATTCGCTGCACGACATGATGGTGGCGATGAACCGGCTGGCCAGGGGCGACGCCTCGACGGCCATCGCCGCCAACATGCACCTCGCGGGCGCCGCGGTGATCGGCCGCCTGCTGCGCCGGGCCAGGGCGGAGGGCGATGCCGGGGCCGCGGCGGTGATCGAGGACCTGCTGTCCCGCGTCGGCTCGGGGTCGACGGTGATGTGCTACCCGACGACGGAGCGCGGGACGGACCTGACCAGCCCCATGACGACCGCGACGCCCGTCGACGGCGGCTACCTGGTCAACGGCCGCAAGATCTTCGGCACGATCTCGCCCGCCGCCGACCTGTTCTTCCCCAGCGTCCGGGTGCCCAAGGACGACGGCGGCTACCTGACCGCGACCGCGGCGATCCCGAGGGAGGCCGACGGGCTGCAGGTCGAGGACAACTGGGACGCGCTGGGCATGCGCGCGTCCGGCAGCAACGACATCACGTTCACCGACTGCTTCGTCCCGAAGGACATGCTGTTCGCGGTGCGCGACAACTACGCCAGGGCCGGTCAGGGCTTCGCCGACTTCGCGCTGACCGCGAACCTGCCGCTGATCTCCACCTTCCTCGGGATCGCCGAGGCCGCCCGCGACCACGCGCTGCACGCCACCACCAAGCGCAAGGGGCCGAAGAAGAAAGCGCTGGGGGACAGAATTCCCATCCAGCAACTCGTCGCGGAGATAGAAATCGATCTCGCCGTGTGCCGGGCGATGGTGGAACGGGTCGGCCGCATCGCCGACGAGTTCCTCAAGCGCTACGCGACCACCGACGCCCCCTCCGCCGAGGGAAATGCGCTGATGAAGGAAACCCAGTGCATGAAATACGTCGTCAACCGCAAGGCCATCGAGGTGGTCGATCGCGCGATGACGGTGACCGGCGGTGGCGCGTACATGGGAAGGCATCCGCTGGCGAGGTTGTACCGCGACTCCCGCGCCGGACCGTTCATGCAGCCGTACGCACCGTACGAGGCGCTCGAATACATCGGGAAGGTGACCCTGGGAATGGATCCGACCGTCGACCGCTGATTGCTCCGAACGGACGCGGGGCGGGGAGTTGCCGGGTGGCGTTCGGCCGTTGGCCGAAAAGCCCTGAGATTGGACCTCTACCTATGCTGACGCTCGGTCTTTCCGGTGGGCTGGATCCCGTCCACGAACAAGTTCTGGACGTCCCGGAGAACTACACCTACGACGGCGCCGCCGTTCTGGTCCGGGACGGCCGGGTGGTGGCGGCCGTGGAGGAGGAACGGCTCAACCGGATCAAGCATTCCAACAAGTTCCCGTTCGAGTCGATCCGGTTCTGTCTGGACAGCTTCGGGCTGCGCGCGACCGATCTGGACCGGATCGGCTACTACGTCAACGAGGAAGCCGCGAACGTCCTGCTGTCCCGGCTGGCGCTCGCCCGGCCCGAGCTGGCCGGGGACGTCGACGCCCGGACGCTGCTGGCCGGGACGCTGAGCCGGGGCCTCGGCTGCGAGATCGATCCGGGTCGCCTCGCCTTCTTCCAGCACAAGCTCACCCACGCCGCGAGCGCCATGGCGCACTCGGGGTTCGACGACGGTCTCGTGCACGTCGTGGACAGCGCGAGCGGCCTGTACTCCGGGAGCTGGGACGAACGCGGTGGCCTGCGGCTGGACGAGCTGGTGGCGTGGCCGCACCGGCAGTCCCTCAACCACTTCTCCCAGACCCTGCTCCCCGCCATCGGGCTGGGGATGTTCGACGAGCACAAGATGGTGGCGCTGGCCGCGCAGGGCGACCCGGCGACCTTCGCCCCGGTCTTCGACCAGCTCTGCGAGCTGCTGCCCGGCGGGGACTACGCGCTCCGGCTCGACCGGGCGGCAGCGGTGTCGGACCTCGTCGGGACCGGACCTCGCACCGATCCACCGGACCAGGCGGTCCGCGACGTCGCAGCCTCGATGCAGCACACGATGGAGCGGATCGTGCTCCACCAGTTGCGGCACTACCGGGAGAAAGCGGGCCACCGCAGGTTGTGCATGGCGGGCGGCATGATCGAGAACACCGGGCTGGCCGGGAAGGTCCTGCGTTCCGGGCTGTTCGACGAGGTCTTCGTCCACCCGGCCGCCTACGACACGGGGTGCGCGGTCGGTGCCGCGCTCCTGGCGTCGAGCGAGGGGGCCGACGCGGTGCGGCAGGAGCGCCCGGTGCACGTGTTCTGGGGCCCCGACGTCGGTTCCGAGCCGGAGGTGGCCGCTGTTCTGGACCGGTGGCGCGGATTCGTGAGCGCGCACCGCTCCCCGGATGTCGCGCGCGATGCGGCGCAGCTGCTGGCGGACGGCGCCGTCGTCGGGTGGGTGCAGGGCCGGTCCGAGTTCGGCTCGCACGCGCTGGGCAACCGCAGCGTCCTGGCGGACCCGCGGAACCCCGAGAGCAGACCCCGCGTCAACAAGGCCTTGAGCCGGGCGGAGGTGTACCGGCCCCTCGCACCGTCCGTGCTGGCGGAGGACGCGCACGAGTACTTCGTCCTGCCACCGGGAATGGCGCAGTCGCCGTTCATGACCTTCGCCGTGGAGGTGCGCGCGGACCGGCGCGCGGCGTTGCCGGCGACGACCCAGGCGGACGGGACCGCCCGGCTGCACACCGTCTCCCGGGAGGCGAACCTCCGCTACTGGGAGCTGATCAGCGCTTTCCGGGACATCACCGGCGTCCCGGTTCTGCTCAACACCTCGTTCAACAACAGCGTCGAGCCGACGGTCCACTCGGCCGAGGACGCGGTGGTCTCCTTCCTCACCACCGAGATCGACCACCTCGTCGTGGGCGACTTCGTGGTGCGCAGGCGCGAGCCCGCCGAGCAGGACTGGCTCGCCCTCGGCCTGTCGGTTCCTCCGCACGTCAAGCTCTTCCAGATCAAGGGCCACGCCGAGCGCGAACGGGCGACGACGCGCTGCGAGCTCCGCACCTCCTACGAGCCGCAGGTGCGCCGCCGCGTGTCCCCCGAACTCGGCGCCCTGCTCGGGACCGTCAACGCCGAGACGCCCCTCGGCGAGCTGATGAGCGCGATCTCCGCCCCGGACCGGGAGCAGATCCTGGCCGAGATCCGACAGCTGTGGGCGGAGCGGATGCTGTCCCTGCGTGCGAGGAGTTCATGACGAATCACGACGCGGTCCGCTTCCGCGGCCAACTGGACCAGATCACCGGCAAGCTCGCGGAAGCGCTACCGCACGGCGACCTCTCCGCTTTCTACCGCACGTTCCGGGAAACGGACCTGCCGTTGCTCCCGGTGACTTTCCGGGACGACCCGCGAACCCTTTTCCGCTTGGTTTTCGAGACGCTGCAACGGCTCGGCGCGCTGTCGCCCGCGACCGCGCTCGCCGTGGAGAACCACTTCTACGTGAGTTCGGCGATCGCGACGTTCCCGGCCGGTGACGACGTGCTGCTCGAACAGCGGCGCCATGCCGTGCTGGACAAGCTCGGCGCTCGTCGCGCGCTGGTCGCCAACACGAACTCGAAGATCCAGGGCAACAAGCTCGGGCAGATCGGCACCGTGGCACGGCGCAAGGCCGACCGGTTCGTGGTCACCGGCAGGGCTTCGTACACCTCGCTGGCGACCGAGGGCGACGTCCTGGTGTTCCTCACGCGGATCGAGGACGAGGGCCACGCGATCTTCGTGATCGACCCGATGCAGGGCAACCCGGCGGTCGAGATCGGTCCCTACCTGTTCCCCTCCGCCATGCAGGACTCCGACACCAGGCAGATCACCTTCCACGACCTCGAACTCACCGAGGACGACCTGCTGCTGAGCCCGGCGAACCCGCAGGCCGGGCTGCTCATCGAGCACGAGATGGCCTGGCACCAGCTCCTGATCCCGGCGCTGTACCTGGGCGCCGCGGCGGGCGCGCTGGAAGCGGTGCGCACGTTCCTGCGCGGGACCACCGGGCGGGACGGCAAACCGCTGGCCGAGCTCGACGGCATGGTGGTCGACGTCGGACGGCTCGCGCTGGACCACCGCAGCGCCTGCTTCACCGTGCTGCAGGCGGGCGAAACCCTCGCGACGGTCCGGCGGCTGCCGGACGACGAGGAGGCGCTGCGCAGGGCCGCGAACGACGCGAGAGCCGCCAAGTACGTCGGGACGCGCTGCGCGGAGGAGATCGTCACCGCGGCGCGGCGGATCGTGGGCGCTCGCAGCTACGCCGGCGGCCACGTCCTGGAACGCCTCTCCCAGGAGGTCGCCTTCGGGCCGCTCGGACCGGAAGTCAGCGCCGCGATCGAGCGCCGGTACGGCGAGGCCGCGCTCGGCGACGAGTCCTTCACGCACCGGTCCTGGTAACCGCCCGATCCGAGTTCGTGCCCTTCTTCCAAGGAGATTCACATGCTTTGCCTGGGCTTCAGCGGCGGGCTGAACCGCGCCCACGAGAACCCCTACCAACTTCCCCGCGCCTTCACCCACGACGGCGCCGCGGCGCTGGTCGAGGACGGTGCGGTCGTCGCGGCGATCGAGGAAGAACGGCTCAACCGGATCAAGCACTCCAACAAGTTCCCGGAGCACTCGCTGCGCTACTGCCTGCGGCGGCGCGGGGCGCGGGTCCAGGACGTGGACCGGTTCGCCTTCTACGCCACCGAGGAGTACTGCAACGCCCTGCTCACCAACCTGTTCCTGACCAAGCCGGAGATGCCCCGGCTCGACGCGCGCACCGCGCTCGCCGGGCTGCTCTCGCAGGAACTCGGCGGGGAGGTGGACCCGGACCGGATCGTGTTCACCCGCCACCACATGGCCCACGCCGCCAGCGCGTCCTGCGTCTCCGGTTTCGACCGCAGCCTGGTCCTGGCCATCGACGGCTACGGGGACTTCCTGTCCGGTCTGGTCGCGCGGGCGGAGGGGATGTCGCTGACCGAGATCGCCACCTTCCCGCAGCGCAAGTCGCTCGGCCTGCTCTACCTCGAAGTGATCAAGTTCATCGGGTACCGCCAGTTCGACGAGTACAAGGTGATGGGGCTGGCGCCGTACGGGGATCCGGCGCCGTACCGCGCGGCGCTGGCCGAGGTCTACGAACTGCTGCCCGGCGGGAACTACGACCTCGACCTGGACGGGATCGTGCCCGCGCTGCTGGACCGGATCGACGTCCGCAAGTCCGGGCAGCCCATCACCCAGGACCACAAGAACCTCGCGGCGACGCTCCAGGAGGCGCTGGAGACCATCGTCCTGCACGTCCTGCGCCACTACCGCCGGGAAACCGACCTCTCCAGGCTGTGCATGGGCGGCGGGGTCGCGCTCAACGGCACGATGAACGGGAAGATCGCGCATTCCGGCCTGTTCGACGACGTTTTCGTGCAACCGGCCGCGCATGACGCCGGATGCGCGCTCGGCGCCGCTCTGCTGGCTTCGCAGAACGGGGAGGAGCCGCCCCGCGCCCAGAAGCTCCAGCACGTCTACTGGGGCACCGACATCGGTGCCGAGGACGACGTCGCCAGGCAGCTCGAACCCTGGGGCGGGTTCCTGGAAACCCGGCGATCGGCTGACGTGACCCGCGAGGTCGCCGGGCTCGTCGCGGACGGCGCCGTCGTCGGATGGGTGCAGGGCCGGTCGGAGTTCGGGCCGCGGGCGCTGGGCAACCGCAGCATCGTGGCCGACCCGCGGCCGGTGGAGAACCGGCGGCGGATCAACGGGATGATCAAGACCAGGGAGGGCTACCGGCCCTTCGCGCCGTCGGTGCTGGCCGAGGACGCCCGGGAGTACTTCGACCTGCCCGAGAGCATGGACGAGTTCCCGTACATGTTGTTCGTGGTGAACGTGCACGAGGACAAGCGCGCGCTGCTCGGCGCGACGACCCACGTGGACGGTACGGCGCGGTTGCAGACCGTCTCCCGCGAGGCCAATCCGCGCTACTGGGAACTGATCAAGGCGTTCAAGGACCTCACCGGGGTCTCGGTCGTGCTCAACACGTCGTTCAACAACAACGTGGAGCCGATCGTGGAGTCGGTGGAGGACGCCGTGGTGTCCTTCCTGACCACGAAGCTCGACCACCTCGTCGTGGGCGACTTCGTGATCGGCAAGCGGGAACCGGAACGGGAGAGCTGGCGGGCGCTCGCGCTGTCGCTGCCGCAGTACGTCCAGGTCCGCCAGACCAAGGTGTTCGCCCAGCCCGACCGGTCCGAGATCAGGACCGAGCTGCGGACCACCTTCGACGCCGAGCTCAGCGTCGGCATCTCGCCCGAACTGGCCGAACTGCTCCTGCGCCTCGACGGCGAGCAGACCCTCGCGGAACTGGCCAAGGACGCGGAGCTGGACTCCCTGCTGCCGGAGCTGCGCCGGATGTGGGAGCAGCGGCTCGTGCGGCTGCGGCCGGCGCCGCTCGCCGGGGCACCGGATCTGCCTGGAACGGCCTGACGAAGGAGTGCGTGGTCATGATCCCCGAATCCGCCGAGAACCTGACCGACCTGCTGCGCCTCCGAGCCGACGAGCACCCGGACCGGGTGGGCCTGCGCTTCCTGACCTCGGGCGAGGTCGACGGTGAGAGCGAGGAGTGGTCCTTCGGCGAGCTCGACCTGCGCGCCCGGACGATCGCCGCACAGCTCCAGGAGATCGGCGTCCGGGGTGAGCGGGTCATCCTGCTGTACCCGCCGACCGCGGACTTCGTCGCGGCGTTCTTCGGCTGCCTGTACGCCGGAGCCGTGGCCGTCCCCGCCTACCCGCACCCCACCTCGACCCGGCTGCACGGCATCGCGCGCGATGCCGGCGCCAGAGCCGTTCTCGCGCCGAACAAGGTGGTGGCCGAAAACGAGCGCTTCACCCGCGCGGTCCCCGAACTCGCGGCGGCGCGGTGGACCGGGACCGGGGAGTCCGATGTGGACATCGCCGCTCGGTGGCAGCGGCCCGCGATCACCGGGGAGTCGCTGGCCTTCCTCCAGTACACCTCCGGCTCGACCGCCACGCCGAAGGGCGTGATGGTCAGCCACGGCAACCTGCTGCACAACGAACGGCTGATCAAGGAGACCTTCGGCAACGACCAGGAGACGAGCTCGGTGGGATGGCTGCCGCTGTTCCACGACATGGGCCTGATCGGGAACCTGCTGCACCCGCTGTACCTCGGCAACTCCTGCACGCTGATGTCCCCGCAGGCGTTCCTGCAGCAGCCCGCGCGCTGGCTGCGCGCGATCTCGGAGTACGGCGGGGTGCTGTGCGGCGGCCCGAACTTCGGCTACGAGCTGTGCGTCCGCAAGGTCCGGCCCGAGCAGTGCGAGGGCCTGGACCTCAGCGGGTGGGCGGTGGCCTTCAACGGTGCCGAGCCGGTGCGGCAGGACACGATCGACCGCTTCACCGCCAAGTTCGCGGACTTCGGCTTCCGCCCCGAGGCGATGTGCCCCTGCTACGGCCTCGCCGAAGCCACCCTGCTGGTCAGCGGCGTCGGGCGGCACACCACGGCCACCCAGCGCAGGGTCGACGCCGACGCGCTGGCGCGCAACCGCGTGGCCGACGCGACCGATCCGGGGCAGCAGCCGATGGTCTCGGTCGGCACCACCGGCGCCGAGCACGAGGTCGCGATCGCCGACCCGGAAACGCACCAGCGCTGCGAGCCGGACGCCGTCGGGGAGATCTGGGTGAGCGGCCCGAGCGTCGCCCACGGCTACTGGAACCAGCCGGAGGAGAGCGAGAGGACCTTCCGCGCCCACCTCGTCGGCGACGACCGGCGGACCTACCTGCGCACCGGCGACCTCGGGTTCGTCGCCGACGGCGAACTCTACGTCACGGGCCGGATCAAGGACGTCATCATCCTGCGCGGCCGCAACATCTACCCGCAGGACGTCGAGCTCGCGGTCGAGCGCTCGCACCCGGCGGTCCGCCCCGGCGAGTCCGGGGCCTTCGCCGTCGAGGTCGACGGGGAGGAACGGCTGGCGGTCGTCACCGAGGTGGACCTGGGCGACGACACGGCCCCGGAACCCGTGATCGATGCGATCCGGGCCGCGGTGCTGCGGGAGTTCGACCTGCCCGCGCACACCGTGGCGCTGCTCAGTCCCCGCAGCATCCCGAAGACCTCCAGCGGGAAGATCCGGCGCGGCGCCTGCCGGGAGGGCCTGCGGTCCGGCGGGCTCAAGATCCTGGCGCACTCGGTGCTGGACGAGCGCCCGCCGCCGCCACCGCGTGCGACCGGTGCTCAGTTCGGCCTGCTCGACGCGCTCGAAGTGGTGGGCGAGGAGGGCCGCGCGAGCCTCGTCGAACGCTTCGTCCAACGGGAGTGCGCCCGAGTCCTCGGATGCGGTCCCGAGCAGGTGGATCTGGACTCGCCCCCGGCCGCGCTCGGTCTCGACTCGCTGACCGGTGCGGAGATCCAGGGGGCCGTGCAGGACGCCCTGCGGGTGTCGCTGGACATGGGATTCCTCTGGCAGCAACCGAGCCTGCGCGACGCCGCCCGGCAGGTCGTCGCCGCGTGGGAGGGGGCCGATGACGCGGGCAGCGGTCTGCCGGAGCTGGTCCACGTGCCCGGCGAGTCCCAGCCGGTCGCGTCCTCCGGGCAGCAACGGCTGTGGGTGCTTTCCCAGCTCGCGTCGGACACGCCCGTCTACAACATCCACTTCGGACTGCGCATCGAAGGCCCGGTGGACCAGGACGCGCTGCGGAGCGGCGTGACGGAGCTGGTCCGGCGGCACACCGCGCTGCGAACGGTGTTGCGGGAGGTCGGCAGGCAGGTCCGGCAGGTGGTCGTCGATCCCGCGCCGGTGGATCTGCCGAAGACCGATCTGACGACCGCGGCCGAGCCCGAAGCCGAGCTCGAACGGGTCGCGACCGCGCTCGCCGCCGAACCGTTCGACCTCGCCGCCGGACCGCTCGTCCGGTTCCACCTCGTCGCCGTCGCCGCCGAGGACCACGTGCTGCTTGTGACCCAGCACCACACGATCACCGACGGCTGGTCGACCAACGTCCTCGCCAGGGAACTGGCCGAGATCTACGAGGCGCTCGTCCAGGACACGCTGCTCCCGGCGGACCCGCGGTTCCAGTACGCGGACTACGCCAGGTGGGAGCAGTCCGCGGTCGAGCTGCTCTCGGAGGACGAGGAGTTCTGGAGCCGGCAGCTGGCCGGGCTGCCCAGGCTCGAACTGCCCGGCGACCGGCCCCGCCCACCGATGCGGACCTACCGGGGCGGCCGGGTCCGGCTCGAACTGTCGCGCAGGACGAGCGCACGGCTGCTCGCGATCGGCCGCGAGGAGGGCTGCACGCCGTTCGTGACGCTGCTGGCGGGCTACGCGGCCTTCCTGCACCGGTACACCGGCAAGGAGGACTTCGCGATCGGCAGCATCATCGCGAACCGCGGGACGGCCGAGACGCAGGAGCTCGTCGGCTTCCTCGCCAACACCGTGGTGCTGCGCTGCGACCTCTCGGGGAAGCCGACCTTCCGCGAACTGCTCCGGCGGCTGCGTTCGGTGGCCGCGGACGGTTTCAAGCATGGGCGGCTCCCATTCGCCGAGACCGTGCGGGCGGTCGGCGGCGCGGGCGACGACGTCGCGCTCTTCGAGACCTGCTTCGTGCTGGAGAACAACCCGACCCGGCGCGTCGACACGGGTGGGACGACGTGGCGTCCGTTCGTGCTCGCGCCGGACGGCGCGGTCGAGGGGACGGCGAAGTTCGACCTGTCGCTGGCGCTGGAGGACAACGACGGCGTCGTGAGCGGCACGCTTGAGTACAGCGCCGATCGCTTCGACGGTGCCACGGCGCAACGCATGGCCGGCAACCTGCAGATGCTCTTCGCTGGCGCCACCGCCACGCCGGACGCGGCGATCCGCGAGCTTCCGGTGATGACCCCCGACCAGCGGCAGGCGGTCCTCCAGGGGTGGAACGACACCGACCTCGACGTGCCGCACGAGACGGCGTTCCCCGAGCTGTTCGAGGCGCAGGTGCGGCGCACGCCCGACCGGATCGCGGTCGTCTGCGAGGACCAGCGGCTCAGCTACCGGGAGCTGAACGCGCGGGCGAACCGGCTCGCGCACCACCTCCGGCGTTCCGGGCTCCGGTCCGGTGAGGTCGTCGCCCTGCTGATGGACCGGGGCCCGGACCTGCTGACCGCGATCCTCGCGGTGTTCAAGGCGGGCGCGGCCTACCTCCCGCTGGACCCGGACCACCCGGCGAACCGGCACGTGCAGGTGCTGGAGCAGGCCGGGGCCGGGCTGGTCATCAGCACCGCGGAGTTCGCGTCGACCCTGGTCGCCGAACGGGAGTCCCTGCCGGTCCTCGACATCGCGACGCTCGGCGCGCGGCCGGAGTCCGAAGAGGACCTCGGGCTGACCATCACCCCGGGCCACCTCGCGTACGTGTTCTTCACCTCGGGATCAACGGGGGTGCCCAAGGGCGCGATGGTCGAGCACCGCGGCATGGTGAACCACCTCTACGCGAAGATCCACGACCTCGGGCTCGGCCAGGACGACGTGGTGGCGCAGACCGCGTCGCAGTGCTTCGACATCTCGGTGTGGCAGTTCCTCTCGGCCCTGCTCGTCGGCGGGCAGGTGCGGGTCTACCCGCGGGAAGTGGCGCTGGACGCGACCGGGCTGCTCGAACGGGCCGACCAGGACCGGATCACGATCCTCGAGATGGTGCCGTCCCTGCTGGCGACGAGCCTGGACGCGCTGCACCGCGGCGGATCCACGCCACGGCTCGCCGCGCTCCGCTGGCTGCTGATGACGGGCGAGGCGCTGCCGCCCGGCCTCGTGCGCAGGTGGCTCGGGTACTGGCCCGAGGTGCCGATGCTGAACGCGTACGGCCCGACCGAATGCTCGGACGACGTCACGCACTGCTCCATCCCGGACGTGGAGGCGATCACCGAGTCGAACACGCCGATCGGTGTTCCGATCGCGAACACGCGGTTGTACGTGCTGGACGGGGCGTTCGAGCCGGTTCCGGTGGGTGTGTTCGGCGAGTTGTTCGTCGGCGGTGTGGGTGTCGGCCGGGGTTACGTCGGTGACGGGCCGTTGACGGCCGAACGGTTCGTGCCGGATCCGTTCGGTGATGGTGGCCGGTTGTATCGGACTGGGGATGTGGTGCGGTGGTTGCCGGATGGTCGGTTGGAGTTTGCTGGTCGGGTTGATCATCAGGTCAAGATTCGTGGGCATCGGGTTGAGCTGGGTGAGATCGAGTCGGTGCTGCAACGGTGTCCGGGTGTGGGGCAGGCGGTTGTGGTGCTGCGCGAGGACATCGGTGGCGGTCCCCGCCTGGTCGGGTACGTGACCGGCGAGGGCTTGTCCTCCGCGGAGCTGTGCGACTGGGTGGGGCAGTGGTTGCCGGGGTACATGGTGCCGTCGGCCGTGGTCGTGCTGAAGGAGTTTCCGGTCACGCCGAACGGGAAAGTCGACCGGGCCAGCCTGCCTGTGCCTGACCGTTCGGATGTGGTGGGCGCCGGGTTCGTGGCGCCTCGTGGTCCGGTGGAGCAGGCCGTGGCCGAGGTGTGGGCGCAGGTGCTGGGCCTCGATCAGGTTGGGGTCTACGACGACTTCTTCGCGCTCGGTGGACATTCGCTGCTGGCTACGCAAATCATGACGCGGCTGCGGGAGACCTTCGGTGTCGCGGTGTCGCTGCGGGAGTTGTTCGAGAGCCCGACGGTTGCGGCGCTTGCCGGAGTGGTGACGAGTGCGTCGGGCCGTGAACAGGCGCCGCCGATTCCGGTTGTGGATCGGGACGGGGATCTTCCGTTGTCGTTCGCGCAGCAGCGGTTGTGGTTCCTCGACCAGCTTTCCCCGGGCGAGGCGACGTACAACGTCCCAGGCATGGTGCGCTTGTCCGGCGCGGTCGACATCGACGGCTTGCGGTGGGCGCTGGACCAGATCGTCACGCGGCATGAGTCCTTGCGGACGCGGTTCGCGGTCAAGGATGACGTGCCGGTGCAGGTCGTCGAGCCCGCCGGTGGTGTGGATATCGAGGTGGCCGAAGCGCTCGGTGCCTCCGACGAGCACGTGCGGGAGTGGGCACGCGAACGGGCTCGGTGGTCGTTCGACCTGCGTCGGGGCCCGTTGTTCCGGGTGAGCATGCTGCGAGTGGCGCCCGATGAGTGGGTGCTGGTGGTTGCGTTGCACCACAGCGTGTCCGATGGATGGTCGTTGGGCGTGTTGCTTCGGGAGTTGTCGGTTCTGTATGGCGATTATGTCGCCGGTAGGCAGTCGTCGCTTCCGGAGCTGCCGGTGCAGTATGCGGATTTCGCGGTATGGCAGCGGGAATGGCTCGATGGCGGAGTCCTGGAACCGCAGTTGGACTACTGGCGGTCCCAGCTGGCCGGCGCACCTGCTGGGCTGCCGCTGCCCACGGATCGGCCACGCACCGGCAAGGAATCCCGTGAGGGCGCTCATCTTCCGGTGTCCTGGGACGCGGAGCTGATCGAGCGTCTCCGCGAGGTCGCACGTGAGGCTGGGGCGACGCTGTACATGACCGTGCTGGCGGCCTTCCAGGTGGTGCTCGGTCGGTTCGCGGGTACCGAGGATGTGGTCGTGGGCTCTCCAGTTGCCGGGCGTACGCGCCCGGAGTTGGAGGGGTTGATCGGGTTCTTCGTCAACACCCTGGTCATGCGCACGGATCTGTCCGGCTCGCCGTCGTTTGATGAGGTACTGCGCCGAGTGCGAGAGAACGCGCTAGAAGCGTATGCGCATCAGGATGTGCCGTTCGAGCGTTTGGTGGAGGAGCTGGCGCCACCGCGCGACGCGGGCCGGACACCCCTGTTTCAGGTGATGTTCGTCCTGCAGAACGCACCGGTCGGCGAACTGGAGCTGAACGGCGTCGAAGTCAACACCTCGCAGGTGTCAACAGAAACGGCGAAGTTCGAGCTGACGCTGTCGCTGGAGGAAGTCGCGGGAGGTGTCGAGGGATACCTCGAATACGACACCAGCCTGTTCGACGCCGACACGGCGCAACGCGTGATCACCGCCGTGGAATGCGTCCTGGCAGCAGTGGCCGCCGACCCGTCCCGGCCGGTGAGGTCGCTGCCGTTGATGCCGGAGCCGGAATACCGGCGAGTGATCGAGGAGTGGAACAACACCTCGGGGCCGATCCCGCACAACACCGTCCACGAGCTTTTCGAGCAGCACGCCCATGCCCATCCGCACGCCATCGCCCTCATCCAGGGCACCGATCGGCTCTCCTACGACGAGCTGAACCGGAAGGCGAACCGGCTCGCGCACCACCTCCTGGCCGGCACCGCGCCGGAAACCCCGGTCGGGGTCCACCTCCAGCGCTCCACCGACTTCGTCACCTCGATCCTGGGAATTCTGAAGGCGGGCTGCGCCTACGTGCCGCTCGACCCGGGGTACCCGGCCGACCGGTTGGCCCTGATGGTGTCCACCGCGGGCATTTCGACCGTGCTGACCGACGCGGAGGACGACCGCGTGCGGGACGTGCTGGGCGGTGATGTCGAGCTGGTCAACGTGCACCGCGACGAGATCCAGGCGCGGCCGGATCACGATCCGCGACAGCCGGTGAGCCCGGACGGCGCCGCCTACGTCATCTTCACCTCGGGCTCGACCGGCACCCCCAACGGCGTCGTCGGACTGCACCGGGGAGCGGTGAACCGGATCGCCTGGATGCGGGAGCGGTACGCGTTCGAGCCGCACGAGGTCGGCGTGGTGAAGACGTCGGTCAACTTCGTGGACTCGGTCTGGGAGATCTTCGGCCCGCTGGTCAGCGGTGTGCCGTCGGTGATCCTCCCGGACGACGTGGTGAAGTCGCCCCCGGAGCTGGTCCGCGCCCTGCGGGAGTGCGGGGCGACCCGCATCGTCCTGGTCCCGTCGCTGCTGCGAGCCCTGCTGGACGACGAGCCGAAGCTCGGCGAGCTGCTGCCGGAGCTGTGGCAGTGGACCTCCAGCGGCGAGTCCCTGCCGCTCGACGTGGCGCGCCGCTTCGAGCAGAGCCTGCCGGGCCGGACCCTGCTGAACCTCTACGGCTCCTCGGAGGTGTCGGCCGACTCCGTCGCGCTCGAAGTCGAGTCGGACACCTGCGTCACCAGCGTGCCGATAGGTGGCCCGATCGCGAACACGCGGGTGTACGTGCTGGACGGTTCGTTGGAGCCGGTTCCGGTGGGTGTGCACGGGGAGCTGTTCGTGGGCGGTGAGGGCCTGGCCCGGGGTTACGTCGGTGACGGGGCTCTGACGGCGGAGCGGTTCGTGCCGGATCCGTTCGGCGATGGCGAACGGCTGTACCGGACGGGAGACCTCGGGCGCTGGCTGCCGGACGGCCGCCTGGAGTTCGTCGGCCGGGTCGATCACCAGGTCAAGGTGCGCGGCCATCGGGTCGAGCTGGGTGAGATCGAGTCCGTGTTGCTGCGGCATCCCGATGTGGGGCAGGCGGTTGTGGTGCTGCGCGAGGACATCGGTGACGACGCCCGGCTCATCGGGTACGTCACCGGTGAGGGGCTGAACTCCGCCGAACTGAGTGCGTGGGTCGGCCAGTGGTTGCCCGGGTACATGGCGCCGTCGGCCGTGGTGGTGCTGGAGAGGTTCCCGGTCACCCCCAACGGCAAGATCGATCGGGCTGCCCTGCCGGTGCCCGATCGTTCGGATGTCGTGGGCGCGGGGTTCGTGGCACCTCGTGGTCCGGTGGAGCAGGCTGTGGCCGAGGTGTGGGCCCAGGTGCTGGGACTGGACCAGGTGGGGATCTACGACGACTTCTTCGCGCTCGGCGGGCATTCGCTGATGGCCACCCAAATCGTGACCCGGCTGCGGGACAAGGTGAAGGTCGAGCTCGAACTGCGGCGGCTGTTCGAGAACCCCACCGTGGCCGGCGTCGCCGAACTCGTCGAACAGCTCACGGCAGGGGAAACGGCTCCAGCGCCGTCCGCGATCCCGCGGCAGCCGCGCAAGCGCGTTTCCCTGCCTGCGGACACACCCGGTGAGTGAGGTACCGGTGACACGATCGGAATCCACGGAGCAGCCAAAGAAAAATACCGCTGAGAACGATGCCGCTGCGGCTGACGGGTACGTGTTCCCGTTGTCGTTCGCGCAGCAGCGGTTGTGGTTCCTCGACCAGCTTTCCCCGGGCGAGGCGACCTACAACGTCCCCGGCATGGTCCGCCTGTCGGGCGCCGTGGATGTCGACGGTCTGCGGTGGGCGCTGGATCAGATCGTGGCGCGGCACGAGTCGCTGCGGACCCGGTTCGCCGTGGTGGATGACGCGCCGGTGCAGGTGGTCGAGCCCGCCGCCAGGGTCGACATCGAGGTGACCGAGGCGCCCGGTGCTTCCGAGGAAGACGTGTGGGCATGGGCAGGGGAGCGGGCCCGGTGGACGTTCGACCTGCGCCGTGGCCCGTTGTTCCGGGCGAGCATGCTGCGGATCGCCTCCGATGAGTGGGTGCTGGTCGTGGTGTTGCACCACAGCGTGTCCGATGGATGGTCGTTGGGCGTGTTGCTGCGGGAGCTGTCGGTGTTGTACGGCGATTACGTCGCAGGCAGGCAGCCGTCGCTCCCGGAGCTGCCCATCCAGTATGCGGATTTCGCGGTATGGCAGCGGGAATGGCTCGAAGAGGGTGTGCTGGAGTCCCAACTGGACTACTGGCGGTCGCAGCTCTCCGGCGCGCCTGTCGGGCTCCCGTTGCCGACCGACCGGCCGCGCACCGGGCAGGAATCCCGTGGGGGAGCGCAGCTTCCGGTGTCCTGGAACGCCGAACTAGTCGACGGCCTTCGCGGCGTCGCACGCAGGTCCGGGGCGACGGTGTACATGACGGTGCTGGCGGCTTTTCAGGTGGTGCTGGGCCGGTTCGCGGGTACTGAGGATGTGGTCGTGGGCTCTCCGGTCGCGGGGCGTACGCGCCCGGAGTTGGAGGGGTTGATCGGGTTTTTCGTCAACACGTTGGTGATGCGTACGGACTTGTCGGGGTCGCCGTCGTTTGACGAAGTGCTGCGTCGAGTGCGGGAAACCGCGCTGGAGGCGTATGCGCATCAGGACGTTCCGTTCGAGCGGTTGGTGGAGGAGCTGGCGCCACCGCGTGACGCGGGCCGGACGCCCCTGTTCCAGGTGATGTTCGTCCTGCAGAACGCGCCGATGGGCCAGCTGGAACTGGGCGACGCCGACGTGCGCGCTTCGTCGGTGTCGACGGGCACGGCGAAGTTCGAGCTGACGCTGTCGCTGGAAGAAGTCGCGGGAGGCGTCGAAGGGTATCTGGAATACGACACCAGCCTGTTCGACGCTGACACGGCGCAACGCCTGATCGCCGCGCTGGAACAGGTTCTGGCGGCGGTGGTCGAGGATTCGTCGAGACCGGTGGGATTGCTGCCGTTGCTGCCCGCACCGGAGTACCGGCGGGTGATCGAGGAGTGGAACGACACCACCCGTCCGCTGCCCGAGACCACGGTGCACGGGCTCTTCGAGCAGCACGCCCGCGCCTGCCCGGACGACATCGCTCTGGTTGGGGGAACCCGTCGGCTGACCTACGGCGAGCTGAACCGCAAGGCGAACCGGCTCGCGCACCACCTCCTGGACGGCACCGCCCCGGAAACCCCGATCGCCCTGTACCTGACGCGGTCGATCGACACCGTGGTCGCCATGCTCGGGGTGCTGAAAGCGGGTTGCGCCTACGTGCCACTGGACATGGCCGCACCTGCGGAACGCCTCCGGTTCGTGATCGAGAACTCCGGGGCGGCGGTGCTGGTCACGCACGACGAGCTGCGCGGCCGACTACCGGAAACCGACGTTCCGATCATCACGCTCGACGACGTCGAAGGGACGGCCGAGACCGATCCGGTCCCCTTCCCGGCCGTGTCGCAGGAACGACTCGCCTACATCATGTACACGTCGGGATCCACCGGCCGCCCCAAGGGAGTGAGCGTGCCCCACCGGGCGGTGGTCCGGCTGGCGCTGTCGACCGAGCACGTCCGGATCACGCCGGAAGACACCACGCTCTACCTGGCGCCCGCGTCGTTCGACGCCGCGACCTTCGAAATCTGGGCCGGTCTGCTCAACGGCGCCCGGGTGGCGGTGGCCGACAGCGATCCGCTCGACCTGGACGAGCTGCCCCGGATCCTGCGCGAGCACGGTGTGACCACGCTGTGGTTGACCGCCCAGCTGTTCCACCAGGTGGTGGAGCACGATCTCGACGCGCTCTCCGGGATCAGGAACCTGCTGGCGGGCGGTGATGTGCTCGCACCGGCGCACGTCCGCGCCGTTCGGGAGCGGTTCCCGGAATGCCGGATGATCAACGGTTACGGTCCGACGGAGAACACCACCTTCACCTGCTGCGAAGTCGTCTCGGACGTCGACGGCGAGACCCCGGTGCCGATCGGCGGTCCGATCGCGAACACGCGGGTGTATGTGCTGGACGAGTGGTTGGAGCCGGTACCGGTCGGTGTGTTCGGCGAGCTGTTCGTGGCGGGGCGGGGTTTGGCCCGCGGTTACGTCGGTGACGGGGGCTTGACGGCGGAGCGGTTCGTGCCGGATCCGTTTGGTGATGGTGGCCGGTTGTATCGGACTGGGGATGTGGTGCGGTGGTTGCCGGATGGTCGGTTGGAGTTTGCTGGTCGGGTTGATCATCAGGTCAAGATTCGTGGGCATCGGGTTGAGCTGGGTGAGATCGAGTCGGTGCTGCAACGGTGTCCGGGTGTGGGGCAGGCGGTTGTGGTGCTGCGCGAGGACATCGGTGGCGGCCCCCGGCTGATCGGCTACGTCACCGGCGAGGGGCTGAACTCTGCCGAGCTGAGCGCCTGGGTCGGCCGGTCGTTGCCGGGGTACATGGTGCCGTCAGCCGTGATCGTGCTGGAGAAATTCCCGGTCACCCCCAACGGGAAAGTCGATCGCGCCGGTTTGCCCGCCCCTGAGCGCGAAGACGTGGTGGGGGCCGGATTCGCAGCGCCCCGTGGTCCGGTCGAACAGGCCGTGGCCGAGGTGTGGGGTGGTGTCCTCGGCCTGGATCAGGTCGGGATCCACGACGACTTCTTCGCACTCGGCGGGCATTCGCTGCTCGCGACGCAAATCGTGACCCGGCTCCGCGAGACCTTCGGCGTCGCGGTGTCGCTGCGGGAGTTGTTCGAACGACCCACGGTCGCGGCACTCGCGGAACTGGTCACTGGCGCGTCAGGTCGGGAGCAGGCGCCACCGATCCCCGTCGCCGACCGCAACGGACCCCTCCCGTTGTCGTTCGCGCAGCAGCGGTTGTGGTTCCTCGACCAGCTTTCCCCGGGCGAGGCGACCTACAACGTCCCTGGCATGGTCCGCTTGTCCGGAGCCGTGGATCTCGACGGTCTGCGGTGGGCGCTGGATCAGGTCGTGATGCGGCACGAGTCGTTGCGGACGCGGTTCGCGGGCACGGATGACGCGCCGGTGCAGGTGGTGGAGACCGCTGGCCGGGCGGGCATCGAGGTGGCCGAGGAGCTCGGCGCCTCCGAGGAATACGTGCGGGAATGGGCGCGCAGGCAAGCCCGGAGGTCGTTCGACCTGCAACGGGGTCCGTTGTTCCGGGTGAGTGTCCTGCGGGTCGCCCCGGACGAATGGCTGCTTGTGGTGGTGTTGCACCACAGCGTGTCCGACGGGTGGTCGTTGGGTGTGCTGCTGCGGGAGTTGTCCGTTCTGTATGGCGATTATGTCGCCGGTAGGCAGTCGTCGCTTCCGGAGCTGCCGGTGCAGTATGCGGATTTCGCCGTATGGCAACGGGAATGGCTCGACGGTGACGTGCTGGAATCGCAGCTGGAGTACTGGCGGTCCCAGTTGTCGGGGGCGCCGGCGGGGTTGTCGTTGCCGACGGATCGGCCGCGGACCGGGCAGGAATCCCGTGGGGGAGCCCAGCTTCCGGTGTCATGGGATGCGGAGTTCGTCGAGGGTGTTCGCGGCGTCGCACGCAGGTCCGGGGCGACGGTGTACATGACGGTGCTGGCCGCGTTCCAGGTGGTGCTGGGCCGGTTCGCGGGTACTGAGGACGTGGTCGTGGGATCTCCGGTGGCCGGGCGTACCCGTCCCGAGTTGGAGGGGCTGATCGGGTTTTTCGTCAACACCCTGGTCATGCGCACGGATCTGTCCGGCTCGCCGTCGTTTGACGAGGTACTGCGCCGAGTACGGGAAACCTCGCTGGAAGCGTACGCGCATCAGGACGTTCCGTTCGAGCGGTTGGTGGAGGACTTGGCTCCACCGCGCGACGTGGGCCGCACCCCGTTGTTCCAGGTGATGTTCGTCCTGCAGAACGCGCCTGCTGGGGACCTGGAACTGAACGACGTCGAAGTACAGGCGTTACCGGTGTCGACAGCGACAGCGAAGTTCGAACTGACGCTGTCGCTGGGAGAAGTCGCCGGAGGCATCGAGGGATACCTCGAATACGACACCGGCCTGTTCGACCCTGGCACAGCACAACGCCTGATCACCGCAGTGGAACAAGTACTCGCGGCAGTGATCGCCGACCCGGCCCGGCCGGTGAAGTCGCTGCCGTTGATGCCTGCGTCCGAACTCCGGCGGGTGACAGAGGAGTGGAACGACACCGCCCGCCCGATCCCGCACAACACCGTCCACGAGCTGTTCGAGCAGCACGCTCAAGCCCACCCGGACGACACTGCCCTTGTCCAAGGCGCCGATCGGCTCTCCTACGACGAACTGAACCGGAAGGCGAACCGGCTCGCGCACCAGCTCCTGACCCGCACCGCGCCGGAAACCGCAGTCGGCATCCTGCTGGACACGTCCGCCGAAACCGCGATCAGCGTCCTCGGTGCGTGGAAAGCGGGTTGTGCCTACGTACCGCTCGAACCTGGCTTTCCGGACGGGCGGATCCGGCAGATGCTGGCCGACGCCGATGTCCGCGTCGTGCTGACCCGCGGCTCCCTGGCCGACCGCGTCGACACCGGCGTGCCCGTCGTCCGCCTCGACGAGGTCACCGAGGCTCTGAAGGACTACCCCGACACCAACCCCGCGCGGGTGTCCGACCCGCGGCATCCCGCGTACATCATCTACACGTCCGGCTCCACCGGTACGCCCAAGGGCGTGGTGGTCGAACACCGGAACGCGACGAGCTACCTGGTCGGCATCACCGAGCGGTTCCGGCTCGAACCCGGTGACCACTACGGGCTGTTGCAGCCGCTGGCCGTGGATTCGTGCCTGACGGTGCTGATCCCGGCCCTCGGGCACGGCGGCACGCTGCACGTCCTGGGACGCGATCAGTCGCTGGACCCCGACGCCGTCCTCGAACACTTCCGGCGGCATCCGATCGACGTCCTCAAGATCGCCCCTTCGCACCTCGCCGCCCTCCTCGACGCGGTCCCGTCGCCCGATCTGCTTCCGAGGAAGATCCTCGCCCTGGGCGGAGAAGCATCGCAGTGGGACTGGATCCGCGGAACGGTCGCGCCGCTGGCGGGCGAGGACGCCGAGGTGTCCATCCACTACGGGCCCACGGAGACGACCGTGGGCGTGCTGACGAATCCGGTCGACCCGGACGAGGTGCCCAGGGGTCCTCTCGTGCCGCTCGGCAGGCCGATCGCGAACGCCCGGGTCCACGTCCTGGACCAGGCCGGAGAACCCGTTCCGGTCGGCGTTTTCGGTGATATCCACATCGGTGGTGCCACCGTCGCCCGCGGCTACCTGAACAGGCCGGACCTCACCGCGGAGCGGTTCGTGCCGGATCCGTTCGGCGACGGTGAACGGCTGTACCGGACGGGAGACCTCGGACGCCGGCTGCCGGACGGGCGGTTGGAGTTCGCAGGCCGGATCGACCACCAGGTCAAGATCCGGGGTTACCGGATCGAGCTCGGCGAGATCGAGGCGGTGCTGGAGCGGCACGAGTCCGTGCGGCAGGCGGTCGTCGTGGCCCGCGAGTCGGTGCGGGGCGACAAGGAACTCGTCGCCTACGTCGTGCCCGGCGAAACAGCGGAGTGCGCGGAGGATGAGCTGAGGCGCTTCCTCGAATACTGGTTGCCCGCGCACATGGTTCCCGGTGCCGTGGTCGTCCTGGCCGCGCTTCCGCTGGGACCGCAGGGCAAGGTGGACCTCCGCGCGCTGCCCGAGCCCGGTCCGGCGCGGGACGCGGAGCCGTCGCGCGAACCCAGGAACCAGGTGGAGCGGCAGCTCGCCGAGATCTGGGAGGAAGCGCTCGGCACCGCGCCGATCGGCATCGACGACGACTTCTTCGCGCTCGGCGGGCATTCGCTGCTCGCCGTGCGGATGATGGGGCTGGTCCGCGACAGGCTGGACGCCGCGGTACCGCTGGCCGCGCTGTTCCGGAAGCCGACCATCGCCCATCTCGCGTCAATGCTGGAGGAGGTCGGGACTCGGCAGGTCCTCGTACCCGTGCGCGACGAGGGATCGGGGCCGCCGTTGTTCTGCGTGCATCCCGTGGGCGGCGAGGTGTTGTGCTACGCCGAGCTGGCCAGGGCACTGGAGCGGCGGCTCATCGCGGTGCAAGCCCCCGAGGAGACGTCGGCGACGACGATCGAGCAGCTGGCCAAGCTCTACGCAGAGGAGATCCGCCGGGCGCAGCCGAGCGGCCCGTACTTCCTCGCCGGGTGGTCCATGGGCGGCCTGCTGGCGTTCGAGATGGCGGGCGAGCTGAACCGCCAGGGGGAGGAGGTCGGTCTGCTCGCCCTGCTCGACACGCACGTGCCACCAGCGCACCGGGCGTCGATCGCGGGCCACGACGAGCTTCCCGTGCTGTCGCGCTTCGCCGCGGACGCGCTGCGGCTCGCGAACCGCGACGTCGACGACCTCCAGGACCTGGATCCGCTGCGCCTGGCCGACATCCTGGAAAACGCGGGAATATCGTCCAAGGTGGACACCCAACGGCTGCTCGACGTGTTCACCCGCAACTCCGAGGCAGTTGCCCAGCACCGGCTGCGCCCGACGGACCAGCGGATCGTCCTCTTCCAAAGCGCCGAGGGGAATTCCGGCCTCGCCAGGCAGTGGGGACCGTGGGCCGGATCCGTCGATTCGCACATCGTTCCCGGCGACCACTACAGCATGCTCAGACCGCCCCAGGTCCACTCCCTCGCCGAGCTCCTGCGACACCAGCTGGACCAGGCGGTGCGGGACTGTGCCGGCCCGCAGGAAGAATCGGAAGGTGCATGAGATGAGGCTGGACGCCACCGCGCTCGTCAAGGTCCGCGACTACCTCGACGAGATGATGTACGCGATGCTCGATCTCCGGATGTCGTTGGAACTCGGCCCGAGCATGACCGGTTTCCCGGCGTTCGAACCGCTGCGCAAGGTCGTCGCGCGCCTCGGGTTCGAGCACGCGGTCCTGTTCCGGCTGTTCCGCCTCGGCGAGACCGTCGAGGACCAGGACCTGCGCGCGGCCGTTCCGGACGGGATCGTCACCGCGCTGCTCGACGCCGAACTGCTGGTCCGCGACGGCAACGGTGGCTGGCGCACCCCCAGCCTGCTGCTGGTCCCCGCCGAGGGATTGATCGTGATCAGCAGCATCCCGCCGTCGTACCCCACGCGCACCGGACCGACCCACACCTGGTTCGACCTCTCCACCGCCGTCGTCGCCAGGACCATCCCGCGTTCGCTGGCCGGGCAGCGGGCGCTGGACATCTGCTCCGGAACCGGTATCCAGGCGTTGCTGTGCGCCGAACGCGGGGCCGTTCAGGCGGTCGGCGTCGAGCTCAGCGCACCCGCGGTCACGATCGCCCGGGCCAACGCCGTGCTCAACGGGCTGGCGGAGCGGACGGAGTTCCGCGAGTCCGACGGCTTGGCGGCGCTGGATCCGGACGAGCAGTTCGACCACGTGCTGTGCAACACGCCGTACGCGCCGGTCGTGCGGGACGAGGAACCGGCGACGTTGGGCGACATCGGCAACAGCGTCGTGTGGCCGGTTCTCGACGCGTTGCCCAAGCACCTCTCGCCGATCGCCGGCGGCCTCATCGCCACCTGGCGTTCGGTGGGCTCCGGCGGGGACACGGAACAACGCGCGTCGATCACCGCGCGGCTGGGCGAAGCGGGCTGCTCCAGCTCCGCCTACCTGGACCCGGCTTTCGACACCGTCGAAGGAGTTCAGCGCATCCTGCGCAACGATCTCGCGGAGCGTTCCCACCTCTCGGCCGAGCGCTCCGAGGCCATCCAGCGCAGGGTCGCGGAACTGCTGTCGGACCCGGGCTCCCCGGTGGACGGCTTCTACAACCAGCTCATCCACTTCCGCAAGGACGGCGGCAGCACGACGAAGACGTTCCGGGTGTCCGCGCCCGCCCAGCAGGGATGACGAACGAGAGGAGTGCCCCGATGACCGGCAGCGAGAACAACGGCAGCGAGAACCAGCACGGCGAGACCTTCCACGTGGTGGTCAACCGCGAGGAGCAGTACTCGATCTGGCCGACCTTCAAGGAGATCCCCGCGGGGTGGACCGAGGTCGGCAAGCAGGGACCGAAGGCGGAGTGCCTGGACTACATCAGGCAGGTCTGGACCGACATGCGGCCCAAGAGCCTGCGCGAGGCCATGAGCCGGGGAGGGGACTGACGGTTGCGCGTCCGGGTTGGCGGTATCGAGCTGTTCTTCGACGTGGTGGGCGCTCGGCTGGTCCCCGACGGAGCGGTCATGCGGGAGCGGCCGACCATCGTGTGCCTGCACGGTGGTCCCGGCCTGGACCACTCCTCGCTGCGCCCGGATTTCGACGCGCTGGCCGGGGACGGTCAGGTCGTTTACCTGGACCAGCGCGGTCACGGGCGCAGCGACCGCAGCACCCCGGACCGCTGGTCGCTCGCGCAGTGGGCCGACGACCTCCGGGAGTTCTGCGAGCGGCTGGGCATCGAGCGTCCGGTGGTCCTCGGCACCTCGTTCGGCGGGTACGTGGCGATGGAGTACGCCGTGCGCCACGCCGACCACCCGTCGAAGCTGGTGCTGGTCAGCACGTCCGGCAGGGGTACCGGCGACCGCGGCAGGCTGGAGCGGATGTTCGAGGCGTTCGAACGCGTCGGCGGCGCCGAGGCGCGGGAGGTGACCCGGCGGCTGTTCGCGGAGCGGACCGCGGAGGCGCTCGCGGACTACCGCCGGGTGTGCGGGCCGCTCTACAGCAGGCGGGCACCGGACCCGGACGCGTCGAAGCGGACCATCGCCAACGAGGATGTGCTGCCGTACTTCGAACGCCCGACCGGGGAGGGCGCGCTGTTCGACATCCGTCCGCGGCTCGGGGAGGTGCGCTGCCCGACGCTGGTGGTCGGTGGCCACGACGACCCGATCACGCCGATCGCCGAGCAGCGCGACATCGCCGAGGCGATCCCCGCGAACCTGGTACGTCTGGAGGAGTTCCCGGACTGCGGGCACGGGGTCATACGGGACGACCCCGAGAAGTTCGTCCGAGTCGTGTCCGAGTTCGTCGCAGGCTGAGCCCGGCGAGCCCTCGGGCCGGCCGCGCCGAGCCGGAAATGCGATGTCCGCAATCCGCTAGCCTCACGACCGATCGCAAGGTTGACTGCCCCTGGGGTGGATCGGGACAGACGTGAGGAAGCAACCGCATGGTCGAGGCTCCCAGCAGGGCGCAGTCCAAGGTCGTGGCGCAGTTCGTCCTGCTCGCGATGGCGTGGGGATCGAGCTTCCTGTTCATCAAGATCGGCCTGAGAGATCTCTCCCCGACGCAGGTGGTGCTCGCCCGGATGGTCTTCGGCGCGCTGGCGCTGGGCGCGCTCGTGGCGATCACCCGCCGCCCGCTCCCGCGCGACCCGCGCGTGTGGGGACACCTCACGGTCGTCACCGTGCTGCTGTGCGTGGTTCCGTTCACCCTGTTCGCCTGGGCGGAGCAGAAGATCTCGTCGGGGCTCGCCAGCATCTTCAACGCCACCACGCCGCTGGTCGCGATGGTCTTCGCCGCGGCCATGCTGCCGACTGAAAGGTTCAACCGGCCCCGCACCCTCGGGGTCGGCCTGGGCTTCGCGGGCGTGGTGACGATCATCGGCCCCTGGAGCGGGCTGGGCGAGCACAACGACTTCCTCTCCCAGCTGGCCTGCCTCGGCGCCACCGCGTGCTACGGCCTCGCCTTCGCCTACCTGCGGCGCTTCGTCGCGGGCCGCGGCCTGCCGGCGCCCACGCTCGCGTTCGTCCAGGTCCTCATCGGAGCCGTGATCATGATCGTCGCGACGCCCTGGGTGGCGAGCGAACCGGTCGACGGGCTGAGCGTCACGGTCGTGCTCAGCATGGTCGTCCTCGGCGCCTTCGGCACCGGGATGGCCTACGTGTGGAACAACAACATCGTTTCCGCCTGGGGCGCGGTGAACGGCGCCGCGGTCACCTACCTCTCGCCGGTCGTGGGCGTGATCCTCGGGATCGTGCTGCTGGGCGAACCCCTCAGCTGGAACCAGCCGGTCGGCGCGGCGCTGGTCATCCTCGGGATCATGGCGGCGCACGGGCGCCTGAACGGGATCTTCCAGCGGCGCGGCGGTGTCTCCGCGGAACAGGAGGGTGTCCGATAGCGCACCGATGATCCAGGTGTGGTCACAAAGCCGAGAGCTCGTCGTCAAGCCAGGTTGGGGACGTTGTTGTGACGCTGATCGAGAAGGAAATTCCTTTCCGGACGAAGCTGAGACTGATGTGGGTCTTCGGGCGCACCTGGTGCGGGCTCGCGCGGTTCGTGCGGAAAAACGTCTCACTCCACGAGTTCTGGCTGCGTTCGCAGTGTCCGTGGGAGTGCGATGAGGCTCCCCCGGGAAAACCCCAGTCCGGATAGCCGTTCCTGGATCGGGGTCTTCTCCGGGCGATTCCGGATCCTGCCGCGGCTGCACGGGACGCACAGTTGCGGGCGTGGTGGGTTCTCAGCGGTGGCGGCAGGCCCTGGTGTGGTTGCACGTGATCACTTCGGTGGGCTGGATGGCACAGGCCCTCGTGCTGTTCACGTTGCTGTCGGCCGGTTTCGGCAGCGCCGAGCGGGAAGTGCGGGTGGCGGCGACATCGATGGCGCACGTCGTGGACACCGCCCTGCTCGCGCCGCTGGCCAACGCCGGGGCGTTTACCGGGTTCGTGCTGGCCGCCGCCACGCCGTGGGGGTTCTTCCGGAACTGGTGGGTGCTGGCGAAGTTCGCGATCACCGGCGTCCAGCTCTACGCGGGCATCTTCGTCCTGTCCGGCGCGCTGCGCGCCACGGCCGCGGACGCCGAAGCCGGGGCGGCGCCGCCACTTCCGCTGTTGGCCGGGACCGCGCTGATGGCGTCGGCGATCGCTTTCCAAGCGTGGCTGTCGGTGGCCAAGCCGTGGCGGAGGACCCCGTGGGCTTCGACGCGGAAACTGCCTGCCGCGTCGAAGCGGGTGTTCGCGGTGGCGGTGTTCGCGCCGATCGCCGACATCGCGCTCGGTCTTGTCACGGGATTTCCGAGCCCGTTGTTCGAAGTGCTGGTGCTGGTCGTGGTGCTGAGCGCCCGGCCGCGGCGCGGACGCGGATCCGCGCCGCGGCCCGACTCGGTCAGCGCTTCGGCGTGACTCGCAGCAGCGCGACGCCGTGCGACGGGACCTCGGCGCTGATCTCGCCGCCGGTCTCGGTGTCGGTGTGCGCCCACAGGTCGCGCAGGACGTACCGCCCGGCCTGCTTGGCGCCGATCTCCTCGGCGGTGGTGGCGATGGTGGCTGCCTCGCCGCCGCGGTTGAACAGCGCGACCGCGCGGGAGCCGTCGGCGAGCTCCTTGACCCAGACCTCCTGGTCGCCGTCATCGCGCACCGGAGCGCCCTGCTTGCCCGCGGCGTCCTGGTTGACCGCGATCACCTCGCGGTTGGTCAGGATCTGCTTGACGTTCTCCGGCATCTCGCGCACGTCGTTGCCCGCGATCAGCGGTGCGGCCATGATCGACCACATGCTGAAGTGCGCCACGGCCTCGGTGTCGGTCAGACCGGGGTAGCCCTCCACGTCGTGGACGCCGACTTCCAGCATGTCGGGGTCGTTCCAGTCGCCGGGGCCCGCGTGTTCGGCGAGCTTGCCGTTGGCCTCGATGATGTTGACCACGCCCATCGGGAAGCCGTCGGAGTTGCCGGTGTCCCAGGCGGGTTTGATGTCGTCGGTGGTGCGCCACAGGTGCGCGCCGACGTCCGGTGCCCACTCCCAGGGAGCGTTCTCGCCCCATTCGCAGACCGAGTAGACGATGGGGCGCCCGGTGGCTCGCAGGGCGTCGCCCATCGCGGCGTAGCGCTCGGTCGCCGGAACCCCCTGGTTGTTGCAGTTGTCGTACTTGAGGAAGTCGACCTCCCACTCGGCGAAGGTCCGGGCGTCGACCTCCTCGTGGCCGAGCGCGCCGGGCATGGTGTCCGCGCAGGTCCGGGTGCCCGCGCTCGTGTAGATGCCGAGCTTGAGGCCCTTGCCGTGCACGTAGTCGGCCATCGCCTTGATGCCGCTGGGGAAGCGCTCGTGGTGCGGCTCCAGCTCGCCCTCCGCGTTGCGCTCCGGCTCCGCCCAGCAGTCGTCGATGTTGACGTAGCGGTATCCGGCGTCGCGCATGCCGGAGGCGACGATCGCGTCGGCTGTTTCTCGGATGAGTTGTTCGTTGATGTTGCACCCGAAGGTGTTCCAGGAGTTCCAGCCCATCGGCGGCGTCGCGGCCAGGCCGTCGTCCGGCAGGGCACCGGACGCGGTGGGCGCCAGCGCCAAGCAGGTGGTCACGGCGGCGCCGAGGGACACCATCAGCCTCGCTCGGCGGGATCGCGTGGACGTCATCGTCGCTCCTCACTCGCAGCGGCCGGGGACCGGATGCGGCCCCGACCGGCCAGGCGTGTCCCCAAAATAGGACAACATCGAACATCAGCGAACAAGACGGCGATCAGGTGAACGCAGGCTGGGAGATCGCTGGGAAGGCTCGCCGGCCCGCGGTGCCGTTGGCTCCGCAGGCCCGGAATCTGTGATCAGCCTGCTGCGGAGGTGTTCCCGTTCGCGCGGGGTGTGCCGTCCCAGCGCCACGTGGTCAGACGAGGGCGCCCGGGCAGTTCGGCGCGTCCGGTGGCCCACAGCAGGGCGGGCCAGGGTTCCGCGTACCCCGGGGCGTTCGGGAACAGCCGGGCGAGCACCCGCGAACACAGGCCGGCCGGTGGGTTCCAGGTGAGGCCGAGCCCTTGCGCCAGGTCGTGGGTGTGCACCAAGGTCTCCACGATCCCCATCGCGGCGAAGCCCTCGGCGTCGGAGGTGCCGAAGACGTGGTAGGCGCGAACGTGCGCGGGCGTCGTGCGCACCATCGCGACCAGCAGCGCGCCGCTGGCCTCCAGCACCTGCAACAGGCCCTCAGGTCCCGCCTCGCCGTCCGCGTGGATGGCGTTCGCGGGGCCGCCGGGCCGTCGGCTCTCCCACACGAAGGGCACTTCGCCGTCCATGGGCGGATTTCTGGGGCCCAGTTGCACGGCGTATGCGAAGAGATCGTCGCTGAGGTGCTCGACGGTCTCCCAGCAATTCCATTCCAGCGGACCCGCTTTTCCGTCCCACGCGGCCGGCGGTGCCTCGCGGAGGACCTCGACCGCGAGGTGCACGGCGAGGTCGAGGTCATCAGCGGTGACGGGAGACGGGGAAGTCTTGGCTGAGCGGGACATGGCAGGACGGTATCCCGGTTGGAATCGGGACGTCCTCCCATTAATCGGGGGCCGCGGTGGAGATCGAGAAGCTGCTTGCGACCGGCGTGCTCCGTGCCGGCCAGTCCCGACGGCCGCCGGCTAGAGCCTCGCGGCGAGTTCGGTCCCCTGCGCGATGGCCCGTTTCGCGTCGAGCTCGGCGGCGACGTCGGCCCCGCCGATGACGTGCGTCGCGACTCCGGCGGCGGTGAGCTCGTCGACAAGCTCGCGCTGCGACTCCTGGCCCGCGCACACGACGACGTTGTCGACCTCCAGCACGCGCGACTGCTGCGACTCCAGGGTGATGTGCAGGCCGTCGTCGTCGATCCGGTCGTACTGGACGCCGCTGAGCATCTCCACGCCCTTGGCGCGCAGCGACGCCCGGTGCACCCAGCCCGTCGTCTTGCCCAGTCCCTTGCCGATCTTGGACTTCTTGCGCTGCAACAGGAACACCTGCCGCGGCGAGGGCTCCGGACGCGGCTCGCCCAGACCGCCGCGCGCCTCCTCCGGGTCGACCACGCCCCACTCGCGCATCCAGGCTTCGGGCGCGAGCGCCGGGGAGCCGGTGTGGGTGAGGAACTCGCTGACGTCCACGCCGATCCCGCCCGCGCCGATGATCGCGACCCGCTCGCCGACCGGAGCGCCGAGCAGCAAGTCGCTGTAGGACAGGACGCTGCGGTGCTCGATCCCGGGGATCCGGGGCGAGCGCGGGGTCACGCCGGTGGCCACCACGACCTCCTCGTAACCGCCCTCGGCCAGCTCGGTCGCGGTCACCCGGCGGTCCAGGTGCAGCTTCACGCCGGTGAGGTCGAGCTGCCGGGTGAAGTAGCGGATCGTCTCGTCGAACTCCTCCTTGCCGGGGATGCGGCGGGCCAGGTTGAACTGGCCGCCGATCTCCGACCGCCCTTCGAACAGCTCCACCTCGTGCCCGCGCCGGGCCAGCGAGGTGGCCGCCGCGAGACCGGCGGGCCCGGCCCCGACCACGGCGATCCGCTTCGACCTGCGCGCGGGCAGCAGCCTCAGCTCGGTCTCGTGCGCCGCGCGCGGGTTGACCAGGCAGGTCGCGACCCTGCGCTGGAAGACGTGGTCCAGGCACGCCTGGTTGCAGCCGATGCAGGCGTTGATCTCGTCGCTGCGGCCCTGCTCGGCCTTGACCACCCAGTCCGGGTCGGCGAGGAACGGGCGGGCCATCGACACCATGTCCGCGTCGCCCCGCGCGAGGACCTCCTCGGCGGTCTCGGGCATGGTGATCCGGTTCGAGGTGACGACCGGGATCCGCAGGTGCGGCCTGAGCTTCGCGGTGACCCAGGTGAACGCGCCGCGCGGCACCGAGGTGACGATCGTCGGCACCCGCGCCTCGTGCCAGCCGATCCCGGTGTTGATGATCGTCGCGCCCGCGTCCTGCACCTCCGCGGCCAGCGCCAGGACCTCGTCCCAGGTCTGCCCGCCTTTCACCAGGTCGAGCATCGACAGCCGGTACACCAGGACGAAGTCCTGGCCCACGGCCTCGCGGGTCCGGCGGACGATCTCGACCGCCAGCCGCCGCCGGTTCTCCGGGGATCCGCCCCACTGGTCGGTGCGGCGGTTGGTGTGCGGGGCGAGGAACTGGTTGATGAAGTAGCCCTCGGACCCCATGATCTCCACGCCGTCGTAGCCGGCCTCCCTGGCCAGCACGGCGGTACGCGCGAACGCGTCGATCTGGGCGCGCACTCCGCGCCCGCTGAGCGCCCGCGGCTTGAAGGGGTTGATCGGCGCCTTGACGGCCGAGGCGGAGACGCTGAGCGGGTGGTAGGAGTACCTGCCCGCGTGCAGGATCTGCAAAGCGATCTTCCCGCCCTCCTGGTGGACGGCGGAGGTGAGCTGCCGGTGCTGCCGAGCCTCGGCCCTGGTGGTCAGCTTGGAGGCGAAGGGCAACAGCCATCCGGTGCGGCTGGGCGCGAAGCCGCCGGTCACGATCAGCCCCGCACCACCGCGGGCGCGCTCGGCGTAGTACTCGGCCAGCCTCGGGAAGTTGCCTGCGCGGTCCTCCAGCCCGGTGTGCATGGAGCCCATCACGACGCGGTTGCGCAGCGTGGTGAAGCCGAGGTCCAGCGGGGACAGCAGGTGCGGATAGCTGCTCATGGGTGCCTTTCGACGGCGTGGGGAGGGATCAGGAACCGCTGTGCGGGCCGAGGGCGTCGAGGACCTCGCGGTACCAGTCGAGGAATCCCTGTTCCTGGATGATCCCGCCGCGCAGCACGAGGTACTGCGCGAGGTCGTGACCGCTGAGCCGGTCCGGTTCGGGGAAGTCGCGCGCCTCGATCTGGCGGTAGAGCTCCAGCTGGGCGGCGTGGCGTTCGCAGTGCCGGGTCACGTCGGCGAGCACCGCGTCGCGATCGCCGAACGCGGCACCGCGGATCTTGACCGCGAGGTCGTGCCGGATGACCTGCGGGTCGGACGGCTCGCCGAGCCAGCGGGAGAGTTCGGCGCGGCCCCGCTCGCTGGGCTCGTAGACCTTGCTGTCCGGTTTGCCATCGCCGGGCACGGTCGTCGCGGTGACCCATCCGGCCTCGGTCATCCGGCCGAGAACCCGGTAGATCTGCTGGTGGCTGGCCTTCCAGAAGAAGCCGATCGAGCGGTCGAACCGCCGGGCCAGCTCGTAGCCCGTGCTCGACCGCTCGAGGAGCGAGACCAGTATCGCGTGTTCCAGCGCCATGCGAGGAGCATATGCAACGAGTAGCACTGCAACAAGTGGCATAAGTATTCGAACGTCAGTTCTAATGCATCGCCGACCACCGAGGCGGCCGTCCGCCAGGTCGAAGATGATGTCTCTTGTGGACAAAGGACCGTCCACAAGAGAGTCGGTGCTTCGGTCGAACGGGAGGACGACATGGGCGTGACAGGTCTGGGGGCTACGGTCTGGTTCACCGGCCTTCCCAGCTCGGGAAAGACGACGATCGCGAACGCGCTGGCCCGGCGTCTTCGGGCGGGTGGTCATCGGGTGGAGGTCCTGGACGGGGACGACATGCGCGCGTTCCTGTCCGCTGGGCTGGGTTTCACCCCGGAAGATCGGGACACGCACGTCCAGAGGGTCGGTTTCGTCGCGGAGTTGCTTGCGTCCAACGGCGTGAAGGCGCTTGTACCGGTGATCGCGCCCTATCAGGCCAGTCGCGAGGCCGTGCGGAAACGTCATGAGCAGTCCTGCTCCGAGTACCTGGAAGTGCATGTCTCCACGTGCGTCGAGGTGTGCGCGCAGCGGGACGTCAAGGGCCTGTACGCCAGGCAGCGTTCCGGTGCGCTGGTCGGCCTCACCGGAGTGGACGATCCTTACGAGATCCCGATCGAACCGGATCTAAGGATTGACACGCAGGTCAAGAGCCTGCCCGAGTCGATGGAGCTGCTGCACGCGATGTTGAGGGGCAGGGGGCTGGTGTAGCCGGACCGCGGCCTTGCGCAGGGCAAATAGGTCCAGTGTGGACATCCAGCCGGTGACGGCTCCTGATCGAATGCGAACGGGGCCACAGGTCCGCGTGGCACGCGTTCAGGGTGATCCGCTGGTCCATTCGATCGAGTGGCGACCGTGGCCGGGGAATGCCCGGCCTCTTAGCGTCAGCCTCGCAATGCAACACCAACACGATGGAGGTTCACATGAGTGAGACTGCCGCCCCCACGCTCGACGAAGCCGTCATCGAGGAAGTTCCCGCGGTCGAGCTGCAGGAGTACGCCCTGATGATCGACATTCCGTGGGACTGAGCGTCCTGCGCCGAGTGAGGTCATGACCGGCGGGGAGCGGGGCTTTCCTCGCTCCCCGCCGCATTTCTGGACGGATCCCCGCCCGGCCGCGGGGAGAGCAGGAGGAAGAGCAAGGTGCGCATAGAGCCCGACGCAGGCGAGGCGGCACGGGAGTCGGCAGCGGTCCAAGACGTGATCCGCGGTGTTCTGGGGATTCCCCCTTCCGGCGACGGAACCTCCAGAGATGAGGAGTCCCTCAGACTTCTGGATCTGCGCTATCCCGGTAGCTGTGCATGGGCCTACCAGGTGCAGACGGCCCGTCGTTCGGGGCACGCGCCGGGACAGGACGACCAGCTGGCGACGTTGATCGCCTTGTCCGAGGAGAGTGCGGAAAGGGCGTCGAAGAGTGCGTGCGCGGCTTGGCAGGTGGATCTCGCCCCGTCCGAACCGCATCTGCGGGACAGTCTCGCGCGGGCTTTGAAGCAAACCCCGCCGAAAGCAGACGGTTCGCCGACGACCGCCCAGGCGATCGACTGGGGCGCATCCGAGCGTGCGGTTCTCTGCGCCACGGCTTGCCTGTTGGCCGAGTTCTGGCCGGAAGTCCTCGCCGAGCTGGCCGCGGTCGTCCGTCAAGTGGTTCTCATGGACAGCAACCGGATCGCGGGATTCACCGATTTCACCTCTCATGGAGCGGTCTTCCTGAACCGCCGCCGATTCGCCGACGGCGAGGGCGGACTCCCAGCCGCGGTGCATTGCGCCGAAGCGCTCGTGCACGAGGGAACGCACAACCGGTGCAACGGGGCGAACGCCGTCCGGCCCTTCCTCGTCGCCGACGCTGCGGAAACCCTGTCGGAGACTCCGCTGCGTTCCGACCCCCGCCCGCTCGCCGGGCTTTTCCAACAGCTCGTCGTCCTGGAACGGTGTTGTGAGCTCTACGAACGCTTGCTGGCGGACGAAGACACGTTCCCGGCCAAGCGGGAGACGTTGCGGGTCCGCCTCGATCAGCTGATCGGGCAAGCGGATCAGGCCAGGAACCTGCTCCACCGCCACCGGGAGGCGCTGTCGGACCACGGCTGCCTGGTGTTGGACGAAGCCGGAGCTCGCGCGGCGCTGCGGGTCAACGACGGGGTTTCCGCCTGATGCCGATCCGGCCCCAGGAAGCGGTACCGGCACTGCCGACCCGGGTTCACCTGTTCAACCCGTTCCCCGGGAATCCTGAGATCGTGTTCGGCCGGATCGCCGCCCGAAGCCCGGCTTTCGGGCGGAACCCGGCAGCGGGCGGTGATCAGGTCGTCGTCGGATCAGCCGCGGGCCGCAGCGAGGAGTCCGTGGTGCCGCGCACCCGGGGCGAACTGTTCGAACGGGCGGCCAACATCATCGCCGGGCGCACAGCGGAGGGCCGGGCGACGGTCGCGTCCTTCTCGGAGCTCCGAAGGGCCGGGCGAACGGCGCTGGACCCGGCTTCCTGGCACGGGAGTGGAGGCGCCGAGGACCGCGAGTTCCGTCTGCAATGGGTGAACGGTGAGTGCCTGCTCACCGGCGAGCCGACGTTGGTCCCGGCGGGGGCGGTTTTCCTCCAGCACCGCTCGCCGACGGTGATCAACGTGGGTTCCACGGGCCTGGCCGCCCACCACGACCACGACTCCGCTGTGCGGCATGCCCTGCTGGAGACCCTGGAGCGGGATCTGGTCTGGCGGGCCTGGTACGGCGTCGGTGCTGACGTCCCGGACGGTCGGCGAATCGCGCTGCCACGAGATCTGGAAGCCACAGTGGACGGAATGGGGCTCCGCGCCGGTGCGCTGTTGCTGGCCGGTCCCGCTCGAACCGGATGCGTGGTGGTCTGCCTGGCCACGCCCGAGGGGCGTGAGCAGGCTTTCGGTGCTCGTTGCGTGGTGGATTCCAGCGCCGACGAACTGTGCAGGGGAGTCGAAGCCGCGGGCTACGAAGCATTGATGTTGCGGTGGAGCATGCGGTCCTCGAAGGCCGCTGAGATCGCCTGGCGCGAGTGGGGCGCGTCGTCGCAGGTACCGCCGCGCAACGCGGTCGAGCACGGGTTGGCCGCGTTCCACGGGCGCTTGGGCCTGAACCCGTGGAGTCGCCTGTGCCGGCGGGTGGGCCGGTCGGAAGCTTGGGGTGTGGTCGACTTCGACGGAGGGGAGCATGGGGGCGAGCGCGAACGGTCGGGTCAGGCGCTCGACACGAGCGAGCTGGTCGATTCCTTGTGCGAGCACACGCGTTCTGCCGCCGTCGTGGTCGACACGACAGTTCCGGGTCTGGGGCCGGAGGGCTCGGTCGCCCTGCGGGTGGTCGTGCCCGGCGCCCGCGCACTGCCGGGAGACGAGCGGAAGGCGGTCGTCCCGGCCGAACCGGGTGGACACCGTCCGCCGCCGCATCCGTTCGGCTGACGTCGGTGCGGATCGGACATCAGGTGGCGGAACGGTAGACGGAGACGTGCATCGTGCTTGCGCGGTTGAACGGCGCTCCGCTCCAGCTCCCGTACCGCTCGTGCAGCTCCAGCCCCACCATCCGCGCCATCAGGTCGAGCTCGCCCGGCCAGGCGTAGCGGAACGCGGTCTGCATGAACTCGATCCCGGCCGGGGAGACGATGACGTAGCGCGACTGCAGGCGCTGGGTGGCGCGGTCGAAGGTGCGGGTGTTCATCACCAACTGCTCGGCGTCCTGCATGGTCCGCATTCCCTGGCCGCTGCTGTCCACGTGCGCATCGGGCAGCAGACCGTCGAGGACGAAGAAGCCACCGGGTGTCAGGTGACGTGCCACGTTGGCGAAGCAGCTCACCTGCTGCTCCTGGGACGGAAGCTCGAAGAAGGTCGCGGTGGCCGCGTAGATCACGGAGAAGCTGCCGCTGACCGGGACCTCGCTGAAGTCGCCGATCGTCACGGCGACCTCGTCGCCTCCGGGCTTGTCCCGAAGCCTGGCCACCATCGATTCGGAAGCGTCGACACCGTGCACCGGAAGTCCCCGGTGGGCCAGGGGAATCGCGACCCGGCCGGTACCGACGCCCAGCTCCAGAAGGGGGCCGTCCCCGGCCAGTTCGGCCAAACGGTCCACAGTGGCCTGTGTGGGCTGGCCCCGGAACCACGTGTCGTAGGAGTCGGCGATGCGGGTCTCGTAATTGCTGGGGGCGTGATCAGACATGGGAAAGATCGTATCCAGAGATTTGCCGCGGGCCGAACGAGAAACCCGTTCGACAAATGGAGAGGACCAATGTGATGACAGCACAGCCGACCACCGGATCCAGGAACGAGGTCACGGACCTGGAGGAGCCCTCCGCCGGAACTGGTGCTCCGAACCGGGGTTCCCGCGTCGACGACCCCGGGCTGGCCTGGCTCGTGGCGCCGAAGACAACCGAGGAGTTCTTCGCGAACGTGTACGGGCGCGACTTCCAGGTGTTCGGCGAACATTCCGCGTCTCGGTTTACCGACCTGTTCGACTGGGACGCGCTCAACCGCCTGCTGACCGAACACCGGCTGGACGGAACCCAGCTGCGGCTGCTGAACCGGGGACGGTTGGTGCCCGAGTACGCCTACACCGCCCCCGAAATCACCCGTTTCCGCCAGACTTGGCAGCGGTTGCGCCCGGGAGCGCTGACCACGCAGTTGCGCGCAGGAGCAACTCTTCGACTGCGCGATGTGGACCAGCTGTCCGCGCCGGTGCGCGACCTCGCCGCGGCCCTGGAGCGGGACCTGCGCGAGTCCGTCGGGGTCAACCTCTACGCTTCCTGCACCGACATCCCCGGCTCCAACACGCACTACGATCCGCACGACGTCCTCGTCGTGCAGCTCGCCGGGCGCAAGTCCTGGAAGATCTTCGGCCCACGGCATCCTCTTCCGCTGCAGGACGACATGGAGATGTCGGTCCGCGCGCCGGAGGAGCCGATCACCGAGTTCGTGCTCGAACCGGGCCAGGTGCTCTACCTGCCCCGTGGTTGGTGGCACGCGGTCAACGCGACAAGTGGTCCGTCGCTGCACCTGACGTTCGGCCTTCGGCGGGCCACCGGTGCCGACCTGCTGGAATGGGTGGCCGGCTCATTGCGGGACGAGGATCTGGTGCGAGCGGATCTCCCGAGGTTCGAGGACTCCCAAACGCAGCACGCGTACCTCGCCGAGCTGCGGCGGCTGGTGCTTGATCGTTTGCAGGATCCGACTGTCCTGGACCGGATGGCCGTGCACCGCGACGCGGCCAGGCAGGCCGACCCCGGATACGCGCTGCCGCACACAGCTCTGGCGGAGCCGCACTTGCCGGACGACGACGGCATGCGCGCGCAGCTACGCGCCCGGCGGGCGGTCGTGACCGAGGAACAGGCCGAGGTCCTGCTGAGCGCCGGTGGGTTGGAACGGCGTTACCCGGTCGCGGTCACGCCGGTCCTGAAGCGGTTGGCCGTCGGGAGGGAGGTCACGCTCGCCGAGCTGGTTGCCGAGGCGGGAAGCACCGTTTCCTCGGAGCAGGTGGGGGAGTTGCTGGTGGATCTCGCACGGGCGGGACTGGTCGCCTTGCGAGGTCCGGAATAACCCGAGATCAGGGACGGGCCTTTGCGGGCCCGAGCAAGGGAACCGCTGTGTTCTGGAGGGCGGACAGGAGTTCCCCGGACAGGCTCTGGACGGCCGTGGCTTGGTGTTCTTCCAGCTGCGGCCTCCGGTGCGCGCCCACCGGGTCGAAACGCTGAGAGCTGGATCCTTTGGAGTACTGGGACTTCCGCTCCTCGAAGCCGTCCGGGGCAGCCTGCGCCACTCCCAGAGAAAGCCATTCCTCGGCGGCAAGC
Organism: Saccharopolyspora taberi; assembly: GCF_039534165.1. Classification (NCBI taxonomy): domain Bacteria; kingdom Bacillati; phylum Actinomycetota; class Actinomycetes; order Pseudonocardiales; family Pseudonocardiaceae; genus Saccharopolyspora; species Saccharopolyspora taberi. The sequence goes on along the minus strand of NZ_BAAAUX010000014.1, from coordinate 837,779 downwards.
AGGGCCCGCAGCTTGTCCGACACGAGATCCTCGTACCGCAGACTGGGCATCGGCGTCGACAAGGCCGCGTTGGTGATTGCGCACCACACCAGGGCGTAGAAGCGCGCCGGGTCGGTTTCATCTTGGTGCGCAAGCAAACGAGCGACGTCGCTTCGAATGTCTTCGTGCGTCCACCATCGCGGTGAGGAGGCCAGCTGGGAGGCGACCACTGCGGCTGGATCGCGCCATTGGAACAGCCACCGGACGTCGGGACTGCCCTCCAGCGCGCGCAGGATCAGTGGTGCGGTCCAACTGGTCAGCTTCACGACGAGACTGCGGTGGTGTGCGTCCGCCACCGCGCGGCAGTAGTGCAGAAGAGCGCGCAGGAGCACGTCCTCCCGGCTCGGCCCGCGTCGGAGAGCGCGCTGGGACGAGTGGACGAGGAAGCCCGGTTCCTTGAGAACCATGTGGTGCGGCCGGAGTCCGAGGAGGTTCGCCAGCAGCGTCGACCCGCAGCGCGAGGTGTGCGCGATCAGCCGGAGCGGCTGGGTCGGCCGGTACTTCGCGACCTGGTCGACGAAGTCATCCAGGGTCCAGCGGTACAGCCGTCCGTCGGCTCCGGCCCGGGCCGTACCGTCGAAGCTCGGTTCGTCGAAGCGGGCTTCCGCCAGCGGACTCAGGACGAGGACGTCCCGATCGGTGTCGACGGCGACGGGCAGGGCGCCGCGCTCGACCATCTGTTCCAGCATTTTCTTCTCCGTTCTCGTCTTCGCGGACAGTGCATCAGAGGCGTTCCCGCCTGGCCGGGATCGGGTGTGCGGCGGCGGGCTCGGCGCTGGCGCGCTGGAGAACGACGGCCAGACGTAGCCCGCAGACGGCCGATATCACGACGGAACCCAACCCCGCGAAGGCGAAAGTGCCCCGCGCACCAAAGATTTCCAACGACACCGCCCCAAGCGCGAGCGCCGCCGCGCCCGCGAATCGGCGCGCGGCGCCGGCTGCGGCCTGGACTCGCCCACGCGATTCCTCCCGGCTCAGCAACTGCACCAGGGTTCCGCGCGCGATGATCACGCCGCTGCTGGCAAGTCCGCCCGCGACGTAGCAGGCCGCGGTCACCGGCACGGTGGGCCAGGCACTGCACACCAGGAAGACCAGGCCGGTAGCGCTCTCGCAGGCGATGGTCATGGCCACCAGCGGCCTGAGGCGGTCCGGGACGCGCCCGGCCAGCGGCACGGCCACGACCATGCCCGCCATCCAGCACGCGCTGACCAGTCCGTAACCGGCGTCGTCGGTCCCGACCACGTCCTTGACGAAGAACACCTGCACGACGTTGGTCGTCGTCGCGAAGAGGCTCACCGCGCCCGAGCTGACGGTCGCTGTCAGCAGCAGCGGGTGCGCGGACCAGAACCGCTTCGCCGACGCATCAGGTCGCCGCGAAGCTCGGGCGGCACGAGGACCCTTGCACGCCAACGTTCCTGCTCGGCGCCGGGTTCGGATCGCGGCGCATCCGGCGCCGAGCAGAGCGAAGCTCGCGCTGTCCAGCAGGAGGACGACATCGGTGCCGAACGCGCCGGAGAGCACGCCGCCCAGCGAGAGCCCGGCGGTCGCACCCATCAGCGCGGCGCCGCGCTGCACGGCCATCACCGACGCCAGACGTCCTGGCCGGGCCAATGCGGGCATAAGTGCGTTGAGGGTCGTAGTGCCGACCGAGGCCAGCACGCTGAGCAACGCAACCAGCAGCAGGACTCCCCAGAACGAGTCGGCCGCCGCAAGTCCCAGACAGCACGACGCGCTGGCGGCGGCGGAAACCGTCATGAGGTGGCGGCTGTCGAACCGGTCTGCCACCGCGCCCACGAAGGGGAAGACGATCGCCGCGGGGACCGCCGCGGCCATCAGCAGCGCCGTGATCGCCCACGACGGCTGGGACGCGGTGTCGTGGAACTCCAGCACGAGAGCGCTTTGCGCGGCGGTGTCGCCGAAGACGGACCCCGCGGTGACGAACGCGGCCAGCAGCTGGTCCCGGCGTTCCGGCAGCACGCTCACTCGGACACTCCAGCCTGGGGAAGGAGCCCGCCGCCTGGCGGGAGGACGCGATTCGGCGATCAAGGCGTGCCCGCATGGTCGTCAAACGATCCACTCAGGACAACCCGCGTCCCTCCGTTGATCATCCGGTTCAGCCGCACGGCTGAGACGACCCGGGCGTGCCGGCGGCGAACTTTCGCGCGCACGCCCGGCCCGTCGTAGCGTTTTCCCATGGATGCGGTTGTGAAGAAGATCGAACCCCGCACCTCGCGGGCCCAGAACCTGATGGAAGACCAGGTGGGCAACGAGCTCAACGCGTCGCAGCAGTACCTGGCGATCGCGGTGTGGTTCGACCAGCGGGACCTGCCCCGGCTGGCGGCCTACTTCTACCGGCAGTCGGTGCGCAAGCGCAATCACGCGCTGCGGGTCGTCCAGTACATGATGGACAACAACATCGCGGTGGAGATCCCGGCGGTGCAGACCGTCCGCAACGACTTCTCCGATCCTCGCGAGCCGATCGCGCTCACCCTTGAACAGGAACGGACCGTGACCCAGGAGGTCACCACGTTGTCGAGCGTCCTGCGGGAGGAGGGCGACTACCTCGGGGAGCAGTTCATGCGCTGGTTCCTGTCCGAGCAGGTCGACGAGCTCTCGCGGATGAGCACGATGCTCAACATCACCGACCGCTCGCAGGGCAACATGTTCGACTTGGAGGATTACCTCAAACGAGACCCCGTCGGTGACAGCAGGTACGAATCGACCGCCCCGCGCACCGCCGGTGGGAAGCTGTAGCGATGTTGTCGGCAACTGGGGCGGACGTGGTGCCGGGGTTGCGGCGCTCGGCTGGTGGGTGCGGGTTCGCCGGGAGCCGAGTCTCGGCGACCCCGGCCGCTGGCCGGCGTCGAGGTGGTCGATGCCGCGGAGCCGGGTGACATCGAGATCGCTCTGGTGGGCGCGCTGTCCGAGTCGGCTGGCCGCCACCCCGGCCGCCGGAAACCCCAGGCGGCCCGCTCGCCGGCTCCTCCGCGATCTCGCTGACGAGCGCAACACCTGATGACCTAGCCCGCGCCGCGGACGACGGCCACCGGGCACGGGGCGTGGTGCAGCACCCCGGCGGCCACCGAGCCGAGGAACAGGCTGTCGAACCCGCCACTGCCGCGATGGCCCACGACCAGCAGCCGCGCGTCGCGGGCGGCGTCGGTCAGCGCCGACACCGCGTGACCGCGCTGCACCACCTCGCGGGTCCTGACCGCCGGGTACCGTTCGCGCAGCGGAGCGGTCTGCTTGGCCAGCGACTGCTCGACCTCGTGTTGCACGCGGTCCCGATCGGGCGGCGCGAGCGGCACCGCGAGCAGCCCCTCCTCGTGCCACGCCTCCAATGCGACCAGGTCGGCGCCCAGGCGTGCTGCTGCGGCATAGGCGAACCGCAACGCTTCCCGGCTGCACGCCGAATCGTCGACTCCCACGACCACCGGGCCCGCGGTCTCGGGGACGTCCCTGCGTACGACGACCACCGGACAGGACGCCTGGGTGGCAACGCCGGTGCTCACCCCGCCGAGCAGGGCCTGGGTGAAGCCGCCGCGCCCGCGTGCGCCGAGGACCACCAGCTGCGCGGCGCCGCTGAGACGCAGCAACTCCTCCACGGGACGGCCGGTGACGACCTCCGCGGTCACCTCGACATCCGGTGCGTGCGCACGGCATTTGGTCGCGATCTCGTGCACCGCCTGCTCGGCGTGGTCGGCGCGAACAGGGTCGTCGTTGACGATCACCAGCCGGAGCCCGGCCCCGCGGCGGGCGGCCTCCGCAGCCGCCCAGAGCGCCGCTCGGCCGGAACCTTCCGATCCGTCCACACCCGCGGCAACGGGTTTGTCCGGTGCCACCATGGCGTCCCCTTCAGCGAGCTCCGGCTTGGCCTACGAGTTCTGGGTACCCCGGCCGGGAACGGAACATAAGGCCGCCCGGCCCTGGTCGACCGGCGGTGATTCCCATGGAGAACTGCTGTGCGCAAAGCGAATGTTGTGGGTGTGGACGGCTCCGATCCCGCGTTCGATGCCGTGCGGTGGGCCGCGGACGATGCCGCGCTGCACCGCGTCCCGCTGCGGCTGGTTTCGGTCGGGCCGGAGTCCCTGCCCGCCGCGGCGCGTGCGGCCGACGAGTCCGAGCGGAGCCGCTGGTTGTCGGCGGCCGTGCGGCTGGCCGCTCCGGATTGCGAGACTTCCTCGGAGCTGCGGCGGGGCGTTCCCAGCGCGGTTCTCGTCGAGGAATCCCAGCAGGCCCGGCGGATCGTCGTGGGAGTCCGGGGTCATGGTGAGCGGACCGGTCTGCCGGTCGGGTCCACCGCTGAGGCCGTCGCCGTGCACGCCCGGTGTCCGGTCGCCGTGGTGCGCGGACGGGTGGCCGCGCCGGCGAGCCCGGTCCTCGTCGGCGTCGACGGTTCGCGGGTGGGGGAGGCCGCCGTCGGGGTGGCGTTCGAGGAGGCGTCGGTCCGGCGCGCACCGCTGGTCGCCGTGCACGTCTGGATCGACGTGGAGGCCGAGCCCTGGTTCGGCCTGGACGACCGGGCGTGGGCGGAGATCGACGAGACCGAACGGGCGCTGCTCGCCGAACGCCTGGCCGGGTGGCAGGAGAAGTACCCGGACGTCGCAGTGCGCCGGGTCGTCGAGCGGGACCGGCCGGTGCGCTACCTGGTCGAGCACGCCGAGAACGCGCAGCTGGTCGTCGTCGGCAGCCGGGGTCGCGGCGGGATGACCGGGATGCTGCTGGGCTCGACCAGCCGCGCTCTGCTGCACGTGGCGCCGTGCCCGGTCCTCATCGCCCGGTCACCGGGGTTCTGATCCGCGCGACGCGCTACTCCTTTGCTGGCCGCACACGACCGCGACGGGCAGGTCGCGTGCTCACGGCCGCGACCGAGCTTTCGCCCTCCCGGCGGTCAGGACGGCTTCGCTCAGGGGGTCGTCCCGTTGATCCAGGTGTCGTAGAACGGCGGCATGCCCGACGCCTGCTGCTTGAAGTCCGGGGACCGCTTCTCGCGGAACGCCGCGACTCCCTCGGCGCCGTCACCGGTGCTTGTGTAGAACATGGCCAGCGAGTCCACTCGGTGCGCGTCCTCCGGGTGTTGCAGGGCCGCATTGCGGTACAGCATCTGCCGGGCCAGCGCGGTCGCCACCTGGGAACGGCCGAGGGTCCAGCGGTCTGCGAGGTCGCGGGCCCGGTCCAGCAGCTGATCGGGCGGGTGGACCGCGTTCGCCAGTCCTGCGGCCTCGGTGGCTTCGGCGTCGAGGATGTCGGCGGAGTACACCAGGTCCAGCGCCTTGGCCATTCCGACCAGGCGGGGCAGGAACCAGGTCGAGGCGGCTTCGGGCGTGATGCCCAGGCGCCCGAACACCAGGCCGTACCGCGCGGTCGCCGACATCAGGCGCGCATCCATCGCCAGCGTCATGGTCGCCCCGATCCCGACCGCGGCACCGTTGATCGCGGCGATCACCGGCTTGCGGCAGGAGTGGATCGCCAGCGTGACCCTGCCTCCGGTGTCCCGGATCCGGCGGAGGTCGGGGCTGCTCAGGTCGTCCATGTCGGCGAGGGTGGGCGTGCGCGTCTCGTCGAGGCCGAACACGTTGCCGTCGGCGCTGAGGTCCATCCCCGCGCAGAAGGCTCGTCCCGCGCCGGTGACGATGATCGCCCGCACGTCGTCGTTGTCGTTGACCTCGGTGAACGTCTGCTCGAGTTCGTCGGCCATCGTCGGGGTGAAGGCGTTGAGGTGGTCGGGCCGGTCGAGCGTGACGGTGAGGATTCCGCTGTCGAGTCGGTGGTCGAGGGTGGTCCACGTCATGGGCTCGTGCTCCTGGTTCCGTTGCCGGTGATGACCGGATTCGATCAGCCCCTGCGAGCCAGCGGAGCGGCGGGTCGTGGGGCCGGGGTCCCGGTCCGGCGGCGGGGAAGCACGACGATCGCCACCACCGCCGCGACGACGAAGAGGCCGGCGGCGACGCTCAGGCCCAGGGCGTAGCCGCCGTTGAGCGCGGCGGGGTCGGTGGCCGCGCCGGTGCGGTGCGCGGCAATGGTGGCCAGGACGGCCAGGCCGACGGCGCCGCCGAGCTGGCGGGAGCTGTTCATGAGACCGGAGGCCATACCGGCCTCGTGCGGGGCGACGCCCGTGGTCGCGGCGGTGACGATCGGGGCTATGACCAAGTTCCACACAGATCGCACGCGCGGCCTCCCAACAGCAGGAAACCGCCGAGCGCGAGCGCGTACGCGTGCACGACCCACGACAGGTCGAGCGGCGCGAAGCCCAGCGCGGTGCGCATCGCGGGCAGCGCGACGTTGACCACCGACAGGTCCAGGGCGACGGCGAACTGGGCGACCGCCACCGCCGCCAGCACCGTCCGCGTACCCCGCGCAAGGCCCCCGGCCGACCTCCCCGCATCTCCCGCGAGGAGGTCATCGGCACGGCCCGCCGGATCGTGGCGGCCTCCTCGTCCTGCTGCTGGACGACTACGCCGAGCGGGCGCTGCGCCGGACCGATCCGCCTGCCCAGCCGCGCGAGCGGATCGTCCTGGCCGCCGCCGCGATCCACGACGCGCTCGCCGCCTGTCCCTGGATCGTGGAGGTGCTGACCGCTGACGACCTGATGTCGGCATCCGCCCTGTGGTTCGTCGAGCAGATCGTCGACGGCCTGGTCGAATGCGGCCTGACCCCGAGCGGGCCGCGCACGGGTACCGCGCGATCTGGTACTACACCGCCGGGGAGATCGTGGTCCGCACGGCAGCGGCCCGCCAGCGCGCGAACGATGACCGTCCTGCTTACCGGGAGCGAGTCCTCGCCGACCTCGACCCGAGCGAGCTGCCCCGCTTGGCGCAGCTGGCGGACCGCTGGGTACCGCTGACCGCCGAGGACACCTACCTCGACGGGCTCCGGTCCTTTGTGGACGGACTCGTCGCCGCCCGCTGAACCCGCGCCGCTCGCATGGTGACGGCCCTGGTCACGCGTCGTCGGCTGCGGCCCGCGCGGTGATCGCGCGGAGTCCGGCGACGAGATCGTCGGCGGTGGGGGCGTTGTCCGGGTCGAGCAGCCACTGGATCGCCACGCCCGCCTGGATCGCGTAGTAGAGCGCGCCCACGGTCCTGGCCTGTTCCTCGTCGACGGTGTCCTCGTCCACCGCGTCGAACATGGCGACGTTGCCGGTACGTGCGCTGTGCACCCCTTGCCGCAGCATGTCGCGGATCTCGGGCACGTGGTCGATCTGGGCGATCATGTCGATCGACGCGGCCCAGACGGCGCGGTCGGTGTTGATCGCCTCGATCGTGCGCTGCCAGATGTCGGCGAAGCGGTCCAGGTAGCTCCGCTCCGGCGCGGCCTCGGTGCGGAGCCGCTCCTGCACCTGGTCGCTCCACTGCTCCAGCGCGGTGAAAACCGCCTGGTTGAGCAGGTTCTGGACGCCGCCGTAGTGGTAGCCGATCGCGGCGAGGCTGGTGCCGGCGATCTCGGTGATGTCCCGCGCCGTGGTGCGCGCGTAGCCCTTGGTGCGCAGGCACTGCATCGCCGCGTCCAGCAGGTCCTCCCGGTTGCCCATGGCCCGCAGTCTAACCGCACCGTCTGAGACGGACGTCTTGCACAGTTGTCCTAGATGGCTGTACGGTCGCACCTGCTGGGGGTGAGCACCGGTCAACCGGTGCTCCGGTGGAAAGGCGGACGATGACCAAGCGGGTGTTGATCTCCGGGGCCGGCATCGCCGGTCCGGCGCTGGCGCACTGGCTGCACCGGTACGGGTTCGAGGTGACCGTGGTGGAGCGGGCGCCGCGGCTGCGTCCCGGCGGCCAGGCCGTGGACATCCGCGGTGTCGGCAAGGAGGTCGTCCGGCGGATGGGGCTGGACGAGCGGGTCCGCGCGGCCTGCACGGACACCCGAGGAGTGTCCTACGTGGACAGCAGCAACCGGGAACGTGCGCGGATGCGTGCGGAGATGTTCGGCGGCGACGGGATAATCGCCGAGATCGAGATCCTGCGGGGCGACCTCGCCGCGGTGCTGTTCGAGGCGACCAGGCACGGCGTGGAGTACCGCTTCGGCGACACGATCACCGGTGTCGAGCAGACCCGGGACGGGGTCGTGGCCACATTGGACAGCGGTACGTCCGAGGCGTTCGACCTGGTGATCGGAGCGGACGGGCTGCACTCGGGGCTTCGTTCGCTGGTGTTCGGGCCGGAGTCGCGGTACCTGCGCGACCTCGGCCACCTGCTCGCGTTCTTCACCGTGCCCAACCGCCTCGGCCTCGACCACTGGATGACCGGCTACGCCGAGCCGGACCGCTCGGCCGTGGTCCGCAGCATCCGGGACAACCGCGAGGCGATGGCCATGCTGAGCGTCCGCGGTGACCGGTCCGATTACGACCACCGCGACACCGCAGGCCAGAAAGCGTTGCTGCGCAAGCACATGCGGCACATGAAGTGGGAAGTTCCCTGGCTGCTGGACCAGATGGACAACGCCGCGGACTTCTACTTCGACTCGTGCAGCCAGGTCCACCTGCCGACCTGGTCGGCGGGCCGGGTCGCCCTGCTCGGCGACGCCGCGTTCTGCTCGTCACCGCTTTCCGGGCAGGGGACCACGCTGGCGATCATCGGCGCGTACGTCCTCGCCGGGGAACTGGCCGCCGCAGGCGGCGACCACGCGATCGCCTTCGCCGAATACGAGAAGCGGATGCGCGACTACGTCACCGCGAACCAGAAGATGGGCGCGGACAACGCGAAGCGCTTCGCCGCGCGCAGCCGCTTCGGGATCTGGGCGCAGCACCAGATGATCCGGATGCTGCCGCACGTTCCGGGCAAGGCGCTGATCATGCGCAAGATGCTCCAGGTGATCAACGGCATCGACCTGCCCGACTACGGCCACCTGCCCGCGACCGCGCGGAGCTGACGTCAGGACGTCTCCGCGTCGCTGAGCAGCCGTTCGGCCGCGGTGACGATGTGCGCCTCCAGTTCCGCGTCGATGCTCTCCCGGTCGCCGCCGCGCAGCTGGTCGAGCAGGCTCCGGTGCTCGTCTGCGATGGCGCTCAGCCGTCGTTCCGGCCGGCCCAGGCGGTTGAACTGCATCCGGACGCGGGACTCGATCCCGGCCCAGATGCGGGCGGTGTGCGCGGAGTGCGCGGCTTCCACGAGGGTGCGGTGGAACCGGACGTCGGCCTCGGTGATGGCGCGCAGGTCTCCGCGGTCGGCAGCGCCGCGCATGCCGGTGACGATCTCGTCGAGGTCGTCCCAGAGCCCGGCCGGGGGATCGGCGAGCACCTTGTGCGCGGCGTGGCGTTCCAGGTGCAGGCGGATCGGCAGCAGCACCTCGCGGAACTCGTCCGGGTCGATCTCGGCCACGAAGGACCCGCGGTTGGGGTAGTGGGTGACCAGTCCTTCGCTCTCCAGCTCGCGCAGGGCTTCCCGCACCGGTGCCGCGCTGGCCGAGAACTCGGCCCGCAGCTGGTCCTGGCCGAGCCTGGAACCCGGGGCCAGACGTCCTTCGATGATCGCGTCGCGCAGCAGCTCGACCACGTACGCCCTGGTCGAACGGGCCGCGTCGGATGTCTTCGGGGGCACGGTCCTCCTTCGCCGATTATCGATAGTTTACCCGACCAGCTCTTCGCGGAGTCTTGTCGATTATCGATAATCGACTTACGGTGGGCCTCCGACAGGGAGGAAGCACTGGTGAAGATCGAGGAAGTGCGCGCCGTGGGTCTGCGCGGTGCGACACCGGAGAACGGCTGGGCGACCGAGGTCTCGCCCGGCGATGTCGTGCACACGCTGATCGCGGTGCGCACTGACGAGGGCGTGGTCGGCATCGGCAGCGCCTTCACCGCGGACCACCTGGTCAGGGCGGCGCTGGAGGTGCTGACCCCGCTGCTGGCGGGCCAGAGCGCGCTGGAGCCGGAGCGGGTGACCGAACACCTGCACCAGCACACCTTCTGGCTGGGCCGCGGCGGGTCGATCACGCACGTGATCAGCGGCGTCAACATCGCGCTGTGGGACGTGTTCGGGCAGGTCACCGGTCAGCCGGTGGGGCGGCTGCTCGGCGGGCGCTACCGCGATCGCGTCCGGCCGTACGCCTCGGTGCTGGCCGACGAGCCGTCGAAGCTGGCGGCGAACCTCGAAGAGCTGTCGGAGCACGGGTTCCGGGCCTTCAAGATCGGCTGGGGTCCGTTCGGCCGGGTCAGCGCGAAGCTCGACGAGCAGATCGTCGCCGCCGCGAGGCAGGCGGTGGGAGCCGAGAGCCTGCTCGCGGTGGACGCGGGCGGCAGCGACGCGCACTGGCGCGGGCACCTCAAATGGGCGCTGAACACCGCCGAGATGCTGCGGGACCACGACGTCGCGTGGTTCGAAGAACCGCTCGCCCCGGACCTCGTCGACGACTTCGCGGTGCTGCGCCGCCGGGCGCCGGTGCCGATCTCCGGTGGTGAGGTGCTGACCCGGCGGCAGTCGTTCCAGCCCTACCTGTCCGCCGGAGCGTTCGACATCGTCCAGCCGGACGCGACCAAGGTGGGCGGGCTCAGCGAAAGCAGGCGGATCGGCTGGCTCGCCGAAGCGCACGGTTGCCGGCTCGTCCCGCACGGCTGGAACACCGCGGTCGGGCTGGCGGCCGACCTGCACCTGGCCTCGGCGCTGCCCGGCACCGATCTCGTGGAGTACCGCACGGGCTCGGCCTACGTCGACGACCTGACCGCCGAGCCCTTCCGGCTCGACGCCGACGGGATGCTGCCGATCCCGGACGCACCCGGCCTCGGCATCGCGCTCGATCCGGACAAGCTCGCCCGCTACTCCGGCGAACAGCTGATCCGGGCCTGACGGAGCGCCGACCATGGATCAGCGACTCGTGGTGATCACCGGTGGTGGTCACGGCATCGGCCGGGCCGCGGCACTGCTGGCGGGGCGGGCCGGGTACCGGGTCTGCCTCCTCGACCTCGACGAGGCGTCCGCCGCCGACACCGCGGCCCGGGCCCGAGGCGAGGGCGCGCCCGCGGCGATCGGGCTGGGCTGCGATGTCACCGACGAATCCCGGGTGCGGGCGGCGGTGGACACGGCGGTCGCCGAGCTCGAAGCACCGCCCACCGGACTGGTGGCTGCGGCGGGAGTGGACATCGGGGGAGTGGCGCACACGTTGAGCCCGGCCGACTGGCGCCATGTCCTCGAAGTCAACCTGACCGGATCGTTCCTCGTGGCGCAGGCGGTTCTGCGCCACCTGGTCGGCACGGCGACCCCCGGTTCGCTCGTGCTGTGCTCCTCACCGGCCGCGTCGGTGGCGTTCGCCGCCGGGGGCGCGAGCGCTTACGCGGCAAGCAAAGGCGGAGTGTCCAGCCTGGTGCGGACGCTCGCGGTCGACTACGCCCCGCACGGGATCCGGGTGAACGCGATCGTGCCCGGACCGACCGAAACCCCGCTGATGTGGGCGGGAGTGTCCGAACAGGACCGCGCCCGCTACCGCGACGTCATCCGCGCCGAGGTTCCGCTCGGACGGCTGGCCGATGCCGAAGAGCCCGCCAGGGCGGCGTTGTTCCTGCTCGGCCGGGAGTCCTCGTACATCACCGGGTCCTTGCTGGTCTGCGACGGCGGTGTGCTCGCGAAGGGCTCCATCAGCATCTGACCAGCCACCACTCGCGTCAGGCCGAAAACGACCATCCCTACTCGTGACGGGCGAGCGATCTGACGATGTCGGCGAGTTGTGCCGGTGCGGAGAAGTGCAGGGTGTGCCCGGCGCCGGGAACCTCCGCGTAACGGCCGCGGGGCAGCTCGGCGGCGACCTCCTGCGCCCATGCTCGTGGCGCGACGGGGTCGCGGCTGCCGCGCACGACGACGGCCGGTGTGCGCACGTGGCGCAGTTTGCGCTCGATCGGATCGTCGAGCAGGTAGCGGAACGTGGCGAGCAGCCGGCGCGGCCCGCAGTCGAGGTAGTCGCGGGCCAGCACCGCCACCAGCGCGGGAGGTTCCAGCGGGCTGTTGCGGATCAGCCTGCCGAGCTGGCGGGCCGCGGAGCGGGCGCGCCGGTCCATGGTCGGTCCGTTGAGGACCACCGGACCGAGCAGGCCGGGCTCGTGCGCCGCCAGGTCCACTATGACCTGGCAGCCGGCGGAGTTGGCCACCAGCGGCGCGCCCTGCCGGCCGGTGGCGCGCAGCCAGGAAGCCAGGGCCGCGGACAGGCCGCGCACGTCCAGCGGCTTGCGCGGGCCAGGCGTGCGACCGAATCCGGGGAGATCCAGCGCCACCACGTGGAATTCCGGAGCCAGGCACCGGGCCAGCGGGAGGAAGGAGCGGTGCGAGCAACCAAGCCCGTGCACGCAGACCACGTCCGGCGCGCCGGACGGCCCGAGGACGGCTGCGTGCACCCGCGTCCCGGCAGCCGCGGTGAACTCCGCCCAATCCCATCCGGACATCGCAACCAACGGTAACGCTGGTCGCGGGCACTCACCCGACCATGGTGGTGTTGGCTTCCTGCTGCATCGCCGGACGGCGGGCCAGCCCGGTACGGGCATGTGTCGCGTACAGCGCGAGTCCCACGAAGACGAGCCCGCCGACCAGGTTCCCCAGCACCGTGGGAATCTCGTTCCACAGCAGGTAGTCCGCGATCGAGAAGTCACCGCCGAGCATCAGTCCGGACGGGAACAGGAACATGTTCACGACCGAGTGCTCGAAACCCATGTAGAAGAACACCAGAATCGGCATCCACATGGCGATCACCTTGCCCGGCACCGAGGTCGACATGATCGCGGCGACGACACCGGTGGACACCATCCAGTTGCACAGGACGCCGCGGATGAACAGCGTGAGCATTCCGCCGACCCCGTGCTCGGCGTAGCCGACCGTTCGCTTCGAGCCGATTGAGCCGATCATCTGGCCGACTTCGTTCGGAGGCACGGAAAAGGCGAAGGTGAAGATCATCGCCATCATGACCGCGACGGTGAGCGCACCCGCGAAGTTGCCCACGAACACCAGCCCCCAGTTGCGCAGGACGGAGCGCAGCGTGACGCCCGGGCGCTTGTCGAGCCAGGCGAGGGGAACGAGGGTGAACACTCCGGTCAGGAGGTCGAAACCAAGCAGGTACAACATGCAGAAGCCCACCGGGAACAGGAGGGCGCCGATGAGCTGCTGCCCGGTCTCCGCGTTGATGGTCACCGCGAAGGCCGCGGCCAGTGCGAGGATCGCGCCGGCCATGTAGGCGCGGATCACCGTGTCCCTGGTGGACATGAACGCTTTGGCCTCGCCCGCGTCGATCATCTTCGCGACGAATTCCGGCGGGTTCAGATAGGACATGACCTGGGGCCTCCGCTGACACCTACGTGCGGGAGACGCCGGCAGTGGTGCCGCATCGCCGCGCGCCGACTTCTTCCAGGGGAAGTGTGCGCACGGTGTTTTTCCTTCCTGTGACGACGCGGGGAGCATCAGGTCACTTCGAGCTCACATACCGGGTTTGGTCACCTGGCTCCACGGCTAACCAGGGGCCGGACGGGAGAGAACGGGTTCGTTCAGGGATGGCTGGATGGGTGGCCAGGGAGATCCAGACCCGGAAAAGGTGCGGGCGTGGTGCGCTTTCCTGGCCGGGTTGCAAGGGATCGCCCTGCTGGCTCTCGGGGTGGCCGGGATCGCGCTGAACACCGGCCCGCCGGTTCCGCAGTTGCTCGGGATGCAGCTGAACATGCCGCACAGCGTCCTGCTCGCCGTGACCGGCGCCGGTGCGACGACCTTGCTTGCCTGGCGGCGACCCCTGCGCTGGTTCCTCACCGCGGAGTTCCTGGTCTACCTGATGCTCTTCGTCTACGGCTCGGCCGTCGAGGCGGGGACGACGAGGCGCAGCTGGCTGGACACCGACACCGCGGGCAACTTCCTGCACGCCGGTCTCAGCACCTTCTCCGTCGCCCTCCTCCTGCTGATCTTCCTCACCCCCGGGGCCGAGTCGCGGCGGACCTGAGGCGCACGGAAGCACTTCGCAGAGGTGCGGGGCCGAGCCGGAAACCTGGTCCGCGGCTGGCGTCAACCTTCCCACCGACTAGGAAGCGGACAGGTCCGCGAGCCTGCTCATCACCAGGAGCGCGATGTCGTCGCTGGAGGTTTCGGCCCCGACGAGCCGGTTCATCACCGCCGTGCACACGT
>NZ_BAAAUX010000014.1:814243-823634 GCF_039534165.1 Saccharopolyspora taberi | reverse complement strand
GGATTCGCCACGGCGCTCGACAAGCCCGTCGGTGCAGAAGCAGACCACTCCGCCGGGAGGCACGTCGACCGTGCCTGTCCTGCGGTGGCGGGTGACGCCGAGCCCGACCGGAGGATCGACCGGCAGCGCGGCGAGCCGCGCCCGCCGGCCCGGCGCGCCGACCACCGGGGCGAGGTGGCCCGCGAGCGACACCCGCAGCCGGAAGGTGGACGGGTCGTAGACCGAGTAACCGACGGTGGCCATGGCGCCGGGTTCGAAGTGCGTGACCTTGCGGTCGAGCTTGTGCAGGACTTCCGCGGGATCGCGGGTTTCCAGCGCGTAGGCGCGCAGTGCGCTGCGAAGCCGTCCCATGACGACGGCCGCGGCCAGGCCGCTGCCCGCCACGTCCCCGATCACGATGCCGACGTGGCCGGACGGCAACCGGAAGACGTCGTACCAGTCGCCGCCGATCCGCGGATCGGCACCGGGGACGTAGCGCGCGTCGAGGGCGACGCCGGGGACGGCGGGCAGGCGGGTGGGCAGCAGGCTCCGCTGGAGCGCCGCGGTGGCGGCCCGCTCGGCGTGCGTGGTGCTGGCCTGGACGGCCAGCGCGATCCGGTCGGCGACCAGCCGGACCAGGTCGACGTCGGACTCGCTGAAGTGGCGGGAGTCGCGGGCTCCGACGTGGAGGATGCCGAGGACGTCCCCGCCCGCCATCAGCGGAGCGCCGACCACCGACCGGATGCCGTGTTCCCGCAGCGCGGGCCTGATCAGCGACGGATCCGCGTCGCTGCGGGAGACGGGCGGCGGGTCACCGGCGGCGACCGCCTCGGCGAAGTCGCGGGCCGCGGGCACCCGCACGCCCTGGCGCACCTCGTCCTCGATGCCCACCGCGGTGGAGGCGACCAGCATCTCGCTGGAGGGTTCGTAGAGCATGACAGCGGCGGTGTCGACGTCGAGGAGTTCCTGCGCGCGGTGCAGCAGTTCGCGCAGCAGGTCGTCGGTTCCGAGGTGCGCGAGCGTGGAGTCGGTGATCAGCTCGATGCGGCGCAACCGCTCTTCGGCGTCGTCGGACGTGCCGGCCGCCTCCCGCATGGGCACAGGATAGCCGGAGGGCCTTTGCTGATCGGCGGGTGCGAAACCACCATGGGGGCATGCCTGCATCGAGTGATCCCTGCGGCCCCCCGGCCCCGTTCGACATCACCATCCGCAGATCGCACCGGCTGCTGCTCGCCGAGGTGGTGGGCGAGGTCGAGCTGGTCAACGCGCCGAAGGTCGAGTCGGAGCTCATGGCGGCGCTCGGCGAACAGCCCGATGTCCTGGTCGTCGACGCCAGCCGGGTGAGCTTCCTGTCCTCGGCCGGACTGGCGGTGCTGATGCGGGTGCGCAACAGCGCCGCCGGGCGCACCCGGTTCCGGGTCGTGGCCGACAGCCCCGCGACGCTGCGGCCGATCCAGCTGACGGGCCTGGACCAGGAGATCGAGATCTTCTCGACCAGGGAGAGGGCGATCGCGATGGCCGGAGACCGCTGAACGGCGGGCCGGTCGGAGGTCGGAGATGCCGAGGTGAACTACTACCGGCAGGTTCCCGCCGTGGCCGGTGAGCTGCCCGGGCTTCGCGACGCGCTGGCGCGCTGGGCGCTCCGCACCGGACTCGCGTGCGACCGTTCCGAAGCCCTCGCGCTGGCCAGCTACGAAGCGATGGCGAACGTGGTGGAGCACGCGTACGTGCGACCGGGTGCGATGGACGTGGAGGCGGTCCACTTGAGCGCGCAGAACCGGGTGGAGGTGACGATCACCGACCGGGGGCAGTGGCTTCCGCTGAGCGGAGAACGCGAAGGCGGGCGCGGCCTGCCGCTGATCCACCGGCTCGCCGACGAGGCGGTGATCACCCCGGGCAGCGCGGGCACGGTCGTGCGGATGAGCTGGATGCTCGATCACCAGGGCTGACTCCGTCCTTTGGGCGGTCCCCGGAACCAGCCGTGGGCGGCCCGTCATTGCCCGCCCTTCTGCACGTAGGAACGCACGAAATCCTGCGGGTTGTCCTCAAGCACGTCGTCGATCTCGTCGAGAACGTCCTCGGTTTCGGAGTCCAGCTTCTCGCGTCGCTCCTGCCCCGAGGCAGAGGGCTCGGGCACGTCATCGTCGTCGTGATCGGAAGGACGGTGGTTCCTGTCCTGGCGCATTGCGCCTCCCCGGGATCGGCGGTGTTGTCGGGCCAGAAACTCATCACGCCAGGCAGTACCCACCGCCCACCGCGGGCTAACCCGGTCAGGGGCGCTGACCGACGCCGGTGCGGAGCTCGTGCCATCGCCCTCCCGGAACCCGTGGGCGCAGCGGGGGACTGGTTCCTCCGGCCGACACCCGCAGACCGCGGAGGAACGCCGAGACCGCGTCCGTGGAACTGCGCCGGGGTTCCCAGCCGAGCGTGTCGCGAGCGCGCGAGGTGTCCATGACGGGGAGCTGGGCGAAGGCGTCGAACAGACCGGGAGAGGCCGGTACCAGGTGGAGGTTCCACGCCACCGCGAGTGCGTTGCGCACCAACGAATTCGGGATCTCGATGGTTCGCGTGCCGAACAGCGCTGCGAGCACTTCGGCGTCGATCAGCGGTTCCGCGGCGACGTTGAACGCGCCGGAGTGCTCGGACAGCGCGGCCAGCCGGTACGCCTCACCGACGTCGTCGGTGTGCACCGCCTGGAACCGGATGCCTTTCGGGAGCGGGAGCGCGGGCAGCAGGTCCGGCCGGATCAGGCGGTTCGGCGTCAGCGGGCCCATGAAGAGCCTGCGCTGCTGCGAGGCGGACTCGTGCTTGAAGCAGAAGGCGGTCCGCATCCGGACCACCCGGATGTTCGGGTGCTGGTGTTCGAACGCGTCGAGGTGACGTTCCAGGTACGCCTTCTCCCTGCTGTAGGCGGCTCCCGGCCAGCCGTTCGTCGGCCAGTGCTCCTTCACGGGCTGCCGGTCCTGGTGCGGGCTGTAGGCGGCTACGGATGACGCGTGCACCAGGCTCGGCACGCCGGCGGCGGCCACGGCTTCGAACAGGCGAATGCTGCCGAGCACGTTGTTGCGCCAGGTCGTCGCCGGGTCGTGCGTGGGCTGGAAGAGCCACGCCAGGTTGATCACAGCGTCGGCCGACATCACCCGCGTCACCAGGTCGTCCGCGGCGACATCGGTGCGGATCCACTCGACCTTCGAACCGACTGCGGGCGGTTCCCTGCGGGACAGCGCGACAACGTTGCCGACGCCGGGATCGGATTCCAACGCCGCCACGACGCTGGTGCCGATGTTTCCGGTCGCCCCGGCGACCACGATGCGCAAGGGTTTGCGGGACGCCTCCATCACGGCCTCCTCGGTCGCCGCCGATGTGCTCGCCCCGTGTGTTCCCCGCCCGTTCCGGGGTAAACGCGTGGGAAGCAGCCGCACTTCGTGACCGGCGCGAGGAGGAGTCCATGACCGCCGAACCGTACGTTCCCGCGCACGGCGGCTTGCGGGCCCTGGCGGAGGCGTCCCGGGACTACCAGGGCTGCGACGCGCTGGAGGAAGCCGGGATCGATCGAAACGCGGCATATCTGACGAATGCGGTGAAGCACTTCAAGTTCGTGCCGGAGGAACGGGGGAAGCGCCGCATCCACAAGAAACCGAGTGCGGCGGAAGTGCGCGCATGCCGTCCCTGGCTCACGGCGGAACTCCGCACCGTCAAGCCGGAAATCGTGGTCTGCCTCGGGGCGACGGCGGCGAAGGCGTTGCTCGGCAGTGACTTCAGGGTCACCGCCGACCGCGGTGTGCTGCTCGACTTCCCCGAACTCGACGAACTCGGCCCGCAGCACCCGCGCTGGGCGCTCGCCACGACGCACCCTTCCGCAGTCGTGCGCGCCCCGGACCGGCGTTCGGCCTACCAGGGGTTGCTGGCGGATCTGGAGGTCGTGGCGAGCGCGCTCTGAGTGCGCCCTACCGCAGTCCCAGCGCCGGGGCGAGTTCGCGCAGCGCGGGCAGCGGGTCGGCGGCCCGGCCGTCGCCGAGCACCTGGATTACGACGTGGTCGGCACCGGCGTCGAAATGCCGCCGCACGTGCCCGGCGATGACGTCGGTGTCGCCGATCGCGACCATGGCCTCGGCCAGCCGGTCGGAACCGCCGACCACGATGTCGGACTCCTCGAAGCCCTGGCGCAGCCAGGAAGCCTGGTAGTTGGGCAGCCGCGAGTAGACGTCGAGGTGCTCGTGGGCGAGCCGCAGCCCGGTGTCGCGGTCGGTGGTCAGGGCCACCGCCTGCTCGCTGACGACCCACTTGTCCGGTCCGAGCAGTTCACGGGTGCGCGCGGTCTGCTCCGGGGTGATCAGGTACGGGTGGGCGCCGTCGGCCGCGGTGCCGGAAAGCTCGATCATCTTCGGGCCGAGTGCGGCGAGCAGCCGCGCCGGGCGCTGCGCGCCGGGCTCGACCTTGTCCGAAACCGAGTCCATCCGGCCGAGGTAGTCCCGCATCGTCGCCAGCGGCTTGGCGTAGGTGCCCGCCCGGCCCTCCACCAGCGGGGCGTGGCTGACGCCGAGCCCGAGCACGAACCGGCCGGGGTGCAGCGCGTTCAGCGTCCGCCCGCCGGACTCGGCGGCGAGGGCGTCGCGGGCGTGGATGTTGGCGATCCCGGTGCCGACCACCAGCCGGTCGGTCGCCGAGAGCAGCGCCGCCGCCTGGGTCAGCGACTCCTTGCCCGCGGCTTCGCCGTAGAAAAGCGAGCCGTACCCGAGCTGCTCGATCTCGCGGGTGTGGGACTGCACGTCGCGGATCGGCCAGGTGTCGCTGGTCCACCACACGCCGACGCGGGAACTGAAGTCGATCTTGGCCATGCCCCGATGGTAGTTCAGCGCACCCGCTCGCACCGGATGTCCCGGTGCCCGGACACCGGGCCGTCCGGTGCGGATGCGTCCGCTGGGCGGTGATGCGCACCGTTGACAGCTCATACACTCCCGGTTCGAAGATCGTCGCCAGGAAGCCGAGGTGTTGGTGGTGCCCCAGCTGTCCCGCCGTTCGTTGATCAAGAGTGCTTCCGGCCTGGGTGCGGCCGGGCTGTTCGCCGGTGCCGCGCCGGCGGACGCCGTGCCGGTGGGCAGGCGCCGGGTGGCGGTGCTGGGCGCCGGTGCCGGCGGCATCGCGACGGCCTACTTCCTGTCCGGCGACTGCGACGTGACGCTGTTCGAATCGCGCTCGAAGGTCGGCGGCCACTGCGACTCGGTGACGATGGAGTACAAGGGCAACCCGCTCACCGTCGACCTGGGTGCGCAGTTCTTCCACCCCGGCACGCACCCGATTTACGTGACGCTGCTGGAGGAACTGGGCCTGTACGATCCGGACGCCCCGGACGGTGACGACACCATCGAGGCGCCGGGCAGCGTCTGCGTCTACTCCGGGGACGGCGGTCTGCCCCGGTTCTCCTCCACCTATCCGCTGCTCACGCCGGTGAAGGCAGTGGATTTCGCCATCTACAGCCAGAAAGCGCGCGAAGCCGTGCTGGACGGCATCTCCTGGGACGTGCGCACCGAGGACTGGATCGCCGACCTGCCGGTGAGCGACCGGTTCAAGACCGACGTGCTGTACCCGTGGATCGTCTCCCTGTTCGGCAGCACCCGCGCCGACGCGGCCAGGGCCTCCGTACGCTCGGTCCTCCAGCTGTACGCGCTGGCCTTCCCGCCGACGCTGGAACTGCTCAAGGGCGCGAGCACCTGGAACTCCAGCATCGGTCTGGAGGGCAACCTGCGCCGCATGCTCGACCGCAGCCCGGGCGCGCGGGTGCTGGTGAACTCCCCGGTGCGGGGCCTGTCCTACTCGGGCGGCCAGTGGACCGTGCGCACCCCGGCAGGCACCAGCGGTCCCTTCGATGCCGTGGTGGTCAACGCTCCGCCGCACACCAGCAAGTCCTTCTTCGGCGATGTGCCCTGGGCAGCCGACATCGTCGGGCTGCTGGGCGAGCACGAGTACTTCGACGTGCGCATCGCCCTGCACACCGATCCCCGCTACGTCCACGACGACCGCGCCATGTGGGCGGTGGACAACGCCGAGGTGGCGGGAGCCGAGTCCGAGGGCAGCATCTGGCTGGGCGGCATCCATCCGAAGCTGCCCGACGGCGGCACGGTGGACGTGTTCAAGTCCTGGGCCCTGCGCCGGGCCGAGGAACCGGACGACGTGCTGTTCGAGCGGAAGTTCCGGCATCCGCTGATCACGCCCGAGGTGGTCCGGGCGACCAGATCGCTCAACACCCTCCAGGGCCGCAACGGGCTCTACTTCTCCGGTGGCTACACAGCGGGCTTCGACCTGCAGGAAACCGCGGTGTACTCGGCGATGAAGGTGGCCGACGCGCTCGCGCCCAGCAGCGCCACGCTGGCCTCGCTGCGCCGGCGGCTTGCGCTGCGCGACCGCTCGGGGATCTCCTACGACCTCTGACCGGCGATGATGGTGTTCAGGTTGGCGCGGGTCGTCTCCAGCTCGCTGATCGCCTCGCCGATCCGGTCCCGTTGCTTGACCAGCTCGTCGACCAGCTCCGGACAGGCGGGCGTCAGCAGGCCGTCGTCATCGACGATGCACGGCAGCACTTCCAGGATCTGCGCGGTGCTCAGCCCGGCCGCGAGCAGGACCCGGATCCGCCGCACCGCCGCCACGTCCGCGTCCCCGTACACGCGATAACCGCTCGGCCGTCGTTCCGGCCGCAGCAGGCCCTGTTCTTCGTAATACCGCAACGCGCGCTCGCTGACGCCTGTCCGCCGGGCCAGTTCCCCGATCCGCATACCAGGCTCCCGACTTGACTCTGACGCCGACGTGAAGGTTTAGCTTACGCGGCATGACACCCGTGACTGTTCTCGGACTCGGCCCGATGGGCCGGGCGATCACGACCGCCTTCACCACCGCCGGCCACCGCACCACTGCGTGGAATCGCACTCCTGGCAAGGGAAACGACCTCGACGCCACCATCGCGAGCACCGCCGCCGAGGCGATCGCGGCCAGCCCGGTGGTCGTGGTGTGCGTGCTGAACTACCAGGCGGTGCAAGCGATCCTCGATCCCGCGGCATTGAAGGGCCGCACCCTGGTCAACCTCACCGGCGGTTCTCCGCGGCAGGCCCGCGAGATGGCCGCGTGGGCGGCCGGGCACGGCATCGACTACATCGACGGCGTGATCCTGAACGGTGTCATCGGTGGCCCGGAGGCGGCGCTGCTCTACAGCGGGCCGCGTGAGGTCTACCAGGAGCAGCAGGCGACGCTGGCCGCACTCGGCGAGAACGGGACGTACCTCGGAGAAGATCCCGGCCGGGCGGCCGGGTTCAACATGTCCCTGCTGGATCTGTTCTGGACGTCGATGTTCGGCGTGGTGCACGCGTTCCGGCTGGCCGCAGCGGAAAACATCGCCCCGGCAGATCTCGGCGGGCACGCCAAGCTGATGGCCGGTCTGCTTCCCGGACTGATCGACCTGGTCGCCGAGCACGTCGCGGCGGACGAGTTCCCCGGGGACGCCTCGACGATCGTCTCGGCCGCGGCGGTGCTGGACGAGGTCATCGACACCGCCCGGACGAACGGCCTGGACGACGGCGTGCTCAGTGCGGGGCGGGCGGCCGTCCAGCGGGCGATCGACGCCGGGCACGGATCGGCCGGATTCTCCCGCCTCGCCGTGCTCTAGACGGAAATCACACGCCGATCACGCGCACCACCCGTTACGATCGGGGCGTGCAGTACTTGTACTTCCTCTGAGCACGCGGATCTCGACCGCCCGTGACGTCTTCCGGGCGGCGTCGAGCTGATCCGTCGTCGTCTCACGCCTTTTCCCGGATTCCCGCCGTGCTGCGCGGAATCCGGCTTTTCGGAGGAAGTATGTCCAGCGTCTTCACGCTGCGTTCGCGCGCGCATCTCAACGCCACCGGCATCCATCTGGCGCGGGGCGGTCGCCCGGTGCTGAGCGGTGTGGACCTCACCGTCTCGGCGGGCGATCGCCTCGGCGTCGTCGGCGAGAACGGGCGGGGCAAGACCACCCTGCTCCAGGTACTCGCCGGAACCCTGCCGCCCGACTCGGGTTCGGTGCACCGGGCGGGCACCATCGGCGTCGCCGAACAGGAAATGCCGGTCGGCGACGACCGGACCGTCGGTGACCTCATCGACGTGGAACTGGCCCAGGTCCGGGCCGTGCTCAGCGATTTCGAGTCCGCGACGCAGGCGCTCGCGGAGGGAAGGCCGGGCGCCGAACAGGAGTACGCCGACGCGCTGGCGGCGGCGGAGTCGATCGACGCCTGGGAGGCCGACCGCCGCGTCGACATCTCCCTCGCCGCGCTGAGCGCGGTGGGCGATCGCGGCAGGCCGCTGGCGGAGCTGTCGGTGGGGCAGCGGTACCGGATCCGGCTCGCGTGCCTGCTCGGCGCCGGGCACGACCTGATGCTGCTCGACGAGCCGACCAACCACCTCGACGCCGACGGTCTCGACCACCTGACGGCCAGGTTGCGGGAGCATCCCGGGGTGGTGGTCCTGGTGAGCCACGACCGCGCCCTGCTCAGCGATGTCGTCACCACGGTGCTCGACCTCGACCCGACCAGCGACGGCAGGCCCCGGGTCCACGGCGGTGGATACGCCGGGTACCGGGAAGGGCATCGCGCCGAGCGGGAGCGTTGGGAGACCGCGTACCGGGACCAGCAAAGCGAGCGCCAGCGGCTCGCGCAGGACCTGTCGGCGGCGCAGAACCGGCTGTCGACGGGCTGGCGCCCGGAGAAGGGGACCGGCAAGCACACCCGGGCCACCCGCGCACCGGCTCTGGTGCGTGCGGTGCACCGCAAGCAGGAAGAACTCGAAGCGCACGTGATCGACGTGCCCCGACCGCCGCTGCGCTTCCACCTGCCGGAGCTGCCCGCCATGCCGGGCGCCACGCTCCTGCGGGCGGACGAGGTGACCGTGGCGGGTCGGATGGCAGTGCCGCGGTCGGTTTTGCTGAGGTCGGGTGACCGGCTCGTGGTGACGGGGCCGAACGGCTCGGGCAAGTCCACGTTCCTGTCGGTGCTGGGAGGGGTGCTTGAACCGGAATCCGGGACTGTGCAACGCAATCGCGCGGCTCGGATCGGCCTGCTCGCGCAGGAGTCACCGCGCCCGTCGCGCCGACCGGCTTTCGAGGTCTACGAGACGGCCGTGGCACGCCTCGTCACCAGCGGCGCGCTCGAAGAACACGTCGGCCTCAGCGAGCTCGGCCTGCTGCCGTCCGGCGCCGCGCACCGTCCGGTGGCCGAACTGTCGATCGGCCAGCAGCGCAGGCTGGACCTCGCGATCCTGCTGGCCGCGCGACCGCACGTGGTCCTGCTCGACGAGCCGACCAACCACCTGTCGATGGCCCTGGTGGACGAGCTGACCGAAGCGCTGGGCGCCACG
This sequence comes from Saccharopolyspora taberi, assembly GCF_039534165.1. NCBI lineage: Bacteria > Bacillati > Actinomycetota > Actinomycetes > Pseudonocardiales > Pseudonocardiaceae > Saccharopolyspora > Saccharopolyspora taberi. The sequence continues at coordinate 814,277 of NZ_BAAAUX010000014.1, read as the reverse complement.
GGCGCAGCCGTGGTGCTCGCGACGCACGACCGGC
>NZ_BAAAUX010000014.1:598952-814203 GCF_039534165.1 Saccharopolyspora taberi | reverse complement strand
GAAGTTGGCAGCTGACCGGTGTTTCGTCTGGTGCGAGCCAGAATCCGCAGGCCGTGGACGGCGAACAAGGGCTTCAACGGCCATGCTTCCCCGAACCGGTAGTCGGCCGCGCGCACCAGGCGGTTGGCGAGGTCGGGGTGCTGGCGGTGCAGGTAGATGCGGGCCTTCTGCGCGTGCAGCGAGTTGGAGACGATCTTGATCCGGTCCCGGCCGTCGATCAGCGGGATCACGTTCTGGATGTTCTCCCAAGTGCTCCGTGACCGCTCTTCCAGCAGTACCGGCCCGGTGAAGCCAAGTTCGTCGACCGCGTAGCGCGCCAGCAGGGCGGCCTCGGAGACCGGGCTGGAGTCGCTGGTCACGCCGCCGGAGCAGACGAGGACGGAGTCGGGCGACGTGTGGTCGATGGACCGCAGCGCCGCTCGCACCCGCCACCGGTTCAGCGCGTTCGCCCTCGTGCTGCTCTTGTTCCGGCACCCGAGCACGACCACCGCCTCGGAACGACCAGGTGCGGGAGCGTTGACCAGAGCGCGAGACGCGCGCCAGTGCACGACCTCGGCCCAGGCCGCCAGCAATCCGAGACCCACCAACGCATTGCGCACCACGCCCATGGTCACGATCTTGGCAGCTCCCGCCTCCGCGGTTCACCCGGGGACGTATGCAGTCAATGCATGCGCATCCGAGAGCCGCTTGCCCAGCAGATCCACGAACTACCGCACGGCGCCCGCATCACCCTGGCAACCGGCTGACCGGAGGCGGTCAGCCCTGCCGACGCACCTGCGGGTTCTCCAGCGGTACGCCGTCCTCGGAGAGCTTCGGTGCGGGCAGGTCCGCGCTCGAGGTGAGCGGTGCCGCTCCCTCCAGGGGCCGTCCGGCCGGTTCCTTGAGGAACAGGGTGCTCACGAGCCCGACCACGCCCGCGCCGATCAGGTAGTAGCCCGGCCAGTCGAGGTTGCCGGTTGTGGTCACCGCGAGGCCGATGACCGTGGGCGCGGTGCCCGCGAACGCCGACACGAACACGTTGAAGATGATCGCGAGGCTGCCGTACCGGACGAACGTGGGGAACAGCGCGGGCAGCGTCGACGGGGTCACCGCCGCGAAGCAGAGCAGGGCGAAGCCCATGATCAGCAAGCCCAGGACCTGGCCTGCCAGTCCCGCTTGCAGCAGCCACACCGCGGGCAGGCCGAGCACGATGAGCGCGGCGCTGCCGGTGAGCAGGATCGGTTTCCGCCCGATCCGGTCGCTGAGCCTGCCCACGAAGATGATGACGCACAGCATCGCCAGCATGACCACGACCTGCAGCGAGGTCGACAACGCCTCGCTGGTTCCGCTCCGGCCGTGGTCGGGCAGGGTGCCCGTCAGGTAGGTCGGCACGTAGTTCGTCAGCACGTAGTTGGTGACGTTCCAGGCCACCACCAGTCCACCGGCGATCAGCGCCGCCGAGCGGCAGTGCGTCACCAGGATCTGGAACACGCGGTACAGCGACATGGTGGACATGGCGGGCGAACGGTCCATCAGCTGCCGGAACGCGGGCGTCTCCTCCAGGCGCATCCGGAGGTAGATCCCGGTGACGCCGATCGGCAGGGCGAGCATGAACGGCAGCCGCCATCCCCAGGACAGCAGGTCGTCCTGCGGCAGCAAACCCACCAGGAGCGCGCACACGCCCGCACCGAGCGTGTAACCGACGAGCGTGCCGAACTCCAGCCAGCTCCCGAAGAAACCGCGCCGCCGGTCCGGGGCGTACTCGGCGACCAGGGTCAGCGCCCCGGTGTACTCGCCGCCCGCGGAAAAGCCTTGCAGCAGCCGGATGAACAGCACGATCAACGGGGCCGCCAGGCCGATCGAGTCGTAGCTGGGTACAAGCCCGAGCAGGGCCGTCGCGACCGCCATCAGCAGTACTGTGGCGGAAAGAACCTTGGTGCGGCCGATGCGGTCGCCCAGCGGTCCCAGGACCAGTCCGCCGAGCGGGCGGACCACGAACGCCGCGGCGAACGTGGCCAGCGTGAACACCGTCGCCCATTCCCCGGCCTGCGGGAAGAACACCCGGTCCAGGGCGATGGCCGCCAGATAGGAGTAAATGCCGAAGTCGTACCACTCGGCGACGTTGCCCAGGGTCGCGGCAGTCGTCGCACGCCGGATCGTCTGTTCGTCCTCGATGGCCACGGGCTCGGGCCGGGGCTCTTCCGCCGCCCCGCTCACTGCGCCGCTCCATTGCATCCGAGTCGTTTCATGATCCCTCTCGGTGATTCATACGACTGATATATCTCTGATGTGTCAGGCAACCTAGGAGATGTCTCACCGTGCGGTCAAGGGTTCCGGCGGCGGCGGGCGCGCGGATCTGCGAAAACTTGCCCGTCGGCTGTTGACCCGACTCACAGGGCACTCTAGATTGACATCTGATTGATATATCAGTTATCGGTTACAGATACATCTGGAGGTCGGCCGCATGTCCGTAACGGTTGATCGTCAAGGGGCGCCGAGCGCCGAGAGCGTGCTCAACCTGCCGCTGGCGGAGGCGGACCCGGAGGTCCACACAGCCGTCAACCGGGAACTGGCCCGGCAGCGCGGCACCCTGGAGATGATCGCGAGCGAGAACTTCGCGCCGCTGAGCGTGATGCAGGCCCAGGGTTCGGTGCTGACCAACAAGTACGCCGAGGGGTACCCGGGCCGACGCTACTACGGCGGCTGCGAGAACGTCGACGAGATCGAGCAGCTGGCGATCGACCGGGTCAAGGCGCTGTTCGGGGCCGACTACGCGAACGTGCAGCCGCACTCCGGTGCGCAGGCGAACTCGGCGGTCATGTCGGCGCTGCTGGACCCGGGCGACACCTTCCTCGGCCTGGACCTCGCGCACGGCGGGCACCTGACGCACGGCATGCGCCTGACCTTCTCCGGGAAGTACTTCGACGCCGTGGCCTACCACGTGCGCGAGGACGACCACCTCGTCGACATGGCCGAGGTGGAGCGGCTGGCCAGGGAGAAGCGGCCGAAGCTGATCATCGCGGGCTGGTCGGCCTACCCGCGGCACCTGGACTTCGCCGAGTTCCGCCGGATCGCCGACGAGGTCGGCGCCTACCTGATGGTCGACATGGCGCACTTCGCCGGGCTGGTGGCCGCCGGGCTGCACCCGTCCCCGGTGCCGCACGCGCACGTGGTCACCTCGACCACGCACAAGACGCTCGGCGGCCCGCGCGGCGGGGTCGTGCTCGCCCAGGCAGACCTGGCCAAGAAGCTCAACTCCAGCGTCTTCCCCGGCCTGCAGGGCGGCCCGCTGGAGCACGTGATCGCCGGCAAGGCGGTGGCGTTCAAGCTCGCCGGGGAAGCGGCCTTCCGCGATCGGCAGGAGCGGACGCTGGCCGGTGCGCGGATCCTCGCCGACCGCCTGCTGCTGGAGCAGAACGTCGGCGTGGTCTCCGGCGGCACCGACGTCCACCTCGTGCTGGTGGACCTGCGCGACTCCGAGCTCGACGGCAAGCAGGCCGAGGACCGGCTGCACCGGGTCGGCATCACCGTCAACCGTAACGCGGTCCCGTTCGACCCGCGCCCGCCGATGGTCTCCTCGGGAATCCGCATCGGCACCCCGGCGCTGGCCGCGCGCGGCTTCGGCGACGAGGAGTTCCTGGAGGTCGCCGACATCATCGCGCTGGCGCTGCGGCCCGAAACCCCCGAAGTGGGCCTCGAAGCCCTCGCCGACCGCGTCTCAGATCTTGCCGACAGTTGTCCTCTCTACCCGGAGCTGCTGGGGTGAGGACGGACACCGGACCCGCCGGAACAGCCGATTTCCGTTGGCGCGGCCCAGGGTCCACCAACCGGCTCGCGGGTGGCAACATCTCCCGTGCAGCGAACAGAACACCGCTGATCCTGAAAGGATGCCCGTGACTGACAGCCCTGACGCCGTTAATGGGGAGAGCAAGGTGACGAGCGGGGGCCAGTGCCCGGTCGCGCACGAGCGCGCCCCGCACCCGACCGAGGGCGGGGGAAACCGCCAGTGGTGGCCGAACCAGCTCAACCTCAAGATCCTCGCCAAGAACCCGGCGGTGGCCAACCCGCTCGGTGAGGACTTCGACTACGCCGCGGAGTTCAGGACCCTCGACCTGCCCGCCGTCAAGCGGGACATCGAGGAGGTGCTGACCACTTCGCAGGACTGGTGGCCCGCCGACTTCGGCCACTACGGTCCGCTGATCATCCGCATGGCCTGGCACAGCGCGGGCACGTACCGCATCAGCGACGGCCGCGGTGGTGCCGGTGCCGGCCAGCAGCGCTTCGCGCCGCTGAACAGCTGGCCGGACAACGTCAACCTGGACAAGGCCCGCAGGCTGCTGTGGCCGGTCAAGAAGAAGTACGGCCGCAAGATCTCCTGGGCCGACCTGCTGATCCTGGCGGGCAACGTCGCTCTGGAGTCGATGGGAGCCAAGACCTTCGGCTACGCCGGTGGCCGCGCGGACGTCTGGGAGCCCGACGAGGACGTGTACTGGGGCCCGGAGACCACCTGGCTCGCCGACGAGCGCTACAGCGGTGACCGGGAGCTGGAGAACCCGCTGGCCGCGGTCCAGATGGGCCTGATCTACGTCAACCCGGAGGGCCCGAACGGAAACCCGGACCCGCTGGCCGCGGCCCGCGACATCCGGGAGACCTTCCGCCGGATGGCGATGAACGACGAGGAGACCGTCGCGCTGATCGCCGGTGGCCACACCTTCGGCAAGACCCACGGTGCGGCGCCCGACAGCCACCTCGAAGCCGACCCCGAGGGCGCGCCGCTGGAGGAGCAGGGCCTGGGCTGGAGGAACTCCTTCGGCACCGGCAAGGGCGCGGACACCATCACCAGCGGCCTGGAGGTCACCTGGACCTCGACGCCGACGAAGTGGACCACCAACTTCCTCTGGAACCTGTTCAGCTTCGAGTGGGAGCTGACCGAGAGCCCGGCGGGCGCCAAGCAGTGGAAGCCCAAGGGCGGCGCGGGCGAGGGCACGGTGCCGCACGCGCACGACTCGTCGCAGCGGATCGCGCCGAACATGCTGACCACCGACCTGGCGCTGCGCTACGACCCGGTCTACGAGCCGATCGCGCGGCGGTTCATGGAGAACCCCGACGAGTTCGCGGACGCGTTCGCCAGGGCCTGGTACAAGCTGACCCACCGCGACCTGGGCCCGAAGTCGCTCTACCTCGGCCCGGAGGTGCCCGAGGAGACGCTGCTGTGGCAGGACCCGCTCCCGGCGGTCGACCACGAGCTGATCGGTGCCGAGGACGTCGCCGAGCTGAAGGCGAAGATCCTCGACTCGGGTCTGACCGTCTCGCAGCTGGTCACCACCGCGTGGGCGTCGGCCTCGACGTTCCGCGGCAGCGACAAGCGCGGTGGCGCCAACGGCGCCAGGATCCGGCTGGAGCCGCAGCGGAGCTGGGAGGTCAACAACCCCGGCCAGCTCGCGACCGTGCTGACCGCGCTGGAGGGCGTCCAGGAGTCCTTCAACTCCGCCCAGAGCGGCGGTAAGAAGGTCTCGCTGGCCGACCTGATCGTGCTCGGCGGTGTCGCGGCCGTCGAGCAGGCGGCCAAGGCCGCCGGTCACGACGTCGAGGTCCCGTTCACCCCGGGCCGGGTCGACGCGTCGCCGGAGCACACCGACGCCGAGTCCTTCCAGGCGCTCGAACCGGCCGCGGACGGCTTCCGCAACTACGTCGGCAAGGGCAACCGGCTGCCTGCCGAGTACCTGCTGCTCGACAAGGCGAACCTGCTCACGCTGAGCGCCCCGGAGACGACGGTCCTGGTCGGTGGTCTTCGCGTCCTCGGTGCGAACTACGACTCGTCGGACCTCGGTGTCCTCACCGACACCCCGGGCGTGCTGACCAACGACTTCTTCGTGAACCTGCTCGACCTGGGCACCGCGTGGAAGCCGGCGTCCGAGGACTCCCAGTCCTTCGAGGCCCGGGACGACTCCGGTGAGGTCCGGTGGACCGGCAGCCGCGCCGACCTCGTGTTCGGCTCGAACTCCGAGCTGCGCGCGGTCGCGGAGGTCTACGCCAGCGATGACGCGAAGGAGAAGTTCGTGCGCGACTTCGTCGCGGCGTGGGACAAGGTCATGAACCTGGACCGGTTCGACCTCTCCTGATCCGAAGGCGCCCGGCTCGCTCCCCGCGAGCCGGGCGTCTTTTCGGTTCAGGGAAACAAGAAGACCCCGTCCGAGCGGACGGGGTCTTCTTGTTTCGACGATGTTTACTTGTCGGCGAGCTCCTTCTGGACCCAGTCGTGGAACGCGGCGATGTGGTGCTCACTGGGGACGAAGACCCCGCCCTGGCTGTAGGAGCGCGAGTCCATCGACAGCTGGCAGCGCTCGCAGGCGTCGAAGTCCTGCCGGTTGACCCGGTCGAACAGCTCGACCGAGTGGGACACGTCCTGGCCGGACTCGATGACCGAGGGCATGTAGAGCCAGTCGCACTCGACCAGCGTGCGCTCGGCGGTGAGCGGGAACATCCGGTGGAAGATCACGTGGTCCGGCACCAGGTTGATGAACACCTGGGGGCGGACGGTGATGGCGTAGTACCGGCGGTCCTGGTCCTCGGTGACGCCGGGCAGCCGCTCCAGCCCCTCGCTGCCGTCGACGGTGAAGCCCTGCACGTCCTCACCGAACTCGGCGCCGTGGCCCACGTAGTACTGCGCGGCGAAGCCGTCGGCGAACTCCGGCAGCACCTCGGTGAGTTCCGGGTGGATGGTCGCGCAGTGGTAGCACTCCATGAAGTTCTCGATGATCTGCTTCCAGTTCGCCTTGACGTCGTAGCTGATCCGCTTGCCGAGGCGCAGCGAGGCGACGTCGTAGGCGTTGATCGCGCCCGCGTCACCGAGGCGCTCGGTGACGTCGGAGACCACAGTGTCGTCGAAGGAGGGCGGTTCCTCGGCCAGGCACACCCAGGCGTACCCCAGCCATTCGCGGACGTGCAGGCGGTTGAGGCCGAACTCGGAGCGGTCGATGTCGGGCATGTCGTTGAGGTTCGGCGCGGCGATCAGCTTGCCGTCCAGGCCGTAGGTCCAGGCGTGGTACGGACACTGGAAGGAGCGGCGGACCTCGCCCTTCTCCTCGGTGCACAGCCGGGCGCCCCGGTGGCGGCACACGTTGAGGAAGGCGTTCACCGCGCCGTCCCGGCCGCGGGTGACCAGAACGCTCTCGCGGCCGATCTGGACGGTCCGGAACGCGCCGGGCTTGTCCAGGTCCTCGCAGCGCACCGCGCAGAACCACTGCTGCTCGAAAATCCGGGACTGCTCCAGGGAGAAAATGGCCGGATCGGTGTAGTACTGGCCCGGCAGCGTGGCCAGCAGGCTTTCCGTCGGTCCGGTCGTGGTCATCTCAACCTCACTCGGGATAGTGGTAACTCGGCTTGTTCGGGCTTGGACCGGCGCCCAGGGAGGGCAGGAGGGCGCCGGGGATCAGAGGACGACGACGGAGCGCAGCACGTCGCCGTTGTGCATCCGGCCGAAGGCCGCCTCGACCTCGTCCAGCGCGATCCGTTCGGTGACGAACGCGTCCAGGTCGAGCCGTCCCTGCTGGTTCAGCTCCACCAGCACGGGGAAGTCGCGGTCGGGCAGGCAGTCGCCGTACCAGGAGGACTTGATCGCGCCTCCGCGGGCGAAGACGTCGATCAGCGGCAGGGAGGCCTGCACCTCCGGGTTGGGAACACCGACCAGCACGACGGTGCCTGCGAGGTCGCGGGCGTAGAACGCCTGGCGGAACGTCTCCGGGCTCCCGACCGCGTCGATCACCACGTCGGCCCCGAACCCGTCGGTCAGCCTCCGGATGGCCGCCACCGGGTCGGTGTGGCGCGCGTTGACGGAGTCGGTCGCTCCGAACCGCTCCGCCCAGTCGAGCTTGCGGGCGTCCACGTCGACCGCGATCACGCGCCGGGCACCGGCGAGATCGGCTCCGGTGATGGCCGCGGCGCCCACGCCACCGCAACCGATGACCGCGACGGTGTCGCCGAGCCGGACCGGGGCGGTGTTGACCGCCGCGCCGATTCCGGCCATGACCCCGCAGCCGAGCAGGCCGGCCACCGCCGGGTCGGACTCCGAGTCCACTTTGGTGCACTGCCCGGCGGCGACCAGGGTCATCTCGGCGAACGCGCCGATCCCCAGCGCCGGGCTCAGCGGAGTGCCGTCGGTCAGCGTCATCGGCTGGCTCGCGTTGTGGGTGTCGAAGCAGTACTGCGGGCGCCCGCGGCGGCAGGCTCGGCACCGGCCGCACACTGCGCGCCAGTTCAGCACGACGAAGTCACCGGGGCGCACGTTGGTGACGCCGGGCCCCACGGCCTCGACGATCCCGGCCGCCTCGTGTCCCAGCAGATAGGGGAACTCGTCGCCGATGCCGCCTTCGCGGTAGTGCAGGTCGGTGTGGCAGACCCCGCACGCCTGCACCTCGACGAGCGCTTCGCCGGGTCCGGGGTCAGGGACGAGGATGTCGACCACCTCGACGGGAGAACCCTTCTTGCGTGCCACGACACCTCGGGCCTTGTTTTGCACGGGCAGATCTCCTCGGAGCACGGGAAGTGTGTGAGAGGTGAAGTGAAGCCACAGAGTGTGGTTGCGCATGAAGCACAGAGTTGCTCCATGCGAAACACACGATGAGTCCAGGTGAGGCTCCTGTCAAGAGGTGTCGCGGTGTTACCTGGCGGTAGCCGGAACGGGGTGTGATCGTCAGCCAAAACCCCAGTGAGGCGCGGGAAAAATTTGCCCGAAGAACCGCCTCCCGATCTCTTGACGACGATCCCGCTGGTCGGCGATTCTTGTTGCGCATTGAGATACCTGTTCTGTTATGCGCAACGCTTGGAGGGGCTGCTCATGATCGCCGTGTGCCGTGTCGAGGAGCTTCCGCCCGGGGAGTCAACCCGGATCGTGGCGGACGTGGCCGTCGCAGTGTTCAACGCCGATGGTGAGTTCTACGCGGTCGACGACAGCTGCACGCACCAGGACGCCTCGTTGTCGGACGGGTTCCTGGAAGGGTGCTTCGTCGAGTGCCCGTTGCACGCGGCGTTCTTCGACCTCCGCACCGGGATGCCCACGTGTCTGCCCGCCAAGAAGCCGGTGCGGACCCACCCGGTGACCGTCGAGGACGGCGTGGTCTACGTGCACGTCAACCAGCACGCCGGCCAGCCGGAGAAGGTGCAGGAGCAGGAGGCCGTCGCGTGAGGACCATCGCGATCATCGGCACCTCCCTCGCCGGGTTCTCCGCGGCGCAGCAGCTGCGCCAGCAGGGCTTCGACGGCAGGCTGGTGCTCGTCGGGGACGAGGTGCACCAGCCCTACGACCGTCCTCCGCTGTCGAAGGACTTCCTCCAGGGCAAGATCGACCGGGCGGAGCTCGCGCTCGGCGACCAGTCCGACTTCGACGACCTCGACGCCCAGTGGCGCATCGGCGATCCCGCCGTGCGGCTGCGCTCCGCCGACGCGTCGGTGGAGCTGCTCAGCGGCGAACGGATCGAAGCCGACGGCGTCGTGCTCGCCACCGGCGCCACCCCGCGGCGGCTTCCCGGCACCGACGGGATCGCCGGTATCCACACACTGCGCACGGTCGACGACGCAGCGGCGTTGCGTGACGAGCTGACGAGCGGATCCCGCGTCGTGGTGATCGGCGCCGGGTTCATCGGGGCCGAGGTGGCGTCCTCGTGCTCGCACCTGGGCGCCGAGGTGACCGTGGTCGAAGCCGCCGAGCTCCCCCTCGTCCACGCCCTGGGCAAGGAGATGGCCTCGGCGTGCGCGGACCTGCACGGCGATCACGGTGTGCGGACGCGGTTCGGCGTCGGCGTCGACGAGGTCCTCTCGGCCGACGGCCGCGTGACCGGCGTCCGGCTCGCCGGCGGCGAGGAACTGCCCGCCGACGTCGTGGTCGTCGGCATCGGCGTCCGGCCCAACATCGAGTGGCTGGCCGACTCCGGCCTGGGCCTCGACGACGGCGTCAGCTGCGACGCGGGCGGGATCACCGGCCTGTCCAACATCGCCGCGGTCGGCGACGTCGCCCACGTGCACCGCCCGCACCTGGGCCGCTCCACCCGCGCCGAGCACTGGACCGCGGCCACCACCCAGCCGCGCGTGGCGGTGCGGAACCTGCTGGCGGGCAACACCGTCGAGCACCACAACGAAGTCCCCTACTTCTGGTCCGACCAGTACGGCGTCCGCATCCAGTTCGCCGGAGCGGCGCGGCCCGGCTCCGAGGTGCGCGTCGTCGACGGCGACGTCGAGGACCGCAGCTTCCTCGCGCACTACGAGCACGACGGGCAGCTCGTCGCCGTCCTCGGCTTCAACCAGCCCAAAGCCTTCGGAAGAGCTCGGCGCCAGATCGCCAGGCCCGGCCTCATTACCCTGTCCAGCTGAAACCGTCATCGGACCTGGGCCGCACGAGGTGGATGAATGCTCTTCCGGCAACTCGAGTACCTCGTCGCGTTGTCGCGGGAGCAGCACTTCGCCCGTGCGGCCCAGGCGTGCCACGTCTCCCAGCCCACGCTGTCGCAGGCCGTCCGCAAGCTGGAGGAAGAGCTCGGCGTTCCGCTGATCCGCCGGGACCGGCGGTTCCAGGGCCTGACGCAGGAGGGCGAGCACATCGTCCGGTGGGCGGAGCGGATCCTGGCCGACCGCGAGTCGATGCGCCAGGAGGTCGGCGCCCTGCGGACCGGTCTGACCGGCAGGCTCACGCTGGGAGTCATCCCGACCGCGGCGCCGGCCGTACCGCTGCTCACGTCCGCGTTCTGCGCGAGGCATCCGCTCGTGCGGGTGCGGGTCCTGTCCGATCTCGCGTCCGACGACATCCTCCGCAGGCTGCGCAACTTCGAGATCGACATCGCGCTGACCTACGTCGGCGGCGCCGACGAGAACGGGCTGACCTCGGTTCCGCTGTACCGCGAGCGGTACGTGTTCCTGACGCCGTCGGACGGTGAGTTCGGGCGGCGGGAGTCGGTGAGCTGGGCCGAGGCCGCCCACGTGCCGCTGTGCCTGCTGAGCTCGTCGATGCAGGGCAGGCGCAGGCTGGACGCCCACTTCGGCAGGGCAGGCGTCGCGGCGTCCCCGCAGCTGGAAACCGATTCGATCGCGTCGCTGTGCTCGCACGTCGCCACCGGCCGGTGGTCCAGCATCGTGCCCGCTCCGTTCGCGCGCGCCCTCGGCGACGTGGCGGGCGTGCGCGCTGTCGCCCTGGAGGAGTCCGAGGCCGCGCGGGTCGGCCTCCTGCTGTCCTCACGGGAGCCCGGATCGGTCGTCGGGCGCGCGTTCGTAGACGTGGCGCGGGCTGTCGACGTCGCCGCGGAACTGGAGTGACCGCACTGGAGTGACCGCGCGGGATCCACGATAGGCGGCACCGATCACGTCATCGGGAACTTCTCTTTGACAGCTCGTGGAAATCGCCGAAAACTGATCGGCGCGGAATTCTGACGTCGAGGGGAACACGAGCGAGGATGAGCTCCATCGAAGACCCGGGTGACGACCTTTCGGTCACCTCGCCCAAGACGTGGGCGACCGGCGTCCCCGCGGTGGCCCACGCCCTCCGGTACTCCCTGGGCCAGACCTCGGTCCGCCGGACCGCGCTGACCCTGCTCAACGTCAACCAGGACAAGGGGATCGACTGCCCCGGGTGCGCTTGGCCGGACGGCGGGCCGAAGCAGCGGCACCTGAACGAGTACTGCGAGAACGGCGCCAAGCACATCAACGACGAGGCGACCACGCGCCGGGTCACCGCCGACTTCTTCGCCAGGCACAGCATTTCCGAGCTCGCGGTCAAGTCCGACTACTGGCTCAACCAGCAGGGCAGGCTGACCGAGCCGATGGTCAAGCGCCCCGGAGCCGAGCACTACGAGCCGATCGGCTGGGACGAGGCGTTCGACCTGCTCGCCGAGGAGCTGCGGGGGCTCGGTTCGCCGGACGAGGCACTGTTCTACACCTCGGGGCGGCTCAACAACGAGGCCGCGTTCCTGCTGCAGCTTTTCGCCCGCGCGTTCGGCACGAACAACCTGCCCGACTGCAGCAACATGTGCCACGAGTCCAGCGGATCGGCGATGTCGGAGACGCTGGGTGTCGGCAAGGGCACGGTGAGTCTCGACGACCTCCACAACGCCGATCTGGTCTTCGTCGTGGGGCAGAACCCGGGCACCAACCACCCGCGGATGCTCTCGGCGCTGGAGGAGACCAAGCGCAACGGCGGTCAGGTCGTCGCCGTGAACCCGCTGCCCGAAGCCGGGCTGCTGCGGTTCAAGAACCCGCAGAAGGTCCGCGGCGTGATCGGCCGGGGTACCGCGATCGCCGACCAGTTCCTGCAGATCCGGCCGGGCGGCGACCTCGCCCTGTTCCAGGCGCTCAACGCGCTGCTGCTGGAGGCAGAGGACGCCGCGCCGGGCACCGTGCTGGACCGGGCGTTCATCGACGAGCACACCAGCGGGTTCGAGGAGTTCGCCGAGCACGCCCGCGAGATCGGCTGGGAGGACGTCCTGGCGGCCACCGGGCTGCGCCGGGAGGAGATCGAGGAGGTCCGCGACCGCGTCCTGCGCAGCGAGCGGATCATCGTCTGCTGGGCAATGGGGCTGACCCAGCACAAGCACGGCGTGCCCACGATCCGCGAGGTCGTGAACTTCCTGTTGCTGCGCGGGAACATCGGCAAGCCCGGCGCGGGCGCCTGCCCGGTGCGCGGCCACAGCAACGTGCAGGGCGACCGGACGATGGGCATCTGGGAGCGGATGCCGCAGGAGTTCCTCGACGCGCTGGAAGCCGAGTTCGGCTTCACCCCGCCCGCCAAGCACGGGTGGGACTCGGTGGACTCGATCCGGGCGATGCGCGACGGCCGCGCCAGGTTCTTCCTCGGCGTCGCGGGCAACTTCGTGCGCGCCACGCCGGACAGCGACGTGACAGAGCAGGCCATGCGCAACTGCCGGATCACCGCGCACATCTCCACCAAGCTCAACCGCTCGCACGCGGTGTGCGGGGAGATCGCGCTGATCCTGCCCACGCTGGGCCGCAGCGACCGGGACGTGCAGGCCACCGGCGAGCAGTTCGTGACGGTCGAGGACTCGATGAGCGAGGTGCACGCCTCGCGCGGGCGGCTGGAACCGGCCTCGCCCGCGCTGCTCAGCGAAGTGGCGATCGTGTGCCGCCTCGCCCGCCGCACGCTCGGCGACGGGGTGGCGATCCCGTGGGAGGAGTTCGAGGCGGACTACGGCAGGATCCGCGACCGGATCTCCCGCGTCGTCCCGGGATTCGAGGACTTCAACGCCCGGGTGGCCGAACCGGGCGGTTTCCGGCTGCCCAACCCGGCCAACCACGGCCGGTTCCGCACCGCCTCCGGGAAGGCGACCTTCACCCGCAACGAGTTCACGATGCTGGCCGCGCCGGCCGGGCACCTGGTGCTCCAGACCCTGCGCTCGCACGACCAGTGGAACACCATCCCGTACGCGATGGACGACCGCTACCGGGGCATCCACGGTGCTCGGCGGGTGGTGCTGGTGAACCCCGCGGACCTGGAGGCCCTCGGGATCGCCGACCGCAGCGAGGTCGACCTGGTGAGCGTGTGGCACGGGGGAGAGGAGCGCCGCGCGGAGAGCTTCCGCGTCGTCGCCTACCCGACGACGCCCGGGTCCGCGGCGGCGTACTACCCGGAGACCAACGTGCTCGTCCCATTGGACAGCGTGGCCGACATCAGCAACACGCCGACGTCAAAGGGGATCGTGGTTCGGCTGGAGCAGGTGGGGTAGGGGGTCTTGTAAGCGGCGCCAGCCGCTTAGCCCACCCGAGCAGCCAGCGGACGCCTGAGGTTCCGCCACCCGCACCGCTACGCAAGCCTGGAACATAAGGAGAAACGCGTGGGTCGTGCGACTGTGCGCCGGAGGGTACTGCGCATCCGGGAGTCGGTGCACTCGCACCGGCCCGACACGCTGGCGGCCGAGGAGCCGATGGAGATCCGCGTCGGCGGGCGTCCGCTCACGGTAACGATGCGGACGCCCGGTTCGGACTTCGACCTCGCGGCCGGGTTCCTCGTCAGCGAAGGTGTCGTGCACGCCGCGGACGACGTGCGCAGCATCCGCTACTGCGCGGGCGCCACGGCTGATGGCTCGAACACGTTCAACGTCGTTGACGTCGCCCTGGCTCCCGGCGTCGCCGCACCGGATGCGTCTCTGGAGCGGAACTTCTACACGACCTCCTCCTGCGGCCTCTGCGGGAAAGCCAGCCTGGACGCGGTCCGCACTACTGCGGCGTGGACGGTGGCCGAGGACCCGTGCGTCGTCGCGCAGGAGGTGTTGGAGTCCCTTCCCGACCGGTTGCGCGCGGCGCAGCGGGTTTTCGACACCACCGGAGGACTCCACGCGGCCGGGCTGTTCTCGGCGGGCGGCGAGCTGCTGTGCCTCCGGGAGGACGTCGGCAGGCACAACGCCGTGGACAAGGTCGTCGGGCACGCCCTGCGATCGGGGCTGCTTCCGCTGCGGGGAACGGTGCTGCTGGTGAGCGGCAGGGCGTCCTTCGAACTCGTGCAGAAGGCCGTGATGGCGGGAATTCCCGCTCTGGCGGCGGTTTCCGCGCCGTCCTCGCTGGCCGCGGAGCTCGCCGCCGAGAGCGGTATGACGCTGGTCGGGTTCCTCCGCGGCCGCTCGATGAACGTCTACACCGGAGCCGAGCGGCTCAGCTGACCCGTGATTCCCCTGGCAGGACAGGGGAATCACGGGTCATGTCCATTCAGTCGAAGACCACCGTGCTGTGCCCGCTGAGGAGCACGCGACGCTCGCAGTGCCAGCGCACCGCGCGGGACAGCGCCAGGGCCTCGGCGTCGCGACCGACCGTCTGCAACGCCTTGGGGTCGTAGCTGTGGTCGATCCGGATCACTTCCTGCTCGATGATCGGGCCCTCGTCGAGGTCCGAGGTGACGTAGTGCGCGGTGGCGCCGACGAGCTTGACCCCGCGGTCGTACGCCTGGTGGTAGGGCTTGGCGCCCTTGAACCCGGGCAGGAACGAGTGGTGGATGTTGATCGCCCGGCCGTGCAGCGCCTTGCTGGTCTGGTCGGACAGGATCTGCATGTAGCGGGCGAGGACCACCAGTTCGGCGTCGTACTCGTCGACCAGCTCCAGCAGCCGGGCTTCGGCCTGGGGCTTGGTCTCCGGGGTGACCGGCACGTGGACGAACGGCAGTCCGGCGCCCTCGGCCATCGGCCGGAGGTCCTCGTGGTTGGACACCACGGCCACGATGTCGGCGCCGAGGCTGCCCGCGCGCCAGCGGAAGATCAGGTCGTTGAGGCAGTGCCCGAGCTTGGAGACCATCACCAGCACGCGCGCGTCGCGCTTGTCGGAGAAGGTGAAGTCCATCTCGAAGTCCGCGGCGACGGGCTTGAACCCGCGGGTCATCTCGTCGAGGTCGACCTCCTGCGCGGCGTTGACCTGGGTGCGCAGGAACAGCCTGCCGCGGACCGGGTCGTCGAACTGCTGGTACTCGCCGATGTCGCAGCCGTGCTCGAACAGGTAGGCGCTGACCGCGCGGACGATGCCGGTGCGGTTGGGGCAGCTCAGGGTGAGGATGAACGAACGCGTCACGGGATTCTCCTCAGCATTCCACGATGTTGAGAGCCAGCCCTCCGCGGGCGGTCTCCTTGTACTTGTCCTTCATGTCCGCGCCGGTCTCGCGCATCGTCTTGATGGCCTTGTCCAGCGAGACGTGGTGGCGGCCGTCGGCCCGGACGGCCATCCGGGCCGCGGTGATCGCCTTGACCGAGGCGACGGCGTTGCGCTCGATGCAGGGGATCTGCACGAGCCCGCCGACCGGGTCGCAGGTCAGGCCGAGGTTGTGCTCGATGCCGATCTCGGCGGCGTTCTCCACCTGCTCCGGGGTGCCGCCGATGATCTCGGCGAGCCCTCCCGCCGCCATGGAGCAGGCCGAGCCGACCTCGCCCTGGCAGCCGACCTCCGCACCGGAGATCGAGGCGTTCTCCTTGAACAGCAGGCCGATCGCGCCCGCGGTGAGCAGGAACCGAACGGCGGTGTCGTCGGAGAACGCCGGCAGGAACTTCTGGCCGTAGTGCAGGACCGCGGGCACGATCCCGGCGGCACCGTTGGTCGGTGCGGTGACCACCCGGCCACCGGCCGCGTTCTCCTCGTTGACGGCGAGCGCGTAGAGGGTGACCCACTCCATGGCGTGGAGCGCGTCGACCTGGTCGGCGTCGGCCTCCAGGCGCTTGTGCAGCTCGTGGGCCCGCCGCCGGACCTTGAGCCCGCCGGGCAGGACGCCGGTGGTGGCGATGCCGCGCGCGACGCACTCCCGCATCACCGACCAGATGTCGAGCAGGCCCGTGCGGACCTCCTCCTCGCTGCGCCACACGAGTTCGTTGGCCAGCATGATGTCGCTGATCCGCAGACCGGTCTCGCGGGTGTGCGCGAGCAGCTGGTCCCCGGTGCTGAACGGGTAGGGCACGGGCGTGTCGTCCTCGACGAGCACCGGCTGGCCGGTCTCGTCCTCGTCGAGGACGAAGCCGCCGCCGACCGAGTAGTACTCGCGGCGTTCCAGCAGCGCGCCCTCCGGGTCGCGGGCTTCGAACACCATGCCGTTGCTGTGGAAGTCCAGCCGCTTGTTGCGGTGCAGGACGATGTCCTCGTCGGTGGAGAACGGGACCTTGTGGTCCCCGCCGAGCAGGATCCACCCCTCCTCGCGCACCGCGCGGACCGTGGGTTCGGCCGCGACCGGGTCGACGAGGTGCGGCTGTTCGCCCGCGAGGCCGAGGACGACGGCCTTGACGCTGCCGTGGCCGTGCCCGGTGGCGCCGAGGGAGCCGAACAGCTCGCAGCGCACCGCGCCCGTCCGGCGCAGGGCTCCCGACTCGGCGAGCCTGGTGACGAACAGGTGGGCGGCCCGCATCGGGCCGACCGTGTGCGAGCTCGACGGCCCGATCCCCACTTTGAACAGGTCGAACACTGAGATGGTCATACGCACCCCCGGGGTGTTGGCTGGGCGGTGGGACCCAATGGAAGCACGACTAATATATCAGTTGAATGTAAGTTGTATAGTTTTGCTGTGGATTTGTTCCGGTGCTTGGACGGGAGGGCCTAAGATGGGACCTGTGACCACTACCCCTCAGGAGCTCGAGCAGACGCCCGCATCACTGGCCGACCGCGCCTACGTCGCGATCCAGGACCTGTTGATCATGCTGGACATCCCGCCGATGGCACCGATCGACGACGCCGCGCTGAGCGAGTCGCTGGGGATCGGCCGCACCCCGGTACGGGAGGCGCTCAAGCGGTTGCAGGGGGAGCGGCTGGTGGTGTCCTACCCGCGCCGCGGCACCTTCGCGACCGGGGTGGACATCACCGACCTGGCCTACATCTCCGAGATCCGCGTGCAGCTCGAACCGCTGGCGGCCCGCCGCGCCGCGCAGGCCGCGGGCCGCGAGGTCAAGGCCCAGCTGGCCGAGCTGGCCGACCAGATCGAAGCCCTCGACGTGACCACCCTCGACCGCTCCGACCTGATGCGCTGGGACCTGCACGTGCACCGGGCGATCTACCGCGCCGCGGGCAACCCGCACCTCGAGGACACGCTGGTCCGCTACGACAACCTCGCCACGCGGATCTTCTGCCTGTTCCTGGACCGGATGCAGCACTTCGACCGGCACGTGGGCGAGCACGTCGCGCTGCTGCGCGGGATCGCCGAAGGCGAAGCCGACAAGGTCGCCAAACTCGCCCGCGAACACGTCATCGGGTTCGAGAAGGCGATCAGGTCGGCCACCTGAGCC
This sequence comes from Saccharopolyspora taberi, assembly GCF_039534165.1. Classification (NCBI taxonomy): domain Bacteria; kingdom Bacillati; phylum Actinomycetota; class Actinomycetes; order Pseudonocardiales; family Pseudonocardiaceae; genus Saccharopolyspora; species Saccharopolyspora taberi. Next base: position 796,492 of record NZ_BAAAUX010000014.1, on the reverse strand, counting down.
GGCCCGGTGCCGCGGGTTCACCGCGGCACCTCCACCGACGCGAGCGCGTCGAGCACCTTCAGCGCGTCGCTGGTCGCCGCGACGTCGTGGACGCGGAGGATCCTGGCCCCGCGCTGCACCGCCAGCACGGCCGCGGTGGCCGACGCCGTCCGGCGGTGCCGCACCGGGCGGCCCGTGATCTGGCCGAGCATGGCCTTGCGGGACAGCCCGACCATGATCGGCAGGCCGAGCTGTCCCAGGGTCGGCAACGACGCCAGCAGCTCCAGGTTGTGCTCCAGCGTCTTGCCGAACCCGAAGCCGGGATCGACGACGACATGCCCGTCCGGAATCCCCGCCTCCGAGCACTCCTCGACGCGCCGGCGGAGGAAGGCCACGACCTCGCCGACGACGTCGTCATAGCGCGGATCGCGTTGCATGGTCGCGGGTGAGCCCAGCATGTGCGTCAGGCACACCGGCACGCCCAGCTCCGCCGCGGCCCGCACCGCGCCCGGCTCTTGCAGCGCCCGCACGTCGTTGATCATGCTGGCGCCTGCCGCCACCGCGGCGCGCATCACCTCCGCACGCGAGGTGTCGACGGACACCGGAACCGAGGTGGCCCGCGTCAGCCGCTCGATGACCGGGACCACCCGCTCCAGCTCCTCGGCGACGCCGGGCTGGCGCGAGCCGGGGCGGGTGGACTCACCGCCGACGTCGATGATGCCGGCGCCCTCGTCGGCGAGCCGCAGCCCGCGCGCGACCGCGGCGGCGTGGTCGAGGCAGGAACCGCCGTCGGAGAAGGAATCCGGCGTGACGTTGACGATTCCGCACAGCAGCGGCCGCGGATCGCGCAGCCGCTGCGTCAACCGGTCGACGCGAGGCTTCGGCTCGGTGGTGACGAGTTCGGAGGTGTTCGTCATGGATTCCCTACGAGCGCGCCGCGTTGTGGACCGTGTGCTTGAGCAGCAGCGCGGTGGTGACCGGTCCGACCCCGCCCGGCACCGGCGTCAGGCCGGAAACCAGGCCGCTCACGGCGGCTTCGTCGACATCGCCGACCAGGCCGCCGTCCGCGGTGGGGTTCGTGCCGACGTCGATGACGACCGTGTCGCCGGTGACGTGCTGGGCCGTGATGAGGCCCGGACGGCCGACCGCCACCACCAGGACGTCGGCGGTCCGGGTGTAGTTGTCGAGGTCCCGGGTGTAGCGGTGGCAGACCGTCACCGTCGCGTCGCGTTGCAGCAGCAGCTGCGCCGCGGGCTTGCCGACCACGTTGGAACGTCCGACCACCACGCAGGTCCGGCCGGACAGCGGTACCTCGTAGTGGTCGAGCAGCGCCAGCACCGCCGCCGCGGTCGCCGGGGCGTAGGCGGGCAGTCCCGCGGCGAGGCGGCCCAGCGACAGGGGATTGGCGCCGTCGACGTCCTTCTCCGGGGCGATCGAGGCGGCCAGGTCCTCGAAGTCCGCGCCCGGCGGCAGCGGCGTCTGCAGGATGATCCCGTGCACCTCGGGGTCGGTGCTGAGCGCGGCAAGCGAGGCGCGGATGTCGTCCGCGGTCGCGTCCGCGCCGAGATCCACGACGTCGCACAGGATTCCGGACTTCGCCGCCGTCTTGGCGATCGAGCGGACGTACCAGGCGCTGGACTCGTCGTCGGTGGCGACCACGACGGCCAGGCGCGGGGTGACGCCGCCCAGGGTGAGTTCGGCCGCCGTCGCGGTGACTTCGGCACGGATGTCGCGGGCGAGCTGGGTGCCGGCGAGGGTCCTCGTCGCCAGGGACGAGGTCGCCGAGGAGGGGATGGTGGTCATCGCAGGATCTGCTCCCGTACGGCGGCGGTGGTCTTTTCGGCCTGCAGGATGATCTCGTCGGTTCCGGAGATCGCCTCGACCAGCTCGGCCGCGTTCTCCAGCTCGCTGGAGGCGGACAGGTTGATCTCGACGTTGATCCGCGCGGTGGACGCCGCAGCGCGGGCGGCGTCGGCCGCCGCCGCGATGTCGCTGATGACGTTGGGGTTGCCGAGCGGGCGCAGTTCCTCGGCCAGCGCGACGACCTGGTCGGCGACCGCGACGACGTGCGCCGGTACGCGACCGGCCTCCGCCAGCGCGGCGGCGATCGCCCGGGAGCGGGCGGTCTTGTCCTCGGGCGTCTCCTTGGGCAGCCCGTAGGCCGCGCCGACCGCGCCGAACGCCGAGATGTCCTGCTCGGCCAGGTCAAGCGCGAGCTCGCGCAGGTCGTCGGCGGTGTCCCGCACGCGCTCGATGGTCGTGGCGTGCTCGGCGTACTTCGGCCCGCTGCTGTAGCGGGCGACCATCGCGACCAGTGCCGCGCCCTGGGCCGCGTGCAGCGCGGCGGTGGCGCCGCCGCCCGGGGCCGGTTTCCGGGCGGACAGGTCGCTCAGGAACGTGCTGATGGTGTCTGAACGCATGGAAGTCCTTTTCTGGTAGGGCTTTCCGATGATCAGCGTCGGATGCGGTGCATCTCCGGGTCGACCAGCGGTTCGGCGGCCACGGTGGCGCGGACCCTGCGGTCGAAGTACTGGATCTCGACCTGCGTGCCGACGGTCGCGGAGGCGGGGAGCCAGGCGTAGGCGATCGGGGTGCCGATCGTGTGGGCGAAGGCGGCGGAGGTGACGTACCCGGCGGGCGCGCCGTCGAGGAACACCGGCTCCGTGCCGAGCACGACGCTGCGGCCGTCGTCGATCGTCAGGCACGCCAGGCGCCGGGACACGGTCTCGGCGTCGATCCCCTCCAGCGCGTCGCGGCCCACGAACTCGCCCTTCTGGCGCCGCACCGCGAACCCGACCCCGGCTTCGTAGGGGTTGTGCTCGGTGGTCATGTCGGTGCCCCAGGCGCGGTAGCCCTTCTCCAGCCGGAGGCTGTTGAACGCGGCGCGGCCCGCGGCGACGACACCGAGTTCGCGGCCGGCCTCGAAGAGCGCGTCCCAGAGCCGCTGGCCGAACTCGGCGCTGGTGTAGATCTCCCACCCGAGCTCGCCGACGTAGGACACCCGCATGGCGGTGACCGGGATTCCCGCGATGTGCGCGGACTTGCAGCGGAAGTACTTCAGGCCCTCGTGGGAGAAGTCGTCGTGGCTCAGCGGCTGCACCAGGTCGCGGGCGAGCGGGCCCCACACGCCGATGCAGCAGGTGCCGCCGGTGATGTCGCGCAGCTGCACGCTGTGGTCGTCCGGCGCCTGGCGGCGCAGGTAGTCCAGGTCGAGGTTGCCGTTGGCGCCGATCTGGAACTGCTGCTCGCCGAGCCGCGCCACGGTGATGTCGCTGCGGATGCCGCCGGTCTCGTCGAGCACGAGGGTGTAGGTGACCGAGCCGATCGACTTGTCCATCTTGCCGGTGGTCAGCCGGTCGAGCAGGGGCAGCGCCCCGGGCCCGCTGACCTCCAGCCGCTTGAGCGGGGTCATGTCGTACATGGCGACCGCGTTGCGGGTCTTCCACGCCTCGGCCGCGGCGATGGGGGAGTGGAACATCCCCGACCAGGCGTCCCGGGGCCGCGGCTGCCACTCGGTGGGCAGGTCCTTGACCAGCGGGGCGTTGGCCTCGTACCAGTGCGGACGCTCCCAGCCGTGGGCTTCGAGGAAGACGGCGCCGAGCTCCTTCTGGCGCGCGTGGAACGGGCTGACGCGCAGGTCGCGGGGCGAGAGCTTGGGCTGGAGCGGGTGGCGGACGTCGTAGATCTCGACGAAGTTCTGCTTCGAGGTCTCGTCGACGTAGTCCTCGGTGATCTCGACCTCGTCGAAGCGGTGCACGTCGCAGCCGTGCAGTTCGAGCTCGCTGCGGCCGTCCACCAGCAGCTGGGCCACGGACCTGGCGACGCCCGCGGAGTGGGTGACCCACACGGCCTCGGCGATCCAGAACCCGGCGACGTCGGGGGACTCGCCGATCAGCGGCCCGCCGTCGGGGGTGAAGGAGAAGATCCCGTTGAAGCCGGTCTCAACCTTGGCCGAGCGCAGCGCGGGCAGCAGCGCCTGGCTGTGCTCCCAGGACGGGGCGAAGTCCTCCTCGGTGAACGGCAGCATCGACGGCATCGCCGTTTCGGTGGGGCCGCCGTCCTCGGCCTCGGGCAGCTCGCTGAGCCGGACCGGGATCGGGCGGTGGGCGTAGGTGCCGATGCCGATGCAGTCGTTGTGCTCGCGGTAGTAGAGGTCCTGGTCCTGGTGGCGCAGGATCGGCAGCCGCGCCTCGATCTGCTCGTCGTTGCGGCCGACCAGGTCGGCGATCTGCCCGGTCCGCGCGTACTGGTGCGCCAGCGGCAGCAGCGGCACCCGCATGCCGACCATGTCACCGACGGCCTGGCCCCAGAACCCCGCGCAGGACACGACGATGTCGGCGGGGATCTCCCCGCCGTCGGTCTGGACGCCGGTGACGCGTCCGCCGTGCTGGTTGATCCCCACGACCCGGGTCGAACCCCGGAACTCGGCACCCCGGGACTCGGCGCGCCTGGCCAGCGCCACGACGACGCGGGAGGCCTTGGCCAGCCCGTCGGTGGGGGTGTGGAATCCGCCGAGGACCTTGTCCTGGTCGAGCAGCGGGTGCAGCCGGGCGCACTCCTCCGGCCCGACGACCTCGCCGGGGATGCCCCAGGCGGTGGCCCACCCCTGCCTGCGGTGCAGTTCCGCGAGGCGCTCCGGGGTGGTGGCGATCTCGAGGCCGCCGACCTGGTTGAAGCACCACCCGCCGTCGACGTCGAGGCCCCGGAACTTGTCCACGGTGTACTGCGCGAAGCCGCTCATCGTCTTCGACGAGCTGGTCTGGTAGACGAGCCCGGGCGCGTGCGAGGTGGAGCCCCCGGTGAACGGCAGCGGTCCCTGGTCGACGACGGTGATGCGGTTCCAGCCGCGCTGGGTCAGCTCGTCGGCCAGGTTCGCGCCGACGATCCCGGCTCCGATGATGACGACGCGAGGTGTCGTGCTCATGCTGGTCTCCTTACTGGTCGTCCTCGGCGGCGAAGACGGGGTTGACGGGTGTCCCGCGGGGCTCGCTCGCGGGCTGCGGACCTGAGGTCGCGGAGCTAGGTATATCTGTAATGTAGCTCTGATATATCAACTGGACGGCAGAGTAGGCGGGCGGCGGGGCGAGGTCAACACTTGACCCCGGAGCAGGTGCTACCTAGGCTAAGCGACAACTGATATGTCAGAGAAATGTCTGTTGTTCGCCAGGTGCGCTCGCGCCCGCGCCTCGCCCCGACCCGAACGGAGATGTCCGATGACGCCGCGCACTCCCGGCGCCGACCTGCCCGAACACCCGGACTGGTTGTGGCGCTCACCCGAGCCCAGGTCCACCTATGACGTCGTCATCGTGGGCGGTGGCGGACACGGTCTGGCCACGGCGTACTACCTGGCCAAGAACCACGGCATCACCAACGTGGCCGTGCTGGAGAAGGGCTGGCTCGCGGGCGGGAACATGGCCCGCAACACCACGATCATCCGGTCCAACTACCTGTGGGACGAAAGCGCCGGGCTCTACGAGCACGCGCTCAAGCTGTGGGAAGGGCTGGAGGAGGAGCTGGACTACCCGCTGCTGTTCAGCCAGCGCGGCGTCCTCAACCTCGCCCACTCCCTGCAGGACGTGCGCGACAGCGTCCGGCGGGTCAACGCCAACAGGCTCAACGGCATCGACGCCGAGTGGCTGGATCCCGCGCAGGTCAAGGAGATCTGCCCGATCCTGAACACCTCGCCCGACATCCGGTACCCGGTGCTGGGGGCGACCTGGCAGCCGCGGGCCGGCATCGCCAAGCACGACTACGTCGCGTGGGGCTTCGCCCGCGAGCTCGACCGCATGGGCGTCGACCTGGTGCAGAACTGCCAGGTGACCGGGTTCGAGCGGGTCGGCGACAAGATCGTGGGCGTCGAGACCACGCGGGGCACCATCCGCGCGGGCAAGGTCGCGCTGGCCGCAGCGGGGCACACCTCGGTGCTGGCGGACTCGGTCGGGCTCCAGCTGCCGATCCAGAGCCACCCGTTGCAGGCGCTGGTTTCCGAGCTGCTGGAGCCGGTGCACCCGACGGTCGTGATGTCCAACGCCGTGCACGTCTACGTTTCCCAGGCGCACAAGGGAGAACTCGTGCTCGGCGCCGGGATCGACGCGTACAACTCCTACTCGCAGCGCGGTGCGTTCCACACCATCGAACGCCAGATGGCCGCCGCGGTCGAGCTGTTCCCGATGTTCGCGCGGGCGCACGTCCTGCGGACCTGGGCCGGAGTCGTCGACGTCACCCCGGACGCCTCGGCGATCATGGGCCTGACCCCGCTGGACGGGCTCTACGTCAACTGCGGCTGGGGAACCGGCGGCTTCAAGGCCACCCCGGGCGTCGGCTGGTGCTTCGCGCACACGATCGCCAACGACCGGCCGCACCCGCTCAACGCCCCGTTCTCCCTCGAACGCTTCACCACCGGCGCACTCGTCGACGAGCACGGCGCGGCCGGCGTCGCACACTAGGAGACCCCCATGATGCTCATCCCCTGCCCGTGGTGCGGGCCGCGCGACGAGAACGAGTTCCACTACGGCGGAGACGCCGACGTCCGCTACCCGGAGAACCCGCAGGCCGTGTCCGATGAGGACTGGGCGCGGTTCCTGTTCTACCGGAGCAACCCCAAGGGGTACTTCGCCGAACGCTGGGTGCACGCGGCGGGGTGCCGCCGGTGGTTCAACGTCCACCGCGACACCGTCACCAACGAGATCCAGGCCGACGACAGCACCAACACTGCGAGGACGGTGACGAGGTGACCAACGAGTTCAGGCTTGCCGCGCGGGGCCGGGTCGACCGCGACCGCCCGCTGCGATTCCGCTTCGACGGCACCGAGTACCTGGGCTACCAGGGCGACACGCTCGCCTCGGCGCTGCTGGCCAACGGCGTCCACCAGGTCGGCACCAGCATCAAGCACGGCCGCCCGCGCGGCATCATGGCCGCCGGTGCCGAGGAACCGAACGCGCTGGTGCAGATCGAGAAGCCGTTCCCGGAGCCGATGCTGACCGCGACCACGGTCCCGCTGATCGACGGCCTGGAAGCCACCGGGCTGCCTGGCCAGGGTCGTCTGGCCACTGAGGACGATCCCGCGCGGTACGACACCATGCACGCCCACTGCGACGTGCTCGTCGTGGGAGCGGGACCTGCCGGTCTGGCCGCCGCGCTGAGCGCGGCGCGCAGCGGCGCACGCGTGATCATCGCCGATGCCGACACCGAGTTCGGCGGCAGCCTGCTGGGCACCGGCGAGCGCCTCGACGATCTGCCCGCCACCGAGTGGGTGCGCGGCGTCGTCGCCGAGCTGGACGCGTTCCCCGAGGTGCGTCAGCTGCCGGGCACGACCGTTTTCGGCCACTACGACGACAACTACCTCGTCGCGGTGGAGAACCGGGGCGACGAAGCCTTCAGCAGGCAGCGGATCTGGCGGATCCGCGCCAGGGAGGTGGTCCTGGCGACCGGCTCGCACGAGCGTCCGCTGGCGTTCGCGGGCAACGACCGGCCGGGCACGATGCTGGCCGGCTCCGCCCGTACCTACCTGCACCGGTACGGGGTCGCGCCCGGCACCCGCGCGGTCGTGTTCACCACCAACGACAGCGCGTACGCGGCGGCGGTCGACCTGCACGACGCCGGGGTGACGGTCTCGACGATCATCGACACGCGCGAGGTCGTGTCCACCTACTGGGCTTCCCGTTGCGTCCAGCGGGGAATCACCATCCACACCGGATCGGTGATCGCCAGCACCTCCGGCAACGCCCGCATCTCCCGGGTGCACATGGCGCACTGGGAGGCCGACGGCAACCGTGTCACCGACGTGCAGCACGTGCTCGCCTGCGACCTCCTGCTGGTGTCCGGCGGCTGGAGCCCGGCGGTGCACCTGCACAGCCAGTCGCGGGGAACCCTCCGGTTCGCCGAGGACATCGGCGCGTTCGTGCCCGACCAGCACGCGCGGTCGGTGCGTTCGGCCGGTGCGGCGGCCGGGATCTTCGCGACGGCCGACTGCCTCGCCTCCGGTGCCGAAGCGGGCCGGGACGCGGCCACCGCCGCCGGCTTCCACGCGGAGACCTGCGCGCTTCCCAGCGCGAAGAAGCCGCCGGTCCTGGCCGGCGGCAACGTCTGGCTGGTGCCCAGCCCCTCGGACTCGGCGGGGACGAACCAGTACGTCGACTTCGCGCGCGACGCCACGGTCGCCGACATCCGCCGCGCGGTCGGGGCCGGCCTGGACTCGGTCGAGCACGTCAAGCGCTACACGACGATCGGCACCGCCCACGACCAGGGCAAGACCTCGGGCATCCTGTCCACCGGCATCATCACCGAGGTCCTGGGCCGCGACATCGCCGATGTCGGCACGACGACCTTCCGCGCCCCGTACACGCCGGTGAGCTTCGCCGCGCTGGCCGGCCGCGACCGCGGTGATCTCTACGACCCGGTGCGGGTCACCGCCATGCACGACTGGCACGTCGAGCAGGGCGCCCCGTTCGAGAACGTGGGGCAGTGGAAGCGGCCCTGGTACTTCCCGCGTCCCGGCGAGGACATGGAGGCGGCCGTCCTGCGCGAGTGCCGGGCCGTCCGGGAGGGCGTCGGCATCCAGGACGTCTCGACCCTGGGCAAGATCGACGTGCAGGGCCCGGACGCGGCCGAGTTCCTCGACCTCGTCTACACGAACAAGATGAGCACCCTCAAGCTCGGACGCATCCGCTACGGCCTGATGTGCACCGCCGACGGCATGGTCTTCGACGACGGCACGGTGATGCGCACCGGCCAGAACCGGTACCTGATCAGCACCACCTCCGGTGGGGCGGCCGGCGTGCTGTCCTGGCTGGAGGACTGGCTGCAGACCGAGTGGACGCACCTGCAGGTGCACCTCACCTCGGTCACCGAGCAGTGGGCCACCGTCGCCCTCGCCGGTCCGAAGTCCCGCGAGGTGCTGGCCCGCGTGGCGACCGACATCGACCTCGACAACGACAGCTTCCCGTTCATGTCCTGGCAGACCGGGACCATCGCGGGGCGGCAGGCGCGGGTGTGCCGGATCAGCTTCTCCGGCGAGCTCGCCTTCGAGATCAACGTTCCGTGGTGGCACGGGCGGGAGCTCTGGGACGCGCTGGTCGAAGCCGGTGCGCCGCTGGACATCACGCCCTACGGGACCGAGACGATGCACGTCCTGCGTGCGGAGAAGGGTTTCCCCATCGTCGGGCAGGACACCGACGGAACGGTCACCCCGCACGATCTCGGCATGGGCTGGGCGGTGTCGAAGAAGAAGGACGACTTCCTGGGCATGCGTTCCTTCAGCCGCGCCGACACGACGCGCACGGACCGCAAGCACCTGGTCGGATTGCTGCCCGTCGACGAGGACCTCGTGCTCGAAGAGGGAGCGCAGCTCGTCGAGCACCCCGAGCTGCCCGAACCGCCGGTTCCGATGCTCGGCCACGTCACGTCCAGCTACCGCAGCGCCGTGCTGGAGCGGGGATTCGCCCTGGCCCTGGTCAAGGGGGGCCGCGACCGCATCGGCGAGACCATCTACTCCACCGCGGGCGACCGGCTCGCCGCGGTCAAGATCACCGAGCCCGTCTTCTACGACGAGGAAGGAGCGCGCCGAGATGGCTGACAACCACGGCGAATCTCCGCTGGCCGCCCGCGCGGACCTGCTGGCGCAGGCATCCGTCCCGGGCGTGGTGGAGATCGGCGAAGTCCCGTTCCAGGCGCAGATCACGCTCCGCGCCGACCCCAAGGGCGCGGGGGCCGAACGCGCGGGCACCGCGCTGGGAACGATGCTCCCGACCCAGCCCGGCGAGGTCGCGGCGTCCGAGACCGTCCGGGTGCTGTGGATGGGCCCCGACGAATGGCTTCTGGTCGGTGCACAGGGCAGTGCCGAGGAGATCCAGAGCACGCTGACCGAAGCGCTGGCCGGGGAGCACGCGTCGATTGTGGACGTTTCCGCGCACCGCACCGTCGTGCGGGTGGCCGGGCCGAAGGCGGAGGAGCTCCTGAGCAAGGGCTGCGCCCTCGACCTGCACCCGCGCAGCTTCGAGGCGGGGCGTTGCGCGCAGACGATGCTCGCGCATGCCGAGGTGGTCCTGGTCCGCAACTCCGTCGAACCGCCGGAGTTCTGGGTGTTCGTGCGTTCCTCGTTCTCCCGATACCTTGCGGACTGGCTGGCCGATGCCGCCTCCGAGTACGGGCGTCCCAGCGCCGCGGCATAGCGGCAGAACCGGCAGTTCCGACTAGCAACCGAACAGGAGTACCCAGTGACCGAAGTACGTGGGATCGTGGCCGCCGGCAAGGGAAAGCCGGTCGAGGTGGCGACGATCCATGTCCCGGACCCCGGGCCGGGTGAAGCCGTGGTGCGCGTGCAGGCGTGCGGTGTCTGCCACACCGACCTGCACTACCGGGAGGGCGGGATCAACGACGAGTTCCCGTTCCTGCTCGGCCACGAGGCCGCAGGCGTCGTGGATTCCGTCGGGGAAGGGGTCGAGGACCTCGAACCGGGCGATTTCGTCGTGCTGAACTGGCGCGCGGTCTGCGGCAACTGCCGCGCGTGTCGGCGCGGCAGGCCGCAGTACTGCTTCTCCACCCACAACGCCTCCCAGCCCATGACGCTCGACGACGGCACGCCGCTGTCGCCCGCGTTGGGGATCGGTGCGTTCGCGGAGAAGACGCTTGTGCACTCCGGGCAGTGCACAAAGGTGGACCCGTCCGCCCGGCCCGCGGTGGTCGGCCTCCTCGGCTGCGGCGTGATGGCCGGGATCGGCGCGGCGGTCAACACCGGGCAGGCCGGTCCGGGCGACTCGGTCGCGGTGATCGGCTGCGGTGGCGTCGGCAGCGGCTCGGTGGCCGGCGCGAACCTGGCCGGGGCCCGGCGGATCATCGCCGTGGACACCGACCCGGTGAAGCTGGAGTGGGCGCGCGAGTTCGGCGCCACGCACACCGTCAACGCCGCCGAGACCGACTCGGTGGAGGCCATCCGGGAGCTCACCGACGGCAACGGCGCCGACGTGGTGATCGACGCCGTCGGCATCCCGGCGACCTACACCCAGGCGTTCTACGCCAGGGACCTGGCGGGCACGGTCGTGCTGGTCGGGGTTCCGTCGCCGGAGATGAAGCTGGAGCTGCCGCTGATCGACGTGTTCGCCCGCGGTGGCGCGCTGAAGTCGAGCTGGTACGGCGACTGCCTGCCCAGCAGGGACTTCCCGATGCTGGTCGAGATGTACCAGCAGGGCAGGCTGCCGCTGGAGAAGTTCGTCACCGAGGAGATCGCGCTCGACCAGGTCGAGGAGTCGTTCGAGAAGATGCACCGCGGTGAGGTGCTGCGTTCGGTGGTGGTGTTCTGATGACCGCGCGCATCGATCACACCGTCACCTCGGGCACGTTCTCGCTCGACGGTGGGACCTTCGACGTGGACAACAACGTGTGGGTGGTGGGCGATGACCACGAGTGCGTGGTCATCGACGCGCCGCACGACGTCGCCGCGATCCGCGAGGTCGTCGGCGGGCGCCGGGTGCTGGCGGTGGTCTGCACCCACGCCCACGACGACCACGTGCGCAAAGCACCGGAGCTGGCCGCGGAGGTGAACGCGCCGATCCTGCTGCACCCGGAGGACCGGGTGCTGTGGGACCTCACGCACCCGGACAGCGAGCCGGACGGCGACCTCGCCGACAACCAGGTCATCCAGGTGGCCGGTGTCGAACTGCACGTGCTGCACACGCCGGGACACGCGCCCGGCGCGGTCTGCCTGTACTTCCCGAGCCTGGCCACGGTCTTCACCGGTGACACGCTGTTCGCCGGTGGTCCCGGGGCGACCGGCCGTTCCTTCTCGGACTTCGACGTGATCGTGGCGTCCATCCGGGACCGGCTGCTGCCGTTGCCCGAGGAGACCGAGGTGCACCCCGGGCACGGCGAGTCGACCACCATCGGCGCGGTCCGGCTCGAGTTCGACGACTGGGTCAAGCGCGACTGACGGGCACTTCGTCGTACTCGCCATGAGCGGCTCCCCCCGCTGATCCGGCCGGGGGAGCCGCTTCTGTCGTCCGGCCGGCACCCGACTACCAGGTCCTGCGGGTGGCTGGTGTTGAGCTGCATGTGCTGCACGCGCTGGGCGCGGTGTGCTTGTCCTCCGAGTCCGGCCAGGGTTTTCACGGGTGATCCGGCGTGGGTTTGACGGCTGGGTTGCGCGCGGCTGACGGGTACTTCGTCGTGCTCACCATGAGCGGCTTCCTCGGCTGATCCGGCCGGGGGAGCCGCTTCTGTCGTGGGTCCGGCCGTCCTGGGGCGACCGGTCGTTCCTGTTCGGACTTTGGCGTGATCGTGGCGTCCATCCGGGACCGGTTGCTGCCGTTGCCCGAGGAGACTGAGGTCCACCCCGGGCAACGGCAGCAGCCGATCACCATCGGCGCGAGTGCGACGACTGGGTCAAGCGCGACTGACGGGCACTTCCTCTCGCTCATCACCAGCGGCTTCCTCGGCTGATCCGGCCGGGGGAGCCGCTTCTTCGGTCGCGGGCCCGGCCGACACCTGGAGCTGGAAGTCGCCGTCGTAGCGGTCGTCACCGGTGAGGACGGCCTCCTCGATGAGCTCGGCGCCCTTCTCGGCGCGCAGGATCAGCGGATCGCTGCGCAGGTCACGCACGAGCGAGACGCAGAGCAGGACTATCACGACGGTGAACGGCGCCGCCGCGATGATCGTCAGGTTCTGCAAGCCGGTCAGCGCGTTGTCGGTACCGCCGCCGACCATCAGCATCACCGCCGCGACAGCTCCGGTGGCGACGCCCCAGAAGACGACCACCGAACACCTCGGGTGGATGGACCCGCGCTGCGACAGCGTGCCCATCACCATGGACGCGGCGTCGGCGCCGGAGACGAAGAAGATCGCCACGAGGACCATGACGAGCACACCGGTGGCGGCGCCCAGCGGGAAGCGCGCCAGCACGTCGAACAGCTGCGCCTCCGGTGCTCCGGCGGCGGCCAGGTCGGTCCCGTGGCGCTGGGCGTCGATCGCGGTCCCGCCGAAGATGGCGAACCACACCACGCTCACCGCGGCGGGCACGAGCAGCGCGCCGCAGACGAACTGCCGGATGGTGCGCCCGCGGCTGATGCGCGCGATGAACATCCCGACGAACGGGGTCCAGGAGATCCACCACGCCCAGTAGAAGATCGTCCAGGTCGACAGCCACTGCTGCATGGCCGCGCCGCCGGTCGCCCCGGTGCGCGCGGTCATCTCGCCCATGTGCCGGAAGTAGTTCCCGATCGCCGACGGCACCAGGTCGAGGATGAACACGGTCGGCCCCACCACGAGCAGGAACACCGCGAGAACCGCGGCGAGCACCATGTTGATGTTGGACAGCCACTGGATGCCCTTGGCCACGCCCGACACCGCCGAGGCGATGAACGCGACGGTCAGCACCGCGATCACCGCGACCAGCAGCCCGACGGCGGGGGAGCCGGACAGCCAGCCGCTGGCCTGGAGCCCGCTGCCGATCTGCAGCGTGCCGAGCCCCAGCGACGCTGCGGAGCCGAACAGCGTCGCGAAGATCGCCAGCACGTCGATCAGCTTGCCCAGCGGACCGCTCGCGGTGCGCCGTCCGAGCAGCGGCGCGAACACCGCGCTGATCAGCTGCTTGCGACCGCGGCGGAAGCTGCTGTAGGCGATGGCCAGGCCCACCACCGCGTAGATCGCCCACGGGTGCAGCGTCCAGTGGAACAGCGAGGTGGCCATCGCGGTCTCCACCGCCGCGTCGCTGCCGGGCGGGACGGTTCCGGGCGGGGGTTCGGCGAAGTGCGCGAGCGGTTCGCTGACGCCGTAGAACATCAGCCCGATGCCCATGCCCGCGCTGAACATCATCGCCACCCAGGACACCGTCCTGAACTCGGCGGGCTCGTCGTCCGAGCCGAGGGGTATCCGCCCGTAGCGGCTCGCGGCCAGCCAGAGCGCGAAGACGACCAGGCCGGTGGCGACGAGGACGAACGCCCAGCCGCCGTTGACGATCAGCCAGTCGAGCACCGTCGAGGACAGCGCGCTGAGCGAGTCGGTGCGCCACAGGCCCCAGGCGACGAAGGCAAGGACCAGGGCGGCGGAAATGCCGAAGACCGTGCGGTCGATCCGGGCTGGTCTGCCGGATTCCTCGCCGGGATCGGGACCGGGATCGGGGGGAGTGGTGGGGTTGTGCGCAGTCATGCCGTTCGACGTCCGGTGTGGACGCCGCCTCCTCTCGTCTCGTCGTTGACGACGGGAATTCGGTGTCCGACCCGCGGAGTCGGGAAGAATTTTCGGCGCACCGCACCGCAGGCGGTGCGCAGCGGTCGGGGAGTCGGCCGCGGAGTCACAAGCATCCGCAGTGTGTTGCGGATAGCAGAACAAGGGGCGTAATGAGCAACAAGGATGGGTGACCGGTGGGCGGTCGTCAAGGGTTGCGCCGAGGCTTCCCGGGCGGATCTTTCCTGCTCGCGGCGTCGACCGGGCTACCTGGCGGTAGCCAGGACCGCCCCTTGACAGCGGGCGGCCTCGGGTCCATCGTGTGCTGTCACCGCGTTGGCTCAACCGGGCCATGATCGTCCACACCGGACGCGGCCCCCGCGACACCCGACCAGGTCTGGGCATGCTTGAGCGACAGCCTTGGCACCGCATGGCGGTCAGCGTGGCCGTCGTGGCCACCGCTGCCGTCGTCCTGGTGCTGTCAGGTTTCTTGCCGCCCCGGATCAGCGAACTGGTCGCCGACCTGACCGGTGTGCTGGGCTCGGTCGCCGCGGCCGCGGCGTTCGCGTGGACCGGGTGGTGCCGGACGGGGGACGAGCGGCGGTGGCGATGGCTCATGGTCGTGGCGCTCGCCTGGTTCACCACCGCCCACTCGCTGTGGGCCTGGTACCGCGGCATCGACCCGATGACCTTCCCGAACGCCGCGAACGCCCTCTACCTGGGACTCCCGCTCTTCGCCTTCTTCGCCGTGCTGAGCCTGGTCAAGAAGGACCACGGGAAGACCGACGAACACGGGGTGGCGCCGCCACGCGCGGTCGTCATGCTCGACGGGCTGATCATCGCGGGGAGCCTGCTGGCGCTGAGCTGGAAGCTCGCGTTCGACTCGGTCCGGCACGCCGACGGCGTCCGCGTCGGCAGGCTTGTCATGGTGGCGTCCTACACGATGGCCGACCTGGTCCTGATCGTCGTCGCAGTCCTGTTCGCGGTCGCGTTGTGCGGAATCCTGCGACTCCCCTTGCTGTGGCTGGTTTCCGGTCTCGTCGCGATCGGTCTTTCCGACACCGCTTACGTCTACACGATCGGCCACTCGCTGACGGCGCCGCCGCTGGCGGACGTGGGGTACATGCTCGGGCCGATGCTGTTCCTGCTGGCCGCGTTCGCGCCCGGTCGCCGGTTCTCGCGCATCAAGCTCCGCATGCCCTTGCTGTTCCTGCCGTACGTTCCGTTCGCCCTGGTATGCGGATTCACCCTGTTCACAACGATTTCCACGGGCCAGCCGCAGGTGGGGGAGGTCTACGCCCTGATCGGCGTGGTGGCGCTGGTCGTCCTGCGGCAGCTCATGACGCTGCGCCAGCTGTCAGCGGCCCGGCAGCAGCTCGCCTACCAGGCCACCCACGACCCGCTCACCGGTGCGTCGAACCGGAACCTCCTGCTGTTCCGGCTCGGCAAGGCCCTGCCGCGCGACCAGCACGACCGGCGCGTCGGTCTCCTGTACGCGGACCTGGATCATTTCAAGGAGATCAACGATCTTCTGGGGCACGAGGCGGGAGACACCGCGCTGCGCGTGGTCGCGGCCCGGATCCGTTCCCGGATCAGGCCGGCGGACACGCTTGCCCGCATGGGCGGTGACGAGTTCGTCGTTCTCCTCGATCCCGCGCCCGACGATCCCGGCGATTTCGGCAGGCGCGTCCAGTCGGCTTTCGATGACCCCGTCCGGATCGGCGACTGCTCCTGCACGATCAGCATCAGCCTCGGATATGCCGAGCTCGACGACGGCGACACCGCCGACGACGCCCTCGCCCGCGCGGACGAAGCGATGTACGCGGCGAAGGCCGCGGGCCGGAACGGGATGCGGGTCGACGTCCAGCGCCCGTTCACGTTCCGCTGATGGTCCCGTGACACGAGGTCCTACGATCTGGACTTGGTGTTGTGCGTTCATGACTCTCTGCTCTCATGTGCCCAACCACGGATCTCCGACGATGGGAAGCGCACATGAGCATCGACGCCAGCACGCGTCTGAACGACGTCGACATCGAGGCAATCGGTGGTCTCGTCCAGGCGATCCAGGACGACCCGTCCAAGGCGCGGACCACCTGGGCCGCGCACGTGACCTGGAAGGGCGCCTTCGCCTCCGAGTCGCGGGTGCGCGACTTCGAGGCCACCCCGTCCGACGAGCCGAAGAGCCTCGGTGGTGGCGATGCGGCGGCCAACCCGGTCGAACAGCTGCTCGGCGCGTTCGGCAACTGCCTCGCCGTCGGCTACGCCGCCAACGCCAGCGTGGCCGGGATCAGGCTCGACGACCTGCGCATCGACCTCAAGGGCGGCGTCGACCTCCACGTCTTCCTCGGCCTGGCCGAGGGGCACGCGGGCTTCGACTCCATCGACGCGACCGTGACGATCGTTTCCGACGCCCCGCGCGAGAAGCTGGAGGAGCTGCACGCCAAGGTGCTCGCCAGCTCGCCGGTCGGCCACACGCTGCGCGGCGCGGTGCCGGTGAACGTCACCCTCGCATGATCCGCGTGCCGGCCCCGGGCGAGCCGGCGCACCGCACCGACCAGGAGACACCATGACCGAGGCGTACGGGACCGACGCGTACGGGACCGACCGAGCGTACGGCTTCCGCACCCGGGCGATCCACGCGGGCAACATCCCCGACGCCGTGACCGGGGCGCGGGCGCTGCCGATCTACCAGTCGGCCTCGTTCGTCTTCGACGACACCGACGACGCGGCGGCCCGCTTCGCCCTGCAGAAGTACGGCAACGTCTACTCCCGCCTGGCCAACCCGACGGTCGCGGCGTTCGAGGAGCGGATCGCCAGCCTCGAAGGCGGTCTCGGCGCGGTGGCCACGGCATCGGGGGTGAGCGCGGAGTTCATCACCTTCGCGTCCCTGGTGGGCGCCGGTGACCACATCGTCGCCTCCGCCCAGCTCTACGGCGGCACCGTCACCCAGCTCGACCCCACGCTGCGGCGGTTCGGCGTCGAGACGACGTTCGTCAGCTCCGCCGACCCGGAGGCCTACGCCGCCGCGATCACCGAGCGCACCAAGGTGGTGTTCGCCGAGACGGTCGCCAACCCCTCGGGCGAGATCGCCGACATCGAGGGCCTGGCCGACGTCGCGCATGCCGCCGGAGTACCGCTGGTGATCGACTCGACCATTCCCACGCCGTACCTGAGCAGGCCGTTCGAGTGGGGTGCCGACATCGTGGTCCACTCGGCCACCAAGTTCCTCGGCGGCCACGGCACCACCCTCGGCGGCGCGGTGGTCGAGTCGGGCCGCTTCGACTGGTCGAACCCGCGGTTCCCGCTGTTCACCGAGCCGGTGCCGGAGTACAACGGCCTCACCTGGTGGGGCAACTTCGGCGAGTACGCCTTCCTGACCCGGCTGCGCTCCGAGCAGCTGCGCAACATCGGCCCGACGCTGTCCCCGCAGTCGGCGTGGCAGCTCGCCCAGGGCGTCGAGACGCTGCCGCTGCGCGTCCAGCAGCACGTCGACAACGCCCGCGCGGTGGCGGAGTGGCTGCGGGCCGACCCGCGCGTCGAGTTCGTCAACTGGGCCGGGCTGCCCGGCCACCCGCACCACGACCGGGCGCGCAAGTACCTCCCGCTCGGCCCCGGCAGCGTCTTCAGCTTCGGCATCAGGCGGGGGCGGGAGGCGGGCAGGCGCTTCATCGAGTCGGTCGACCTGGCAAGCCACCTGGCCAACATCGGTGACACCAAGACGCTGGTCATCCACCCGGCCTCCACCACCCACGCCCAGCTCGGCGAGGACCAGCTCGCCGCCGCCGGGGTCGGCCCCGGGCTGGTGCGCATCAGCGTCGGCCTGGAGGACGTGGAGGACATCGTCTTCGACCTCGACCAGGCGCTCACCGCCGCGCTGAAGGAGGACTGATGACCGCCGCGATCCCGAGGCAGGCAACCGAGCCGACCGCGAAGCAACGGCTCGCGATCCTGCGCGCCGCGAAGTCGGTCGCCATCGTGGGCTTTTCCGCCAACATCGCCCGCGCCAGCTATTTTGTCGCGACCTACCTGCTCCAGGACGCCGGCTACCGGCTCCACTTCGTCAACCCGAGGGCCGCCGGGCAGCAGGTCCTCGGCCTGCCGGTGCACGCGTCGCTGGCCGACCTGCCCGAGACCCCCGACATCGTGGACGTCTTCCGGAAGGCGTCCGACCTCCCTGGTGTCGTGGACGAGACGGTCGCGATCGGCGCCCCGGTGCTGTGGGTCCAGCTCGGGATCATCAACGAGGAGGCCGCCGCCGACGCCAGGGCCCGGGGGCTGACGGCCGTGACGAACCGGTGCCTCAAGATCGAGCACGCCCGCTTCCACGGCGGGCTCCACCTGGCAGGCTTCAACACCGGGCAGATCACCGCCCGCAGGACGCTGCGCTGAGCCCGCCGGGGTAGGAGGGGCGGGCTGCGTCCGGGAGGATCCGGAGCGTGCCACCGCCGAAGACCGACCTGCGGCTGTCCGTTCTGGACACCTCGCCGATCGTGCAGGGCTCCACGGCCCGGCAAGCCCTGCACAACACCGTTGAGCTGGCCAGGTTCGCGGAGGAACTGGGCTACCACCGGTACTGGGTGCCCGAGCACCACAGCATGCGCGGGGTCGCGAGTTCGGCTCCCGCGGTGCTGGTGGGCCGGATCGCCGCCGCCACCCGCCGCATCCGCGTGGGCTCCGGCGGGGTCCTGCTGCCGCACCACGCGCCGCTGGTGGTCGCCGAGCAGTTCGGGACGCTGGAAGCACTGCATCCCGGGCGGATCGATCTCGGGCTCGGCCGCGCTCCCGGCGGGCCGCCTCATGCCGCCGCGGCGATCCGCGGCTCGCGAGTACCCGACGACGTTCCGTTCGGCGAGCGGCTGCGCGAACTGCTCAGCTACTTCGACCCGGCGGAGGGCCAGTCCGTCACGGCGGTGCCGGCGGTCGGGAACGCGCCGCGCGTGTGGATCCTCGGCTCAAGCGCCGCCAGCGCCGAGCTCGCGGGTTCGGTCGGCTTGCCCTACGCGTTCGCCCATCACCTGAACCCGGAGGGGCTGGAAGCGGTCCGGGTGTACCGGGACTCGTTCCAGCCGTCCCCGATGTCGCCGGCCCCGCAGGTCATGATCAGCGTCTCGGTCATCGCCGCGGACACCGACGAGCGCGCGGAATGGCTCGCGGGCCCGGCCAGGCTGAAGGTGTTCAGCCGCAAGCGGGGCAACCGGATCCTGCTGCCCAGCCCGGACGATGCAGCGGCCTATCCCTACACGTCCGAGGACCGTGCGGAGATCGCCGCACGGGCTCACAGCGTCGTGGTGGGCTCGCCCGCGACCGTGCGAGGCAGGCTGGAGTCCCTGGTCGGCGAAACCGGCGCGGACGAGGTCATGGTGACCACTCCGGTCTACCACCACGCCGATCGCTTGCTGTCCTACGAACTCCTCGCCGCACCGTGAGTACTGTCCACTATGGATCAGACTTTCACAGTGCGCCCAGTTCTGCCTTACCGCCCCGCTGCCAGACCGCGTCGATGGTGACCTCCGCGAACTTCCAGCCGTCGGCGGTGCGGTGCGCCCGGCACCGGTAGGTGCCGCCGACTTCCCAGGGAGCCGGGTCGTCCTCAGTGCGCAGGTGCACCGCGTAGAGGTTGGCGCGCGAGGTGGCGACATCACCCTCGACGTCGATCAGGTGGTTGGTGACGAAGTGCTGCGTGCGGTGGAAGGCGGAGAGGTTCTTTCGGACGGCATCGGCCAGTCCGTCCCGTCCGGTGTGGCGGCCCCAGGTGTGCTGGAGGATTCCGTCCCGGGTGTAGCAGTCGGCGTAGCCGTCGAAGTCCTTGGTGTCGAGCGCGTGCGCGAAGCGCAGGAGCAGGTCGTTGATCCGGAGCTTGTCGGCGATCGGATCGGCGTGAGCGACGGGCATGGTCGGATTTGCCCCCTCGGGTCGCGTTCGGACGTTTCACCGCGCGAATTGCGTTGCGATGGCCAAGAAAGTCGCATGCGGCCAGCGGACATTCCCTTGCTCTGGCGGGTTTTTGCCACGGCCGCTTCGCGGGCTCGGCCGCTCGGTAGGTTGCCCCCACCGCGGTCGCCCTCCGCACAACGACGACCCAGGAGCACCACCATGCCCCATGCCCGCATCACCAGCGTGGCCTCGGCCGTTCCCGCCCTGGTATCGGTCCACGACATCGCAGCGTTCCTCGCGCCCGAGCAGGGAGGCGACAAGGTCACCCACATCGCCGCGCAGGCCGAGATCGCGACCAAGGGGCTCGCCGTCGACCCCAGAGCGGAAGACCCGAGGGGCTGGAGCACCCACACCCGGATGCTGCGCGCCCGTGACGAGGTGGAACCGCTGGCCGAGCGCGCGCTCGGCACCGCGCTCAGCCGGGCGGGGGTTGCGCCGGAGGAAGTCGACTTCTTCGCCCCCTCCACCAGCACCGTCCAGGCCGTCCCCGGGCTGGACGTCCTCGCCGACAAGGTCGGGATGCGGGAGAACGCGCAGCGCATGCCGCTGGGACCGGCCGGTTGCTACGCGGCCGTCCCAAGCCTGAACGTCTGCCGCAACCAGACCGCGGTGAACGGGGGGATCTCGGTGCTGCTGGTGGCGGACATGTTCTCGCCGCACCTGCAACCCCCGCCCTACGACAACGAGCAGGCCGTCGTCCTGACCCTGTTCGGGGACGGCGCCGGATCGGCGGTGATCCGCCCCGGCACCGACGGCCACCCCGGACTGGACATCCTCGACGTCGAGTCGCTCTACCTCGCCGAACACCGCGATGCGCTGAAGCTGGAGCCGAGCGCGAGCGGGCTGCGGATGGCCCTCTCGCCGGACCTGCCCGACATCGTCGCCAAGGGGCTGGCCACCCCGGTCGACGCGCTGCTCGCGCGCAACCGGCTCGGTCGCGACGACATCGCCCACTGGGCCGTGCACCCCGGTGGGCTGCGCGTGATCGACGCGGTGGCCAGCACCCTGGCGCTGCCCGAGGACCAGGTCAGCGCCTCCCGCGCGGCCATGCGCGCTTACGGCAACACGGCGGGACCGGCCGTGCTGACGGTGCTGGAACGCCTCTGGGACACCGTGATCGCCACCCCCGGCCAGCACACCGTGATCCTCAGCTTCGGCCCGGGAGCCACGATCTACGCGATGCTGCTGCGCAGCGGTGGCTGATCACTGCTCCGGCGGCGCGATCTCCGGGTGGTCGAGCACGCGCAGCCAGCTCCCGTCCGGCTGCCGCCGGGCCACCTGGACGCGGACGCCGACCCCGTCCTTGCGCGGGGTCGAGGTGAGCGCGAGGTCGCCGCTGCTCAGCGTCGGCAGCGGCACCTCCTGCTCGAACCGCGGGCGGTCGGCCAGCACCTGCGCCCACAGCGCCTGGATCGCGTCCCGGCCCACCGTCTGCCCACCGGGCGGGAACGCGATCGCCGCGTCCGGCTCGTAGAGCGCGGCGACTCCGGCCGCGTCACCGGCGTTGGACCGCTCGACGAACAGGCGGGTGAGCTCCTCGGGCCGCATGGCCTTGTCCTGCATCGATTCCTCCGGGATGTCTGTGCTTTGTGCGCTTCCCAGCCTGGTCCCGGCCCGATCAGAAGTCCAACAGCTGGTTCTGCTGGAAACTAGAATTACCGGTCATGGATTTACGCCAGCTGGAATACTTCATCGCGGTCGCGGAGGAGCAGAACTTCACCCGCGCGGCCGAGCGGGTGCACGTCAGCCAGTCCGGCATCAGCGCCCAGATCCGCCAGCTGGAGCGGGAGCTCGGCGCCGCGCTGTTCGACCGGTCGGCCCGCGCCGCCACGCTCACCGCCGCGGGGAAGGCCGCGCTCGAACACGCCCGCAGCGCGCTCGCCGCGGCCGGAGCGGTCGGCCAGGCGGTGGGTGAGGTGACCAACCTGATCCGGGGCGAGGTGACCATCGGCATGGTCACCGGCTGCACGATCACGCCGCTGTTCGACGCCCTGGCGACGTTCCACCAGGCGCACCCGGGCGTGCGGGTGACGCTGCTGGAGGACAACTCCGATCAGCTCACCGGTGCCGTGCGGGCCGGAGCCGTCGACCTCGCCCTGATCGGCACCGCGACCGCCGCCCCGGACGGGCTGGACTCGTTCACGATCACCAGCGACCGGCTGGTCGCGGCGGTCCCGCCCGGACATCCGCTGGCGGAATCGCGGCGCGTCGGCATGGCCGACCTGAGCGAGCACCCGGTCGTCTGCATGCCGCCGGGCACCGGACTGCGCGCCGTGTTCGACCAGGCGTGCGCGGCGCGGGACGTGCGGCCGGTGATCGCGTTCCAGGTCAGCACCGCGGAGGCCATCGCCGACCTCGCCGCCCGCGGCCTGGGCGTCGGGATCCTCAGCGACTCGATGGTCACGCCGTACCGGGACAAGCTCGTCGCGCGCACCATCGACGACGTCGAGATCCCCGCGCTGCTCGCGCTGATCTGGCGGCGCACCCACGGCCCGGCCCTGCGGGAGTTCCTCGTGCACGCCCGGCGGGCGTTCTCCCGGCGGGCATGACCCTCACGGTCACGGCTTCGCGCGCAGTTTGACCGCGAAACCCGCGGCCAGGACTCGCTGCGGCTTCGTACGTCCGAGACCGAGGTGGCGGCCTCGGTCCGGCCCTGGCGGTGATCTGGGGGAACGCCGCGGCCCGCCAGCCCAGCCCAGCGGGTTGAGCCGGACCAGCACGCCACCCAGCACCGGACCCGCGACGCGGCGCCGCCGCCATCAGCCGGTCTTCTGCAAGGCGGTGGTGGTGAGCACCGCCGCGAGTTCCGCGGGTCGGGTCACGAACGGGGAGTGGCCGCCGGGCAGCGAGCGCACCCGCATCGGCAGGTCCGGCACGACCTGGTCGGCCTCCTCGATCATCAGGTCCTGGGTGCTGGTCGGCAGTGCCTGGTCGTCGGTGAGCCTGATGAACGTGCGGGCGATCCGGCCCCAGCGCTGCGGCGAGACCGGCACCGGCGTGACGGCGTTCGCGAGCGGCTGGTCCGGGTGCAGGAACTGCCGCCAGGAATCCGGGGCGGTCGCGGGGAGATCGTTGAGGAAGGACCGGCGGATCGTGTCCACGTGGTCCGGGTCGGCGGACAGCGGGTTGATCCGGAAGGCGCCCAGCTCGGCCGGATCGCCGATCGGCGGGATGTGAACCGCGCCCGCGTTCTCCTCGGCCTCGATGTAGTCGGCGAACCTCGGCCGGCCCGCCGGGACGAACGCCGACAGGTACACGAGGTGGTCGACGAGCTCGGGCGCCCGCTCGGCCGCCGCGGAGGCGGGGGCGCCGCCCGCGCTGTGGGCGACCAGCACCACGTTGCGGAAGCGGGTGCGGGCGGTGGCGAGCGCGTCGAGCACGACGTCGGCGGCCTGGTCCAGCGTGGCGTCGCTCAGCGCCGACTTCTCGTCGGCGAGCCCGGGCTGGCCGGGCTGGAAGTAGCCGGTGGGCACCGGCGCTCCGAGCCCGCTGCCGGGGAGGTCGACCGCGACAGCGGCGAGGCCGTGGTGCGCGAGCGCGCGTTGCGTCGCCGCCCAGTGCAGCGCGGAGTGCCAGGCACCGTGCACGAGGACGACGGCGGTTTCGGACGAGGTCGGGCGGGTCATGGTCGGCCCTTCTGGAGTGGTGATCACTGACCGCTCCAGATCACCTCAGCCGTGCTGTCCCATCCACTGGCATATCTCACCGCTGCCCTCGCGATATCTCCGGCATATCGTTGGGGGTGTGGAAGCCCGTCACCTGCGCTACGCCGTGGCGCTCGCCGAGCACCAGCACTTCGGCCGCGCCGCGGCCTCGCTGGGGATCGCCCAGCCGCCGCTGTCGACCCAGATCGCCGCGCTGGAGCGGGAGGTCGGGGAGCGGCTGTTCGACCGCACCTCGCGCGGCGTCGTGCCGACCGCGGCCGGCGAAGCCTTCCTCGCCAGGGCGCGCACCGCGCTCGCCGAGATGCGGCTCGCCGGGGTCGACGCGGCCCGGGCGGCGCGCGGGGAGACCGGGCGGCTGCGGATCGGGTTCATCGGATCCGCGCTGCTCGACCCCTTGCCCGGAGTGCTCGGCCGGTTCCGCCGGACCCACCCGGAGGTCCGGCTCTCCCTCCAGGAACTCGACAGCCCCACCGGGACGGCCGCCCTCCTCGACGGCGAGCTGGACGTCGCCGTCGGGCGCGGCAGCCCGCGCGGAGCCGGGGCGGAGGACCTGATCACCGTGCCGATCGGCGGGGACCACCTGGTGGCCGTGGTGTCGGTGGCGCACCCGTTCGCCGGACGCCGGACGATCGATGCCGAGCAGCTGGCCAGGGAACCGCTCGTGGTGAGCCAGGACGCGGCGAGCTCCTACCTGCGCCCGCTGTTCGGGCCGGACCCGGCCGCCCTCGAAACCGCCACGATGGCGCGCGACATCCACACGATCGCCGGCCTCGCCGCGTGTTCGGCCGGGGTCGGCCTCGGCCCGAGCCGGATGCGGCTGATCACCCGCAAGGACATCCGGTTCTGCGACGTCACCCCGCGGTTCCGGCTGCCGGACCTGCGGATGTCGTTCCGCGCGACCGACCGGTCGCCGGTGCTCGCGGCGTACCTGTCGGTCGTGCGCGCCAACTGCCCGAAGGTCGGTTCCCACCTCGACGACCTGCTCGCCCGGCACCCGTCGGCCGTCGCCGGTGCGCTGTAACGACTTTCCGCGGTCGGGCGAATGGGTGGTTGACGCCCGCACCTGTGGCCGGGCGATGGGCGCCCCTTCCGGGCGGAAAAGAGAAAACGGTCATGACTGAGGTGGTCACCTCCTCCCAGCACGTCGGGCAGCCCCGCAACGGCTTCGGCATCGCCGCGCTTGTGCTCGCGCTGATCGGCCTGGTGTTCGGCATCATCCCGCTGACGGGCTTCGTCGCGCTGATCCTGGGAGCGCTGGCGGTGCTGTTCGGTTTGCTCGGCGTGGCCAGGACCCGCAAGGGCGTCGCCACCAACAAGATCATGTCGTGGGTCGGAACCGGCCTCGGCGGCCTGGCGGCCGTGGTGGGGATCTGGGGCATGGTGATCGTTTTCCAGGCCGCCGGGGAGCTGGTGCGCGACCTGGACCGGATCGGCGCCGACTTCCAGGCCCCGCCCGCGCCCGGGACGCCGCTCACGCCGGGTGTCCCGGCCGGTGAGGCAGAGGAGGGCGCCGGAGCCGTGCGCTACGAGGTCGAGGGCAGCGGTTCCGCCCTGTCGATCACCTACAGCACGTTCAACGGTGGTGGTGCCAGCTCGGAGTCCCTGGCCGACACCGCTCTGCCGTGGAGCGTCGAGGTCCCGGTCGACATCGACGCGTTCTCCACCTACACCCTGATGGCCTCCAACGACGAGAACGGCGGAACCATCACCTGCCGCATCCTGGTCAATGGCGAGGTCGTGCAGGAGGCCACTTCCAAGGGGCCGTTCCAGTCAGCCATGTGCGTGAAGTGACGCCGGTCGTGGCATCGTGCACGGGGTGGGCGGCAGAACCTCCGAGCAGCAACGGCTGCGCGACCTCGCGCGGCTGCGCCGCGTCCGCGACCGGATCGATCGCGAGTACGCGCAGCCGTTGAACGTCGAGTCCCTCGCCCGCGGTGTCAGCACGTCGGCCGGGCACCTCAGCCGTGAATTCCGGCTCGCCTACGGGGAGTCGCCGTACAGCTACCTGATGACCCGGCGCATCGAACGCGCGATGACGCTGCTGCGCCGGGGCGACCTCAGCGTCACCGAGGTCTGCTTCGCCGTCGGCTTCTCCTCGCTGGGCACGTTCAGCACCCGGTTCGCCGAACTGGTCGGCCTCCCGCCGAGCGCCTACCGGCGGGAGGCGGCCGGTGAGATGGCGGGCGTGCCCGCATGCGTCACGCAGCGGGTCACCAGACCGGTCAGGAATCGAGAAGCGAGGTCCCGCTGACCGCGGTTACCGTGACTTCCATGACGATCAGCATTCACTACGCATTCCTCCCGCACACCGACCCGGAAGCGTCGATCGCCTTCTACCGCGACGTCCTCGGTTTTGAGATCCGCAACGACGTGGGTTACGGCGGAATGCGCTGGATCACCGTCGGACCGCCCGAGCAGCCCGGCACCTCCATCGTCCTGCAGCCGCCGAGCGCCGATCCCGGCATCACCGACGACGAGCGCGCCACGATCGCCGAGATGATGGCGAAGGGCACCTACGCGGGCATCGTCCTGGCCACCAGCGATCTCGACGAGACCTTCGCTCGGATCGAGGCCAGCGACACCGAGGTCGTCCAGGAACCGATCGACCAGGACTACGGCGTTCGCGACTGCGCTTTTCGCGACCCGTCCGGCAATCTGATCCGAATTCAGCAGCGCGGCTGAAATCCGATTCCGAGGTTGTGAGGACAGCGATGCCGGAGAAGAAGAACGCCGACAACGAGGCCGCGGTGCTCAAGAAGATCGCCGACTGGCCCGCTCCTTATGACGTTCGGCCTGACCGAGAAGGCCAACATCGCCGGCATCGTCCGCAAGGCCGCGGGCTGATCCCCGCGCCCTCAGTCGAGGCAGAACTCGTTGCCCTCGACGTCCTGCATCACGATGCACGACTCGTTGAAGCCGTCGGCAAGCAGTACCCGCACGCGTACCGCGCCGAGCGCGACGAGTCGTGCGCATTCGGCCTCGAGCGCGGCGAGGCGCTCTTCGCCCACGAGCCCGGTGCCGGCCCGCACGTCGAGGTGCAGCCGGTTCTTGACGACCTTGCCTTCGGGAACCCGCTGGAAGAACAGTCGCGGGCCCACACCTGAGGGATCAGAGCAGGCGAAAGCCGCGCCCTGGCGCTCAGGCGGCAGCGAGCGGTCGAAATCGTCCCAGCTGGCAAACCCATCCGGAGGCGGCGGTACGACGTACCCCAACACCTCGCACCAGAAACGAGCGACGCGCTCGGGTTCCGCGCAGTCGAAGGTCACTTGGAACTGCTTGATCGACGCCACCGCCACACCCTAGCGGCGCGTGCTGCTGACCGGGACCCAATTAACCGCTGACCCGGGACCGGAGGCCGTCCAGCACGAGTTCGAGCCCCTGCTCGAAGTCCGCCGGACCGCCCGGTTCCTTGTCGATCGCACCCGCGCTCGCGGCCTGCAACGCGGTCTGCTCCTCCACGGTGTGGCCGAAGACCAGGTGCAGGAGAGCGCGGGTGCCGACGCCGACCAGGTCCTCGGGCAGGCCGCCGTCCCGCAGTGCCTCCCGCAACCGGCGGGCGGGCTCGCTCGCGCCGAGGCCGAAGGTGTGGGCGGTGACGACCACCTCGGCGCCGTCGCGGTAGGTGAGCATCGCGTCCCGCAGCTCGCCGCACACCTCGACCACCCGCCGGTCCCACTCCCGGGCCGCGCGAGGGCGCCTGCCCCTGGCCAGGATCTCGTCGGCGACCGCGGCCAGCAGCGTCTGCTTGTTCGGCACGTGGTGGTAGAGCGCGCTCGGCTGCACGCCGAGTTCGGCAGCCAGCCGGCGCATCGTCAGCGACTCCAGCCCGTACTCGTCGAGGACCGCGATCGCGCGGTTCACGACGTCGCTCCGGTGGTAGCGCACGCAGGACCCTCCTGTTTGACCGATCGACACCCCCAGTCTAACCTGAACGCCGTTCAGTTGAACGCTGTTCAGGTCGCCGCACCAGCCGACACCGGGAGAAGCGATGAGCGCCCCCTTCCACCAGCTCGCCGAAGCGATCCTCGCCGGGGTTCCGGCCACGCCAGAAGACGCCCTCGCCGTGCTGCGCGCCGACGACGCCGAGCTGATGTCCGTCGTGGCCGCCGCGGGAACGCTGCGCCGCGCGCACTTCGGCAACACGGTGAAGGTGAACTACCTGGTGAACCTCAAGTCGGGGCTCTGCCCGGAGAACTGCAACTACTGCTCGCAGGCGCTCGGCTCCGACGCCCCGATCCTGAAGTACTCGTGGCTGTCCAAGGACGCCGCCCTCCAGCAGGCCGGTGCCGGGCTCAGGGGCGGCGCCAGCCGGGTGTGCCTGGTCTCCTCCGGCCGCGGACCGTCCACACGCGACATCGACAAGGTCACCGACATGGTGACCGCGCTCAAGGAGGAGTACCCCGGCGTCGAGGTCTGCGCCTGCCTGGGACTGCTCAAGGACGGCCAGGCCGAGCGGCTCAGGGACGCCGGTGTGGACGCGTACAACCACAACATCAACACCGCCGAGAGCCACCACGAGAACATCGTCCAGACCCACACCTACGCCGACCGGGTCGACACCGTGGAGAAGGCGAAGACCGGCGGGCTGTCCCCGTGCTCCGGGCTGATCGCCGGGCTGGGGGAGACCGACGAGCAGCTGGTGGAGGCGCTGTTCGCGCTGCGGGCGCTGGACTCCGACTCGATCCCGGTGAACTTCCTGATGCCCTTCGACGGCACCCCGTTCGAGAACACCTGGGAGCTGTCCCCGACGCGGTGCGTGAAGATCCTCGCGATGGCGCGGTTCGTCTGCCCGGACAAGGAGATCCGCATCGCCGGGGGGCGCGAGATGCACCTGCGCTCGTTGCAGTCGATCGCGCTCCAGGTGGCGAACTCGATCTTCCTCGGCGACTACCTCACGTCGGAGGGCCAGGACGCCAAGGCCGACCTGGAGATGATCCGGGACAACGGGTTCGTCGTGCTGGGCTCCGACGAGGACCTGGCCCAGCGCGCCGAGCCGATCGACCCGGCGATCCGGCAGCGCGGGGCGGGCACCGACGTCCTGCCCAACGCCTGACCGATGGGTCCGGAAGCGCTGCTCGGGTTCGACCGCGAGCACCTGTGGCACCCGTACACCTCGATGACCGACCCGGCGCCGACCCGGCTGGTCACCGGCGCCTCGGGCAGCCGGATCACGCTTGACGGGGTCGGGCCGGTGGTCGACGGGATGGCGTCGTGGTGGTCGGCCATCCACGGCTACCGGCACCCGGTGCTCGACGAGGCCGTGCGCCACCAGCTCGACCGGATGTCGCACGTGATGTTCGGCGGGCTCACCCACGAGCCCGCGGTCGAGCTGGCGCGGCGGCTGATCGACGTCGCGCCCGCCGGACTCGACCGCGTCTTCCTCGCGGACTCCGGCTCGGTGAGCGTCGAGGTCGCGATGAAGATGGCGTTGCAGTACCAGCGCGGTGCGGGCAGGCCGGAGCGGACCAGGTTCCTGACCGTCCGCGGCGGCTACCACGGCGACACCTTCGACTGCATGAGCGTGTGCGACCCGGACGGCGGCATGCACGCGATGTGGTCCGGGGTGCTGCCGGAGCAGGTGTTCGGCGAGCGCCCGCCGCCGCTCGGCGGAAACGTGGACGCCTGGGCCGCGGGCTTCCGCGCGCTCGCGGCCGAGCACTCCGGCCGGCTGGCCGGTCTGATCGTGGAGCCGTTGCTCCAGGGTGCGGGCGGCATGCACCCGTATCCGGCGGAGTGCCTGGAGGTCTTCCGCGAGGTCGCCGACGAACACGGGCTGGTGCTGGTCTTCGACGAGATCGCCACGGGTTTCGGCCGCACCGGCACGTTCTTCGCGGCCGAGGCCGCCGGGGTGACGCCGGACGTGCTGTGCGTCGGCAAGGCGCTCACGGGCGGTTACCTGACGATGGCCGCGACACTGTGCACGGCCGAGGTCGCGCGGGGCCTGTCGGCCAGCGATTCCGGCGTTCTCATGCACGGCCCCACGTTCATGGGCAACCCGCTGGCGTGCGCGGTCGCATCAGCAAGCCTGGATCTGCTGTCCACTGGGGACTGGGCGGCCGACGTGCGGCGGATCAACACCGGTTTGCAGGCGCTGCACGGGATCGACGCCGTCGACGTGCGCGTGCTCGGAGCGGTCGGGGTGGTGCAGCTGGACCACCCGGTCGACGTGGCCAAGGCGACCGAAGCGGCGCTGGCCGAGGGCGTGTGGCTGCGCCCGTTCCGCGACCTGATCTACACCATGCCGCCGTACGTGTGCGGCGATGCCGACATCGCCACCATCTGCGCCGGGATCGCGGCAGCCGCGGAGGTCGCATGAGCGGCTGGGCGGCGTGGTTCGCCGAGCAGCGGACCGCGCGTGAGGACGCCGGACTGCAGCGCGCGCTGCGCCCGCGGGCGGCCGACGACGACGTCATCGACCTCGCCAACAACGACTACCTGGGCTTGAGCGGCCACCCCGAGGTCCGCAGAGCGGCCTCTGACGCCGCTCTCCGCTGGGGAGCGGGAGCGGCTGCTTCCAGGCTGGTGACCGGCACGACCACGCTGCACGCCGAGCTGGAGCGCGAACTCGCCGACTTCACCGGCCGAGAGGCGGCGCTGGTCTTCTCGACCGGCTACCACGCCAACCTGTCCGCGGTGACCGTGCTGGCGGACAAGCACTCGCTGATCATCTCCGACGCGCACGTGCACGCCTCGCTGATCGACGCCGCACGGCTGTCCCGCGCGGCGATCGAGGTGGTCCCGCACAACGACGTGTCCGCGGTGCGGGCCGCGCTGGCCGAGGCCGGCGACCGGCGGGCGATCGTGCTCACCGAGTCGATCTTCTCGGTGCTCGGCGACGCCGCGCCGCTCGCGGACCTGGCCGCGGTCTGCGCCGACCACGACGCGCTGCTGGTCGTGGACGAGGCGCACGGGCTCGGTGTGGTCGGCGAAGGCGGCCGGGGGCTGGTGCACGCCCGCGGTCTGGCGGGCCACCCGCACGTGGTGATGACCGCGACGCTGTCGAAATCCCTTGGCGCGATGGGAGGTGCGGTCCTCGGCTCCGCCGCGTTGATCGACCACCTCGTCAACCGCGCGCGGCCGTTCATCTTCGACACCGGTCTCGCGCCGGCTCCCACCGCCGGCGCGCAGGCCGCCCTCCGCCTGCTGCGCGAGCGACCGGCCCTGCCGTCCTCGATCCACCGGCGCGGCGGTGAGCTGGCGGAACGGCTCGGGGTGCCGGGGTCGGCGGGTGCCGTGCTGTCGGTGCCGATGCCGTCCCCGCGGGTCGCCCTCGCCGCGCAGGCCGCGGCGCTCGCGGACGGAGTCCGGGTGGGGTGCTTCCGGCCGCCGTCGGTGCCCGACGGGGTCTCCCGGCTGCGGATCACCACCCACGTCGGACTCGACGACGAGCGCTGGGCGTACGCGGTCAAGGTGCTGTGCCAGGTCGTCGACGACTACCGGCTGCCATAGGGGTGCATATAGTGTTCGGCCATGGGCCATAGGGATCTCGATGTCCCGGCGCCGCAGGCTCCGGACCTCAACCTGCTCCGCACCTTCCTGGCCGTGTACCGCTCGGGCTCCTTCACCGCCGCGGCCGGACTCCTGGGGTTGTCGCAGCCCACGGTGACGACCCAGATCCGGTCCCTGGAGCGGCAGCTGGAACGCGAGCTCTTCCAGCGCCTGCCGCGCGGAGTCGAGCCGACGTCGGCCGCCCACGAGGTCGCGACCCGGGTGGCCGGGCCGCTCGACGCGCTCGCTTCGGCCGCCGGGCACGGCACCGCGCGGGGCGCGCCGGGCGTCCCGGTCCACCTGGCCGGGCCCGCCGAGCTGCTGTGCACCCGCGTCCTGCCCGCACTCGCCCCGCTGGCCGCCGACGGCGTGCGGCTGCGCGTGACCACCGGCCTGACCGGCCCGCTGCTGGAGGAACTGCGGGCCGGGCGCCACGACCTGGTGATCGCCACCTTCCGCCCGCGCGGCCGGACGCTGACCGCGGTCCCGCTGATGGACGAGGAGTTCGTCCTGGTCGCCGCGCCTTCCTGGGCGGACCGCGTGAAGGAGCGGCTGGCCGTCGACGGTCCGGCGGCGCTGCACGCCGTCCCGCTGATCACCTACGCCGAGGACCTGCCCATCGCCCGCCGGTACTGGCGGCACGTCTTCGGCGCACGCCTGTCCTGCCCCGCCGCCGTCACCGTGCCCGACCTGCGCGGCGTGCTCGCCGCGGTCACCGCGGGCGCGGGCTTCACCGTCCTGCCGCGCTACCTGTGCGCCGGTGAACTGGCCTCCGGCGCCCTCGTGCCGTTGCACGAGCCGGACGATCCGCCGATCAACACCGGCTACCTCGTGCAGCGGCCGGGAAAGATCGAGAACCCCGATGCCGTCCGAGTCCGCGACCGGCTCCTGGAAGCCGGCCGCGGATGGTGACCGCTCAGCCCAGCACCTTGACGACCTCGGCGGCCAGCGGGGCGGAGGAGGCGGGGTTCTGCCCGGTGAACAGGTTGCGGTCGACGACCACGTTCGGCGTCCACGGCTCGGCCTCGGAGAACTCGGCGCCCAGCGCGACCAGCCGGTCCTGCAGCAGCCACTTCGCCTTGTCGGCGAACCCGGCCTGGGCCTCCTCGGCGTTGGTGAAGCCGGTCAGCCGGTAGCCGCGGAACGGCGAGGTGCCGCCGGACTCGGTGGCCAGCAGCGCGGCGGGGGCGTGGCAGACCACGGCGAGCGGCTTGCCGGAGGCCAGGGCGCCGGTCAGCAGCCGCCCGGAGTCGGCGTTGACCGCCAGGTCCTCCATCGGGCCGTGCCCGCCGGGGTAGAACACCGCCGCGTAGTCGGCCAGGTCGACCTCCTCCACCTTGATCGGGCCGCGCAGCTCGGACGCCGACTCCAGCACCGCGGCGACGCGGTCCGCGGCCTCCTGGCCGCCGTTGACCTCCGGGGCCAGGCTGGCCCGGTCGACGGTGGGCAGCACGCCGCCGGGAGTGGCCACGACGATCTCGTGCCCGGCCGCGGTGAACGCCTGGTACGGAGCCGCGAACTCCTCGGCCCAGTACCCGGTGGGGTGCTGGGTGCCGTCGGCCAGCGTCCAGTGGTCGGCGCCGGTCATCACGAACAGGATCTTCGCCATGTGTAGATCAGCTTTCCAAGCTCGGTGGGCTGACGGTCTCGTCAGCGGGACGGTTCCGACGGTAGGAGCGGTGCCCGCACGATCGCCAATAGCCGAACGCATGCCTGGCCATAGAGATCCTGATGGGCCCGCCGCCTGTCAGCGGTTGGTCAGCGGAGAACGCGATCGTCGAAGTCATGATTCGACACCGCGACACCGATTGATCCTCGCGATGACCGTGACCGGTGTCCTGGTCGCCGTCCCGGCCGCGCACGCGCAGGGAGCTGAGCTGGAGCACCGGACTGCGGCTCAACGACTATGTGCTCCACGGCGTCGGCGATCCCCGCGAGATCATGGACAACGAGTTCGACGCCTTCCCGGGCCGGTCGTCGTGGCCTCGGCTGACCCCCACCAGCCGGGGCCACGACGCGCACGCCCAAGACTGCCGGAGCCCGCTGACAAAGCGCTGACAGCCGCTTGGGACGGCCGTGCCGGAACTGGCGTTCGGCCCGCGCGGGCGAGCGGGATAATTTCACGCTGAAAACAATTCCGTGACGGCGCGAAATGTCTGTCCACAGCGGACTAAACGTATCATCTGACTCACATCGCGGGAATGGTTGCCCGGTCATGCGGCGAGCCGTAGCTTCTGCTTTCGAACCTGGTCACAAGGCATGAATCAGCCGATCGAAGCAGAAGAAATTGGCTACTGACACTTCCCCCACCGCCGTTCCGGCGGAATCGATCCGATTCGAGTTCCGGCACGTGCACATCAGCGACGAACTGGTGGTGCCGCTGCTCGACGAGCTGGCCCACGAGTATTCGAGCCGGTACGGCCGCGCGCTGGACGAACAGGTGCGCGTGCTGGCCGAGGAATACCCGCCGGAGGAGTTCTCCCCGCCGGGCGGCGCGGTCGTGGTCCTGCTGCGGGACGGGCTGCCGGTGGCCGGCGGCGCGTTCCGGCGCTACGACGCCGAAACCGCCGAGCTGAAGCGGATGTGGACCCGGTCCGGCCACCGCAGGCGCGGGCTGGGGCGCCGGGTCGTCGAGGAGCTGGAACGGGTCGCACGGCTCCGGGGGTACCGGCGCGCCTACCTGACCACCGGCTGGCGGCAGCCGGAGGCCAAGGCCCTCTACCTGGCGGCCGGGTATTCGCCGCTGTTCGACATCACCCGCGATCCCGCCGAGATCGCCGCCCCGCTGCCCTTCGAGAAGCGCCTGGAGGGACCATGACCACCACGCAGGAAGGCGTCCGGCGGGCACCTGAGGACGACGACCTCGACCTGCTCACCGTGGTGCCCGCGCGCTATCCGTGGCGCTGGGTGGCCGGGGCGGTCACGCTGATCGTCGTCGCGACCGTCGTGCACGGGCTGATCACCAATCCCGCCTGGGAGTGGAGCACGGTCGCGATCTACGTGTTCAACGTGGCGATCCTGGAATCGGTCGTCCTGACGCTGACCCTGACGTTCCTGGGCATCGTCCTCGGTTTCCTGCTCGGAACCGTGCTCGCGCTCATGCGGTTGTCCGCGAGCCCGCTGCTGCGGGGAGTCAGCTGGACCTACGTGTGGATCTTCCGGTCCGTCCCGCTGATCCTCCAGCTGCTGTTCTGGTACAACATCGCGATCCTCTACAACCGGATCGAACTGGGGATCCCGTTCGGGCCGACGTTGTTGTCCGTCAGCACCATGTCGCTCATCCCGCCGCTGGGCGCCGCGACGCTGGGGCTGACCCTGCACCAGGCGGCCTACTCGGCGGAGATCGTCCGCTCCGGGCTGCTGTCCATCGACCACGGGCAGCTCGAAGCCGCCGCGGCGCTGGGCATCCCGCGGCGCAGGCAGCTGAGCCGGATCATCCTGCCGCAGGCCATGCGCACGATCATCCCGGCCGCGGGCAACGAGATCATCGGCATGGTCAAGGGGACCTCGGTCGTCTACATCATGGCGCTGCCCGAGCTCTTCTACCAGGTGCAGGTGATCTACCAGCGCACCGGGCGGATCATCCCGATGCTGGTCGTCGCAACGATCTGGTACGTGCTGATGACCACGGTGCTCTCGGTGGGCCAGTACTACGTGGAGCGCCACTTCTCCAAGGGAGCGGCCAGGAATCTCGCGCCGACGCCGCTGCGACGGCTGCGCGGATTGCTCGCGGACCGGCGACGGGCACGAACCGGGGAGGCGTCATGAGCGACGTGATGGTCGACGTGCGCGCGGTGCACAAGAGCTTCGGCCAGTCCGAGGTACTGCGCGGGGTCCACCTCCAGGTGCGTGCCGGGGAGGTGACGGTGGTGATCGGCCCGTCCGGATCCGGGAAGTCGACGCTGCTGCGCACCATCAACCACCTGGAGAAGGTCGACCGCGGGCACATCAGCATCGACGGCGAACTGCTCGGCTACCGCAGGTCCGGGCGCAGGCTGCACGAGCTGAAGGAACGCGACATCCTGCGGCAGCGCACCCGCATCGGCTTCGTCTTCCAGAACTTCAACCTCTTCCCGCACCTGACCGCGCTGGACAACGTCAGCGAGGCTCCGGTGTCGGCGCAGGGACGGCCGCGCAGGGAGGCCGTCGAGCTGGCCGCCCGGCTGCTCGACCGGGTGGGCCTGGCGGACCGGAAGGACTCCTACCCGCGCCAGCTCTCCGGCGGGCAGCAGCAGCGGGTCGCGATCGCGCGGGCGCTGGCCCTGCGGCCGAAGCTCGTGCTGTTCGACGAACCGACCTCGGCGCTGGACCCGGAACTGGTCGACGAGGTGCTCGACGTCATCCGCGGCCTGGCCCGCGACGGCACCACGATGATCGTGGTCACCCACGAGATCGGGCTCGCCCGCGAGATCGCCGACAACGTGGTGTTCCTCGACGCCGGGCGGATCGTCGAGCAGGGACCGCCGGACCAGGTCCTCGACCACCCAGCGCACGAACGCACCCGCAGCTTCCTGAGCAGGGTGCTCTGAACCCCGGCACAACCGAGGAGACCGATCCGATGCCGATCCGAAGAAGGACACTGCTGCTCCCGGCCGTCTTCGCCGCTGCCACCGCCGTGCTTTCCTCCTGCACCGCGGAAGTGGCGCCGAAAACCGCCGAGAACCCCAACCAGCCCGGCCGCGTCAACACCAGCCCCGAGCAGAACCGCGTCCGCGCGCAGAAGGTCGAGGAGATCGCGAACCTGGTGCCGCCGGAGATCCGGAACCGGGGAACGCTGGTGGTCAGCGTGAGCGGGCAGGGCTCGCCGCCGCTGAGCTTCCGCGCCGACGACGACAGGACCGTGATCGGCGTCGAGATCGACGTCGCCCAGCTCGTCGCCGACGTGCTCGGCCTGCGGCTCGAACTCCAGCCGACCTCCTGGGAGAACATCTTCCTGTCGGTGCGCAGCGGTCAGCACGACGTGGGGTTCTCCAACATCACGGTGACCGAGGAGCGCAAGGAGATCTACGACTTCGCCACCTACCGCACCGACACCGTCGCGTTCCTGGCCAGGGCGGACAGCCCGCTGGTGGTCAAGGGCCCGCCGGACATCGCGGGAAGGACGGTGTCGGTCAGCTCCGGCACCAACCAGGAGAAGATCCTGCTGGACTGGGACGCCCGGAACAGGGCAGCCGGGCTCGCCCCGGTGAAGTTCCAGTACTACGGCGAGAACTCCGCCGACTACTACCTGGCCCTGCGGTCCGGCCGCATCGACCTCTACGTCGGGCCGAACCCGACGCTGTCGTACCACGCGACGGTCAGCGGCGAGAGCAGGGTCGTGGGCACGGTGCCGGGCGGCGGCGAGTTCCCCGCCCAGATCGCCGCGACCACCAGGAAGGGCAACGGCCTGGTCACCGCGCTGGCCAGGGCGATCGACCACGAGATCGCGGGCGGACGCTACGCCGAGGTCCTCGGCCGGTGGAACCTCGGCAACGAGGCCCTGCCCGCGTCGCAGATCAACCCGCCCGGCCTGCCCAAGTCCGTCGGCTGACGACGCGTTCACCCGCAACACGCACGAGAGTGATGAATCCGATGGCCAACACCGCACGCCTGAAACCGGTCAGCAGACGGAGCCTGCTGCGCTGGGGACTCGCCGCCACCGCGACCGGAACCGTGCTGAGCGGCTGTTCGGCCGGTGCCGCGAGCCCGGCCGGTGAGACGAAGGTCGTCCGCTACCAGGGCTGGTCGGGGGACGTGCTGTACCCGGAGCTGGCGGCCGATCTGGGGCTGCTCGGCGACCTGCGGCTGGAGTGGATCGGCAACACCACCAGCGGGCCGCAGGACATCCAGGCCACGGTGACCGGTGACATCGACATCGGCGGCGCCTTCAACGGGGCGATCGTCCGGCTGATCGCGGCGGGCGCGCCGATCCGGGCGGTGGTCGGCTACTACGGCGCCGACGCCGACACCCTGGCCGGCTACTACGCGCTGGAGGGAAGCCCGATCCGCGGGCCCCGCGACTTCATCGGCAAGAAGGTCGGGGTCAACACCCTCGGCGCGCACCACGAGGACGTGCTGGCCATCTACCTGGAGCAGGGCGGCCTCAGCGAGGAGGAGATCCGCTCCGTGCAGCTGGTCGTGGTCCCGCCGGTCAGCGCCGAGCAGGCGTTGCGCTCCGGCCAGCTCGACGTGTCCGTGCTGTCGGACATCCGGCGGGAGAAGGCCATCGCGCGCGGCGGGATCCAGCCCGTGTTCACCGACTTCGACCTGCTGGGCGCGTTCACCGCGGGCTGCTACGTCCTGCGGGAGGAGTTCATCGCGGCCAACCCGACCACGACCAGGACCCTGGTCGCGGGGGTGGCCCGGGCGGTGCACTGGGCGCAGACCCGCCCGCGCGAGGAGGTCGCCGCCCGCTTCACCGAGATCATCCGGCGGCGCGGGCGCAACGAGGACACCTCGTCGGTGCCGTACTGGAGGTCCACCGGCGTGGCCGGGCCGGGCGGGCGGATCGCCGACCGCGAGTTCGGCACCTGGCTGGAGCGCTCGGTCAAGGACGGCCGGGTGCCGCCCGGCCGGCTCGACGTCGCCCGGCTCTACACCAACGAGTTCAACCCCTTCTGAGCGGCGAGCGGGGGGATCGGAGATCCATGACCACCATCACCTTCGACCAAGTGACCAAGAAGTTCCCGGTGCGCGGCGGGAACGACGGCGAGGTCACCGCGCTGAGCGGGATCGACCTGCGGATCGGGTCCGGCGAGCTGGCGGTGATCGTCGGCCCGAGCGGTTCGGGGAAGTCGACCATGCTGGACCTGCTGGCCGGGCTGGACCTGCCGACCAGCGGTGAGATCCGGCTCGACGGGCAGCCCATCACCGGGCCCGGGCTGGACCGGGGCGTGGTGTTCCAGCAGTACGCGCTGCTGCCCTGGCGCACGGCGCAGGGCAACGTCGAGTTCGGACTGGAGGCCAAGCAGGTTCCCAAGTCGCAGCGCCGCGAACGTGCTCGCGAGTACCTGGAGCTGGTCGGACTGTCCGGCTTCGAGAACCACTACCCGCACCAGCTCTCCGGCGGGATGAAGCAGCGCGTGGCCATCGCGCGCAGCCTGGCCTTCGACCCGGAGGTGCTGCTCATGGACGAACCGTTCGCCGCGCTCGACGCCCAGACCCGGGACCTGCTGCAGGAGGAACTGCTGCGGATCTGGGAACGCACCGGCAAGACGATCGTGTTCATCACCCACGGCATCGACGAGGCCGTGTTCCTCGGGCAGCGGGTGGCGGTGCTGACGTCCCGGCCGGGCACGG
Organism: Saccharopolyspora taberi; assembly: GCF_039534165.1. NCBI lineage: Bacteria > Bacillati > Actinomycetota > Actinomycetes > Pseudonocardiales > Pseudonocardiaceae > Saccharopolyspora > Saccharopolyspora taberi. Next base: position 757,994 of record NZ_BAAAUX010000014.1, on the reverse strand, counting down.
TCAAGGACGTCGTCGAGGTCGACCTGGGGAACCGCCGCGAACGCGAGGACCTGCGGTCGGAGCCGGAGTTCGCGCACTACCGGCACGAGATCTGGAACCTGCTGCGCTCCGAGACGGGGCGGGCCCGCGCCGAGGAGGTGGCCGAAGTTGGCTGACACCACGAAGTTCGCCGACACCCCGAAGTCCGCCAGTGCTCCGGAGCTCTCCAATACTCCGGAGTCGGCCGGCGCCCCGGTGCGGCGCGATGGAGTCGCGCGGGCCGTTCCGCGCACCCGCGCGGGAGCGGGCCGAGTGTTCAAGGCGACGGCCGGGATCGTGCTGTTCCTGCTCGTCTGGGAGCTCGCGCCGCGGATCGGGCTGGTCGACAGCATCTTCCTGCCGCCGTTCAGCGAGGTGGTCGGGACCTGGTGGGAGCTGGCCGCGGACGGTCAGCTGTGGGAACACCTCGGCGCCAGCCTCGCGCGGTCGCTGGCGGGATTCCTGATCGCCGTGGCCGTCGCGGTTCCCCTCGGGGTGGTGATCGGCTGGTACCGGGTGGTCAGCGATCTGCTCAACCCGCTGCTGGAACTGTTCCGCAACACCGCCGCTCTGGCGCTGCTGCCGGTGTTCGTGCTGCTGCTCGGCCTCGGCGAGACCTCGAAGGTGTCGCTGATCGTGTTCGCGTGCACCTGGCCGATCCTGCTGAACACGATCAGCGGCGTGCGCACCGTGGATCCGTTGCTGATCAAGTCGGCCCGGTCGATGGGCTTCACGCCGTTCCCCTTGTTCTACAAGGTGGTGCTGCCCGCCGTGGTGCCCACGGTGTTCACCGGGATCCGGCTGGCGGGGGCGAACTCGATCCTGGTGCTGGTCGCCGCGGAGATGGTCGGGGCGAGGGCGGGGCTCGGGTACCTGATCAACGCTTCGCAGTTCAACTTCCAGGTGCCCGAGATGTACGCCGGGATCATCACGATCTCGTTGCTGGGGCTCGGTTTCAACCAGGCGCTGGTTCTGGCCGAGCGGCGCTTGTCCCGGTGGCGGGCCTAAAGCTGAAGTTGCCGTGCGCGGTTGCTTGGAGTGGCGTCAGTCGCTCCAAGCAACCGCGTTTTCACCGCGCCACGCGAAAGCCGATGTTGCCCGCCGAACTGTCGGGCGTGTTGGAGCTCCGGGCGGCGACGCGGTAGCGGTTGCAGTAGGAGTCGTGGCACAGGTGCGAACCGCCGCGCATCACGCGCGCGGTGCCGTCCTCCGGACCGGTCGGGTTGCTGCGCGGGCCGGTGACGTGGAAGTCCCGGCTGAACCAGTCGGCGCACCACTCCCAGACGTTGCCGACGACGTTGTGCAGGCCGAAACCGTTGGGGCGGAAGGACTTCACCGGTGCCGTGCCCAGGTAGCCGTCCTCGCCGGTGTTCACGCCGGGGAAGTCGCCCTGCCAGGTGTTGGCCTGGTAGCGGCCACCGGGCGTGAACTCGTCGCCCCAGGGGTAGCGGCGCTGGTCGAGGCCGCCTCGTGCGGCGTACTCCCATTCCGCCTCGGTGGGAAGGCGGACGCCGGCCCACTCGCAGTAGGCGGTCGCGTCGTTCCAGGAGACGTGCACGACGGGATGGTTCTGGCGCTTGGTGATGTCGGACCCCGGCCCTTCGGGCGCCTTCCAGAACGCCCCGGCGACCGCGCGCCACCAGGGCGCCGCGTGCACCACCGCGGAGGCGCGTTCCAGCCGCGGATCGAGGAAACCGGCGAACACGAAGGAGAACTCGAAGCGCTCCGCCTCCGTGACGTACCCGGAGTCCTTGACGAAGGTGGCGAACTGCGCGTTGGTCACCGTGGTGGTCTCGATGGCGAAGGGGGCCAGCTCGACCTCCCGGACCGGCCCCTCGCCGTCGGCCGGATACCCCACGTCGTCCTCGGTGCCCATCCGGAACCGGCCGCCCGGCAGGGCCGCCATCCGGTTGTGGCGAGGCTTCGGCGAGCGGATCGCCGGGGAGGCCGCGACGCCGTGCGCGTCGCGGCCGGGGGTGCAGCACGACCCGGTCATGCGCGAACTCCTCCAGCAGGGGACCGCCCCCCATGCCGGTTCGGCACGAGGGCGGCCCGGGACGGTGCGGTTTCAGCTCCTGCGGTCGGCCGCGAGCCTGCTCGCGAGCTGGGGGATCCCCAGCCGCTGCTCGTCCTCCGGCGTGGCCTGGTAGAGCTTGTTGGTCAGCTGGTACGGGTCGGCGGCCAGGTCGTAGTACTCCCGGAACGTCACGCGCCCGGTGCCGACCTCCTGACCGCTCTCGTCGGTGTGCAGATCGTAGTACTCGACGTACTGCTTGTCGGTGCCCACGTAGGACGCCCACGTGTCCTTGGGCCCGTTGGTCCCGGCCTTCCACCACTCGGTCAGGATGTGGTCGCGCCTGAAGTCCGAGAGCAGCGACCTGCCGTCCTGCGGGGTGTCCGGCTGGACGCCCGCGGCGTGCAGGATGGTCGGGGCGATGTCGATGTTGCCCACGATCCGGTCGTCGGAAGCACCGGAGCCCAGACCACCGGCGGGCCAGGACACGTACAGCGGGATCTCGTGCGCGGGCCGGTAGGGCGCGGCCTTGCCCAGCAGACCGTGGTCGGCCCAGTGGAAACCGTTGTCGGCGACGTAGATCACCAGCGTGTTCTCCAGCTGGCCGAGCTGGGCCAGCTTGTCGTGGAACGCCTTGACCGCGTCGTCGACGCTGAGCAGCGTGCGCAGCTGCCGCTGGCGCACCGCCTGTCCGTCGGCGGGCGTGTTGGCGGCGTTCTGCACGTAGACCGGTTTGTCGGCCCTGTCGGGTTCGGGGACCGAGGGCCTGCCCTCCCACTCCGGAACCGGGGTTTCGGCGTAGTCGGCCTCGGGGGTGTTCGGCCCGTGCGGCGCGTACGGGGAGACGTAGGCGAACCACGGGCGGTCGTCGGTGGCCGACTTGTCCAGGAACGCCAGCGTCCGCTCGGCGATCACGTCGGTGGTGTAACCGGGGATCTGCCGCACGGTGCCGTTGTCGTTGTAGGTGCCGTCGACGTAGCCGGGCTGGAGCAGCGCCCACTCCTCGAAGTGCGGCGGGTTGTCCGCGATCTGCCAGGAGTTCAGGTACTTGCCGAACAGGCCGGTCCGGTACCCGGCCTGCTTGAGGTGGCGCTGCACGGTGGTGTTCTGGTCGAGGTTGTAGGCGTGGCCGTTGTCGCGGACGCCGTGGTTGTGCGCGTACCGGCCGGAGAAGATCGACGAGCGGGACGGCGCGCACAGGGGAGTGGTGGAGTGGGCCTGGGTGAACTCCACGCCGCGACCGGCCAGCCAGTCGCGGGTCTTCTTCGTGGCCCAGTCGGTTTCCTTCGGCTGGTCGTCGGTGACGATCACCAGGACGTTCGGGCGGTTCCCGGCCGCAGCGGCCTGGGCGGAGCCGAGGACTCCCGGCAGCGCGGCCGCGGTCGTGATCACCGCGGACCCCTTGAGCACGCCGCGGCGGCTGACCTCGGCGTGCCGTCCGGTCGTTCCGTCTGACATGGAGGTTTCCCTTCGCTGTCCAATCGGATCACTCACGACGGGCGGCGACGTCGGCGTCCGGTCGTGTCAGGAGGTGATGACGTTCGCCCCGGCCGGGTCCAGCGCGGGCCCGATGGCGGACCGGGAACCGGGCGTGCGCCCCCGGCCCCAGCCGATTCGCTCGCGGTAGCTGCCCAGCAGCCCGGTCTCGGCGAGGGCATCGGCGTCGTGCGCGGTGGTGTTGTCCGGAACGGGATGGGTGTAGGGCGCCACGAACAGCGCGTCGACGGGGCAGTTGGCCTCGCACTGGAAGCAGGTCTGGCAGTCGTCGTGGCGGGCCACGACCGGAACACCGTCCGGGCCGCGATCGAAGACGTTGGTCGGGCAGACCTTGATGCACTTGTCGCAGGCGATGCAGCGCTGCGCGGAGACCAGCTCGATCACACCGCCACCTCCGCGTCCTCCCGCGCTTCGGCGCGCGTCCACACGGTGTCGAGCCCGCCGGAGACGGTGCGGTGCCGCTGGGCGGGGTCCTGCCCGGGGAAGTCCAGCCGCTTGGCCATCCCGCGGGTCTCGGTTCGCGCCAGCGCCGAGGTGTACATCCACCGGGCGTGCGCGACCATCGCCGCCGCCTGGCGCGCCCGCACCTCGTGCACCCCCTCGCCGTGGAGCGAGGTCCGCAGCCGCGACCAGGCGGAGTCCAGGACGGTCAGCGATTCGCGCAGCTTGTCGCCGCTGCGCAGGTAGTTCTTGTCGTAGGGGAGGACTTCGTCCTGCACTTCGGCGACGATCTCGCCGATCTCGTCCGCGCGCGCCGGTTTCCCGGTCGGCCGCAGTCCGGCCCGCCCCGCAGCCCGCAGGCGGCGGCCGTCGGCCCTGCGGCCGAGCGAGCGCGCGTGGGCAGCCGCAGCCGAACCGGCCCAGGTGCCCGAGGAGATCGCCCATGCTGCGTTGCGGCTGCCGCCGCCGGTGAAGCCGCCGCAGATCAGCTCGCGGGTGGCGGCGTCGCCCGCCGCGTAGAGCCCCGGCACGGTGGTCGAGCAGTCGTCATCGGTGATCCGGATTCCGCCGGTGCCGCGAACGGTTCCCTCGGCGAGCAGGGTCACCGCGAACAGGTCGGTGAACGGGTCGACGCCCATGCGGTCGAAGGTGAGGAAGAAGTTCGGCTGCGCGAGCCGCATCGCCCGGCGGGCTGCCTCGTCGGCCAGGTCGAGCCGGCAGTACACCTTCTCGTGCAGCAGCGTTTTCGCGATCACGGAGCGGCCGCGCTGGCTGCCCGCTCCTTCGAGTACGGTTCCGTCGCCGCGGTAGAACGTCGCGTAGTTGTAGAAGGCGGTCTTGGTGACCGAGGTGTGTTCCGGCGCGATTCCGTAGGCGTTGGAGAACTCCATGCCGGACAGTTCCGCGCCCACCTCGGCCGCGAACAGCGCGCCGTCACCGGTGTTGACGTCGCAGCCGAGCGCCTTGGACAGGAACGCGCAACCGCCGGTGGCCAGCACCACCGCACCGGCGCGAACCCGGTAGCGCTGTTCGGCCTGCCGCCGGTACCCGGCGGCACCGGCGACCGCGCCCTGGCCGTCGGTGAGCAGTTCGGTCACCGGGCTGTGGTCGAGGATCCGCACCCCTGCCCGCCGGATCCAGGCGCGCATCCGCCGCATGTATTCGGGGCCCTGCAAGCCTGTCCGCAGCTCGGCGCCGTCCGGCCCGACGGGGAAGGGGTAGCGCCCGGTACCGGCGAGCTCGTTGATCGCCGTGTAGGTCCGGTCGAGCACGCGGCGCATCCAGCGCCGGTCGGACAGGTACCCGCCCAGCGCTTCCCGCTCGGCCATCGCCGCGTCCCGGGCGGCGGATTCCGGTGGCACGTACCAGACTCCGGTCCCGGAGGACGCGGTGGCACCGCTGGTGCCGCAGTAGCCCTTGTCGGCGAGGACGACGTCCGCGCCGGCCTCGGCCGCCTTGAGCGCGGCCCAGGTCGCCGCGGGTCCACCACCCGCGACGAAAACGTCCGCGGTCAGATCGACGACGGTCATGAACGCCCCTTTCGCGAAAAGCCGGGAAGAGTTGCGGCGGGAAAGGCCGGTGCGGAGTGCGTCGGATGCGATTCGCGGTCAGCCTCGCACCGGGCCGAGGTACCGTCAAAGGTGTCCCACATACCGGTTCCGGCGGTGGAGAAACTTTCTCGGTGAAATCAATTCCCGTTGCCGGAAAGGCATTTCCGCGCATTTCCGGTGCTGCCTGCACCCCGGAGTGAGCCGCCGAGCGGACGGGAGGGGAGAATCGGTCGAGCGAAGCCACGTTGGAAGGAAGCCCATGTTCACCGGCCTGAGCGCTTTTCCCCTCACGCCCACCGACGAGAAGGGTGTCGACGAGCGGAGTTTCGCCGACCTCGTCACGCGCCTGGCCACGGCGGGCGTCGATTCGATCGGCGCACTCGGCTCCACCGGTGGCTACGCCTACCTGACCCGTGACCAGCGCGCCCGCGCCGCACGGCTCGCGGTCGAAGCAGCAGGTGACGTTCCGGTCATGGTCGGCATCGGTGCCCTGCGCACCTCCGAAGTCCTGGCGGTGGCGGAGGACGCCCAGAACGCGGGCGCGTCCGCGGTGCTGCTCGCCCCGGTCTCCTACCAGCCCCTGACCGACGAAGAGGTCTTCGGGCTCTACGAGGACGTGACCGGGGAACTGTCCGTTCCGCTGTGCGTGTACGACAACCCCGGCACCACGCACTTCACCTTCAGCGACGAGCTGCACGAACGCATCGCGGCCCTGCCGAACGTCGGCGCGGTCAAGATCCCCGGGATTCCCGCCGACCAGGCGCCGGACCGGATCACCGCGTTGCGCGGCAGGCTGGCCGAAGGAGTGGCGCTCGGCGTCAGCGGTGACCAGTTCGCGGCCGGTGGCCTCAACGCGGGCGCGGACCTGTGGTTCAGCGTCATCGGTGGCTTGCTGCCCGAGGAGTGCCTGGCGATCACCCGTGCAGCGGCTGCTGGCGACACCGCGCGGGCCGAGGCTCTCTCCGCGCGGATGGAGCCGTTGTGGGAGCTGTTCCGCCGCTACGGCAGCCTGCGCGTCACCTCCGCCGCCGCTGAACACCTGGGGCTGGTCGGCAGCCCGAACCTTCCTCGGCCGTTGCGCGGGATTCCCGCCGCAGCAAAGGAAGAAGTCGCCGCCGCGCTGGACTCCCTCACATCCTCTCGGCGCCGGTCCTGATGGCTTGGCGGACGCGGTGGTAGGTGCCGCAGCGGCAGATGTTGCGGATGCCGTCGAGGTCGTCGTCGGTGATCTCGCGTCCTTCGGCCTTGGCCTTTCGGACGAGCGCGACGGCGGTCATGATCTGGCCGGGCTGGCAGTAGCCGCACTGGGCCACGTCGTGGTCCAGCCATGCTCGTTGCATCGGATGCAGGTCTTCACCAACGGTGTCGGGAAGACCTTCGATGGTGGTGATCTCGTCGGTGGGCTGGATGTCCTTGATCGGCACGGCGCACGGGTTGAACGCTTTGCCGTTGTAGTGGCTCGTGCAGGCTTTGCAGACATTGATGCCGCAGCCGTATTTCGGCCCGGTGACGCCGAGAATGTCGCGCAAGACCCACAGCAGTCGCACGTCGTCTGCGACGTTGACGGTGACCTGTTCGCCGTTGAGCCGGAAGGTGTGTTCGGGCATAGGGGCTCCTAGAAGGCGTAGCGCAGGCCGTCAGTGGGGGACGGCGGGATTGGGGGAATGGTCGGTTTGGGTTCGAACGACAGCGTGCCGTGGTTGATGGGGAACTCGGTGGGTGTGGTTCCGGTGGCGCGGCCGTAGGCGCAGGCGACCGCGGACATGGCTGCCGCGACCCCGAGTTCGCCGGCGCCGCCGGGCTCGCCGGTGGTCGGCGGCATGACGATGATGTCGAGTTCGAAGGGCGTGTTCCATTGGCGGGTGTAGAAGTAGTTGTCCCAGCTGGCTTCCAGGAAGTATCCGTCGCGTAAGTGGAGGCTGGAGGTCAGCGCGAGTGCGATGCCGTCGCTGATGCCGCCCATCATCTGTGCTTCCAGGCCGCGCGGGTTGACCGGGAGTCCGACGTCGACGGCGAAGACGGCTTTGGTGACGCGTGGTCCGGTCACGCCGTCGCGGATGGGGCGGTTGATGGTCTCCGGTCGGCAGTCGATCTCCACCAAAGCAGCGGTCATGCCGTGGTATTCGGCGTGAAAGGCGATGCCTTGTGCGGTGTTCGCGGACATCGGTCGGCCCCACTCGGCGACTTCCGCGACCTTGTCCAGCACCGCACGTGAGCGCTCGTCCTGGAGGAAGTCGCGGCGGAAGCGGTAGGGGTCCTTGCTCAGCTTCGCCGCGAGCCGGTCGACGATGAGTTCCCGCGCGGTGGTGACGTCGGGGGAGTAGACGTTGCGCATGCTGCCGGTGTTGAAACTCTTGTCCGTTTCGCTGAGCAGCTGCGTGGAGACGCCGAAGTCGTAGGGCATCGCCTGGGTGAGGTGGAAAATCGTTTGGGAGAAACCTATGTCGCCCACCGGCAGCCTCGCGGCCATGGCGGTGATGATCTCCCCGACGCCGTGGCCGAAGTCGGTGACCACGCTGGTGTGCCGCTGCTCGTAGCCGAGCACCCTGCCACCGGCGTGGGCCACCCGCACGCGCGAGGTCGCCATCGGATGCGTGCGGCCCTGCCGGGAGTCGTCGGCTCGATGCCACATCAGCTTGACCGGCTTGCCCAACCGCTGCGAGATCTCCGCCGCTTCCAAAGCGGCGTCGAAGAACAACCTGCGGCCGAACGAACCTCCTCCCTCGACGACATGCACCTTCACCGCGCTCGGCAACAAGCCCAGCCTCGCGGCGATCTCCTGCTGCGCGGTGATCGGCGACTTCAGCGCGGACCAGATCTCGGCGCGGTCCGGCCGCACGTCGGCGATCGCGCAGTTGGGCTCCAGCGCGCTGTTGCTGCGGAACCGGAAGGTGAACCTGCCCTCGACCACCGTCGGCGGCGCCGGGGTCATCGGCAGCTCTGCGGATTCCAGCCCTCGCAGCACGGTCTCATCGGATTTCCCCTCCGCACTACCAGGTTTCCACGACACCCGAAGCGCCCGCACGGCGTCGACGCACTGGCCGAAGGTCTCGGCCCGCACCGCCACCCCGGTCGAAACCACCGCGACATCGGTGACTCCCGGCATTCCCCGGACCTCGGCGAGATTCGCCACCGGCCCGACCTCACCGTTGATCGTGGGCGGACGGCACACCATCGTCGGCATGGCGTCCGGGACATCCAGGTCCAGCGTGAACTTCTTGCGGCCTGTCACCGCGTCCAGCGCGTCGACGCGGTTTTGCGGCTTGCCGATGACCGTGAACGCCTCACGCGGCTTTAGCTCCACTGGAACCTGCCGGGTCTGCGTGCTCGCGGCCTTCTCGGCGAGTGCACCGATGTCGATGCCACGGCCGGTGCGATCGCTGATCACACCGGCCGCCGGCGTCAGATCGGCGACCGCCGAGCCGAGTTCGCCCGCCGCCACCTCCAGCAACCGGCCCCTGGCGATGGCGGCGGCGACCCGGATCGGGGCGCAGGTCGCGATGGTCGTGTTCGACGACCCGGTGAGCTGGTTGAACACCAGCTCCGGCCGGGCGTCGGCGAGCGTCACGCGCACCCGCTCCACCGGGACCGCCAGCTCCTCGGCGATCAGCATCGCCGTCGAGGTGGTGATGCCCTGCCCGACCTCGGCCCGCGGCAGCGCGAACGACACCGAGCCGTCGCGGTGCACCTCGACCGAGATCAGGCCCGAGGTCGGCAGCGCCGCCGCGGTCAGCATGTCGTTGACGTCGAGCAGCTCCGCCGCCCCGGGCGAGGGCAGCTGCGCGCCCGCCGTTCGCGGCAGGCCGAGCTCGGCGGCGGCGACCAGGGTCGGAGCCGCCAGCAGGTAGCCGAGGAAGCGCCGTCGCCCGACACCGTGCGGCCCGGGCTCCGGCCGGGAGGGATCGGTACTGGTCATCGGTGGTTCTCCCAGAATTGTGTCCGATGTGGACTCAAGATGGCCGGTTGCCCGTGGGGATTTCAATGCTGATCGGCCTTGCCTCGGACAGGTACACCAGGGCCGCCTGGCGCAGGAACTCGTCGAACATCCAGTAGATGTTGTCCGCGCCGGGGAACGCGTCGAGCACACCTTCGCGGACGGCCACGAACGGTCCCCAGAACGTGGTGAGGAGCCGGTCCCAGAGCGGTTCCCTGGGGATCTTCAGCCACTCGGCGATCTGGTCGCCGAGCATGAACCGGGTGAACGAGCCGAGGACGGGCCTGCTGAGGACGCCACCGTCGATTCCGCCGCCGAGTCCGAGGAGGATGTCGGCCAGTTCGATGCCTTCGGGCGTGGGGGAAAGCACCGGGTCGAGCACCTGCCCGGCCTGGTCGTAGGCGGCTTCCCAGGTCGCGGGGATGTACTCGTCCTTGATGCCGAGCATGTGCGCGCTCACCTGCCAGGAGTGCAGGAACGCGCTGGACTCCTCGGCCGGGATCGGCACCTGCCACGCCGCCAGCTTCCGCCAGACCGTGGTGGGCAGGCTGTGCCAGGTGACCATCATGTCGGCCTGGCTGATCGGGACGTCCTCCGGCGCGACCCCGGTCCAGTGCGGGGACTTCGGCAGCAGGTGCCGCACCGCCGCGTGCACCAGCCGCGTCTTGACGCAGGTCACGACCATCTCGCCGTCCGGCCGGTAGGCGTCGCGGGCGCCGATGTCGTAGCCGAGCTTGGCGGTCTTGGAGATCCGGTCCTTCATGTTGGCGCCGCCGTAGGAGTAGTAGACCGCGCGCGCCTCCTTGGGGATGACCGTGCTCATCATGCCGCTGGCCAGCCCGTACAGGACGCCGAGGTAGAGCCCCCGCTTCTCGTTGAACGAGACCGCGGTGCCGAGCTTGCCGCGATCAGCCCACGGCGGCAGCCTGCGGGCCCGCTCCACGAAGTCCCGCAGGTCCCCGGGAAGCCCGTCCGGCAGCGGCTGGTCGTTCCTGGTCCAGGTCCGCAACAGGCGGTTGACCTCCGGCACGGCACCGCGGTCGAGCAGCGAGGCGACCAGCGCGTCGGCTTCCTCGTCCCACACCCACCGCGGGTCGGTGCCCGCGCCGGTGCCCGCGACCGAACCGCTCACCGGCCAGGTCCACTTCACCAGGGATCGCGCCTGCGCGGGCGAGGTCATGGCCATCGCACCGATCGCGCCCAGCGCGCCGCCCGAGGTCAGAATTCTGCGTCTGCTGAGTCCGCTCATGTCCTGCAACTCCTCGTCGAGTTCCATTTCCCGTTGAGCAAAGGACGATTTCAGTCAGGGACGGTTGGCCACCGGAATCTGGATCCTGGTCTCTTTTCCCTTGGTCAGGTAGAACAGGATGTACTGCCGGGCGGCTTCGTCGATGGTCCATGCGACCTCCGGCACCATCGGCAGTGGGATCAGCTTCTCCCGGAACTTCACCAGGAGCGGCCACGCCTCGGCGACCAGCGGATCCCAGACCGGCTCCCGGGGGATCGCGTCCCAGTCGGCCACCTGGTCGCCGACCAGGTGGCGGGCCAGCGCGTTGCACAGCGGCCTGCTGACGCCGAGGGGAGGGCTGGTCTGCTCGGCGAGCTGGTTCAGCAGGACGTCGGTCAGCTCGACGCCTTCGGAGGTCGGCCCCATGGCCCGGCCCAGGATCTGGTCGGACTGGGCGTAAGCGGCTTCCCAGGTGGCGGGGATGTATTCCTCGCGGATGCCGAGCAGGTAGGCGGTCACCTGCCACAGGTGCAGGTAGGCCTCGGATTCGTCCCGGGTGATCGGGACCTCCCATTCGAGCATCCTGCGCATGGCGAAGGTGGGCAGCGTGTGCCAGGTGACGAGCATGTCCTCCTGGCTGATCGGGATTTCCTGGCCACTGCCGGTGTGCGACCAGCCGGGGGACCGCGGCAGCAGGTGCCGCACCGCCGCGTGCACCAGCCGGGTCTTCACCGCCTCCACCACGACGGTTCCGCCGGGCCGGTAGGCGTTGAGGTCGCCGACGGCGAATCCCAGCATGCTGGTCTTGGCGACGCGGTCCTCCATGTCCGCGCCGCCCTGCGAGTAGTAGACCGAGCGGGCTTCCTTCGGGATGGCCGTGCTGAGCATGCCGCCGCCCACGCCGTTGAGCAGGTTCAGGTACAGACCCCGGCCCTTGTTGAACTCCGCCGCGACCTCCAGCTTGTTCCGGTCCGCCCAGGGCGGCAGCCGGCGCGCTTCCGCCATGAACTCCCGAAGGTCCTCGGGCAGGCCCGCGGGCAGGTCCTGGTCGTTGCGAGTCCAGTCCCACAGCAGCCGGTTGACCTCGGGCACCGCGCCGCGGTCCAGCAGCGACGACAGCAGCGGGTCGGCCGCCTCGTCCCACACCCATCTCGGGTCGATGCCGGAGCCGCTGCCCGCGACCGAACCGCTCGGGGACCACGTCCACGCCGTCAGAGCCTGCGCGGGCGCGGCCATGCTCACCGCCCCCAGCGCTCCCATCGCTCCACCCGTGAGCAGAATTCTGCGTCTGCTGAGTCCCTCCATGCCTTGAACTCCTCCTTGAGTCCGGAAAGCATTGGTTGATATCGTGATACAAATCTTGAATCTGCGTATCATCAGGAGAGCACAAGGAAGGCGGAAACACCAGGCCTGATTCGCTGAAGATCGGCGAAGTTGACGAAAGCACCGGGCATCGCCCGGAGTGCGGGGAAAGGCGACTGTGGAACCTGTACTGTCCGTCATCATGACGCGTCCAGACTCGGAGTCGTTGCTGGAGCGCGCGTTCGCCGAGGCGGTCGAACGCGTCGACGACAACGACGAGATGGCCACGCGCGTGCTCGACGCCGCGTACGAGCAGTTCTGCCGCATGGGGATCCGGCGGTCCACAATGGAGGACGTGGCCCGGCTGGCCGGGGTCTCCCGGATCACCGTCTACCGCCGGTTCGCCACCAAGGACGCGTTGGTCGAACACGTGGTGCGGCGCGAGTTCCGCCGCTACTTCGACCAGTTCTTCAGCGACATCAAGCAGGCTCGGACGGTCGAGGACCGGGTGGTGCTGGGCTTCGCGAGCGCGTTGCGGGCGATCCGGGGCAATCCGCTGATCGGCGGCCTGATGGCGGTGGAGCCCGAGGTGCTCGTGCCCTCCATGATCAGCGACGGCGGCCGGACCATGGCCGTCGTGCGGCGGTTCGTCGCGGGCCAGCTCCGCAGCGAGCAGAGCGCGGGCAACGTGTCCGGTGAGATCGACGTCGAACTCGTGGCCGAGCTGATGGTCCGGATCTCGGCCTCGTTCCTGGTGACCCCCAGCCACCTCGTCGACCTCGACGACGACGAGCAGGTGCGAGACGTGGCCCGGCGGTTCCTCGTGCCGATGCTGGAGCCGCCCCGGAAGTGATCGCCGCGGTGTGGTGCCCGCGACCTCGACTACTGGCGCATTGCCAATAGAGTCCTGTGCAGCCATCCGGCGGAAATTCGTTGATGGCTGCCAGCAGTGGCGGCTACCTCGCGTTGCGGGTGGATCGATCCGGAGCTGATATTGACAACAAGGCAACAGCGGTCCAGCGTTGTTCCACGCGGAAGGTGCGCCCACGGGTTCGCGACGAAGGGAACAGGCCGTGACGACAGCAGATCAGGTACGCCGAGCCGTCGAGGGACTGACGATCACCGGGTTGCTGCGCCGCAACGCACGGCGGTACCCCGACCACCCCGCGCTCACCAGCGGGATCGGACCGGACGCGACGACGCTGACGTGGTCGCGGTTGCGCTCGGAGGTCGCCGTGCTGGCAGGCGCGCTCGCCGCGCTCGGGCTCCGCCGGCGCGACCGGATGCTGATCGCGATGTCCAAGCGGCCGGAGCACTGGATCGTCGATCTGGCCGCGACCCACATCGGCGCGCTGCCGTGCACCACCTACGACACGCTGAGCACCGAGCAGATCCGGTTCGTGGCAAAGCACAGCGCGGCGAGCGTCCTCGTCCTGGAGGGCCGGGAGCAGCTGCGGCAGTGGCGGCCGGTGCTGGGGGAGCTGCCGCACCTGCGCGCCGTTGTCGTCGTCGATCCCGAGGCCGTCCCGGACCACGACCCGCGGTTCGTCAGCTACGCGGACCTGCGCGGTGCGGAGCTGCCCGGCGAGGTCGGCGCGGCTTTCGAGCGGCTGACCGACGAGGCGACGCCGGACCAGCCGCTGACCGTCGTCTACACCTCGGGCACGACCGGTGATCCCAAGGGCGTGGTGCTCTCGCACCGCAACGTGATCCACGAGTCCGTGATGCAGGACCACCTCGTCGCGGTCCCCGAGAACCCGCGGTCGGTGGCGTACCTGCCGATGGCGCACATCGCGGAGCGGGTGCTGGGGATCTACATGCCGATCTGCAACGCCGGGCACGTCACGATCTGCCGGGAGCAGGCGCAGCTGCTGCCGACGCTCATCGCGGCACGGCCGCACGGTTTCTTCGGTGTCCCGCGGGTGTGGGAGAAGCTCGCCGGCGGTCTGCGGGCGAAGCTCGGCGCGCTGTCCGGAGCGGAGGCCGCGGCGGTCGCGCAAGCGCGTGACGCCGCTGTTGAGGTGTTCCGCCTGCGGTCGTCCGGGAAAGAGGTCCCGGCGGATCTCCTCGCGCGGCAGCGGCAACTCGACGACCGCGTCCTGCGCCCGATCCGGGCGGCCATCGGGTTCGACGACTGCCGCCGGGCGTTCAGCGGGGCGGCGCCCATCCCCGTGGACGTCCTGGAGTTCCTGGCGAGCCTGGGACTTCCCGTTTACGAGGTGTGGGGCCTGAGCGAGACCTCCGGTGCCGCGACGGTGAGCACACCGGACGCGTTCTCCCTGGGGGCGGTCGGGCGGCCGGGTCCGGGAATCGAGGTCGCCATCGGCGAGGACGGCGAGCTGTTCGTGCGCGGGGAGGCCGTGCTGGCCGGATATCTGCGCTCCGACGGCGAAATCGAGGACGCGACCGGCGAGGACGGCTGGCTGCCCACCGGCGACATCGGAACGGTCGACGACCGGGGCATCTTCGCGATCACCGACCGCAAGAAGGAAATCATCATCACCGCCGGTGGCAAGAACATCCCGCCGACCAGGATCGAGTCGCTGCTGCGGTCGCACCCGCTGGTCGCGCAGGCCGTCGCGATCGGGGACAGGCGCCGCTACGTCACCGCGCTGCTGGTGCTCGACGAGGACGCGGCGCCGGCCTGGGCGCAGGCCGAGGGGATCGGCACGACCGACCTGGACGAGCTCTCGCGGCACCCGGAGGTGCGCGCCGCGCTCGACGAAGCGGTCGCGCAGGCCAACTCGGCGCTTGCCAGGGCGGAACAGGTGAAGAAGTACCGGGTGCTCGCCGGGCCGTGGACGGCGGAGTCCGGTGAGCTGACGCCGAAGCTGAGCCTGCGGCGGAAGGTGATCGACGAGCGGTACGCGGACGAGATCGAGTCGATGTACTCGTAGAGCCGGAGTTGGCGATGGGTCAACACGGCTTCGTCCTCGGCTCGGTGAAGGGAACGGGATCGAAGCAGAGCGGTTAGAATTCTTGTTGGCGTGATGGCAATCGACTGCGGGGGGCGGCGGAATGGGTGCGCACCGCGAGGTGCGACGGCGCAGGATGGAACCGGACGCGCGGCGATCCGAGATCCTCAGCGTCGCGCGCAGGCTGTTCGGGGCGGGCAGCTACTCGACGGTGTCCACGTCGGACATCGCTGCCGAGGCCGGGGTGGCCAGGGCGCTGATCAACCACTACTTCGGCAGCAAGCGGCAGCTCTACCTCGAAGTGGTGCGGCAGATGGTGGTCGTCCCGGAGTCCGTCTCGCAGCGGCTGCCCCCGACGACGGCCGAGGAGCGGCTGTCGATCTGCCTGGACCGGTGGCTCGACGTGGTGGAGCGCAACCGGGAGATGTGGCTGTCGGCGATCGGCCCGGAGGTCTTCGGCCACGACCCGGAGATCGACCAGATCATGCTCGAATCCGACGAGATCGCGACCGATCGGGTCCTGGAAGCCGCGATGCTGGCCGATGTCACCGAGGGGCGGGAGAAGCTGCGGGCGATGGTCCGCGCGCACGGGAGCATGCTCCGGGCCGCTTCGCGGGAGTGGCTGGTGCGCGGCACGCTCAGCCGCAGCGACCTGCACGTGATGCTCACGCGGACCGTGCTGCACCTGGTGAACTCCGTCTTTCCCGCCGTGCGGGAGGATTAGGTTTTCCCCGCGGTGCCGGAGGCGAGGATCTCGACGACCTACGCCGCGCCTCACAGCCCGTAGGTCCGGCCGATGATGTCCCGCTGGATCTCGCTCGTCCCGCCGTACACAGTGGACACGACGGTGGAGCGCAGCAGGGACTCCATCCCGTACTCGGTGGCGTAGCCGTAGCCGCCCATCATCTGCATCCCCTCCAGCGCCACGTGCTTGGCCAGCTCGGTGCACTTGAGCTTGGCCATCGACGCCTCGCGGGCGAAGACCCGGCCGGGCTCGGCGTCGATGGCCGCGGCGACGTCGTCCACCAGCAGCCGGGCGCATTCGAGCTCGGTGGCCATGTCGGCGATCCGGTGCTTGAGCGCCTGGAACGAGCCGATCGGCCTGCCGAACTGCTCCCGCTGCCGCACGTAGTCGAGGGTGTCGTCGAAGGCGCGCCGCGCGGTGCCCAGCATCAGCGCGGCGAGGATCATCCGTTCCAGGTTCAGCCCGGCCATCAGCTGCGTCCACGCCTGGCCGACCACTCCGACCACGGCGGAGTCGGGCAGGAAGCAATCGGTGAAGTACAGGTCGTTGACCTCCCGGCCGCCCATGGTGTCGATGCCGGTGATCTGCAGCCCCTCGACGCCGGTGGGAACCATGAACTGGGTGAGCCCCTGGTGCTTGGACTCCTCCTGCGAGGTCCGGGCGACGAGCAGGACGTGGTCGGCGATGTGGGCGTTGGAGCACCAGGTCTTCTGCCCGTTGATCAGGTATCCGCCTTCGGTGCGCTCCGCGCGGCAGGTCAGCGCGCCCACGTCGGAACCGGCGCCGGGCTCGGACATCGAGATGGCCTCGACCCGGCCGTTGACGACCCCTTCGAGCACGACCCGCTTCTGCTCTTCGTCGGCGAACTTCTCGTAGGCCGCCGCCGCGACGACCGTGGTGCTGAAGCCGCTGATCGGGGCCCGGCCGTAGGCCGTCTCCTCCAGGAACAGGCACAGGTCGGTCATGCCCCGGCCCGCGCCGCCGTACTCCTCGGGGACGGCGATGCCCAGCCAGCCGAGTTCGGCCATCTTGGTGTAGAGCTCCTGGTTGTGCGACTCCGCGCCGTGGGCGGTCAGCTTGTCCCGCTGCTCCTTGGTGCCGCATTCCCGGCGGCAGAACTCGCCGATCGCGTTGACGAAGTCGCGGCGCTCATCGCTCAGGACTCTTGGCATGACGTGCGTTCCTCCATGCATGGATGCCGGAAACGAGCCAAGTGTGCGCGTGTTGTTGCCACCCTGTCAATAAGAGCGGATGGAGGCTTCCGATGCTGACGCCATACCACGTGGAAGAAGGAGATCGGCGCTATTGACTGGAAACCAACAGCGCCGTCCCGACTTCAGCGACGCAGGAACTCGGCCACGGGCGGGAGCGACCGCGGATCGACGGTGTGCCCGCCGTCGTGCGGCAACACGGTCACCTCGGCACCCGCGCCGCGCAGCTGTTCGGTGAGGGTGGAGGTGTGCTCCGGAGTGGCCATGGGGTCGGCGAGGCCGTTGACGATCGCGGCCCGCTTCCCGGTCAGATCCGCGTCCGGAGGCTCGCGGAAGGGCACCATCGCCGCGAGAAGCACCGCCGCCTCCAGCGCCTCCGGACGCCTGAGGAGCAGGGCGGAGGCGATGTTGGCGCCGTTGGAGAACCCGATCGCGCGCCACGAACCGGGTTCGACCCCGTACTCCTCCTCCGCGGCGCGGAGGAAGCCGGCGAGCTCGTCCACGCGGAAGCGGAGGTCGTCCTCGTCGAAAACGCCCTCGCGTAGCCGCCGGAAGAAGCGCGGCATGCCGTTCTCCAGCACCGCGCCGCGCACGGACAGGACCGGGGCCGCGGGAGCGAGGTGCTCCCGCAGCGGCAGCAGGTCGTGCTCGTCCCCGCCGGTGCCGTGCAGCAGCAGCAAGGGCGGCTCGCCGTTGCCCGGCAGCCACACGTGCGGCCGGTCCAGTGCGGCGGTCATGCCGTGGTCCGCTCGGGGTCGTTCTCCGCGGGCAGCGGGAGCTTCGGCAGCGCCGCCTCGATCTGCTCGCGGTCGGGTTCCAGCCACGGCGGGAGCTTGAGCGCCCGGCCCAGCTCCAGCAGCGGCTCGTCGACGTCGAACCCGGGCCGGTCGGTGGCGATCTCCAGCAGCGTGCCGCCGGGCTCGCGGAAGTAGATCGACCGGAAGTACTGGCGGTCCAGGATCGCGGTCACCTCCGCGCCGCGCTCGACCAGCTCGGCGCGCCACCGCTCCTGGGTCGCCTCGTCCGGCACCCGCCACGCGACGTGGTGCACGGTCCCGCCCGCGACCAGCCCGTGGGTTCCCCTCGGGTCGACGGCCACGTCCACCAGCGCGCCCGGCCCGCCGTCGCCTGCGGCGAACCGCAGCCGGTTGCCGTCCTGCCACGCGGAGCGCAGGCCCAGCTCCTCCAGCATCCCGACCGTTCCGGCCTCGTCCGCCGTGGACAGCGTGACCGAGTGCAGCCCGCGGATGCCGTGCTCGGCCGGGATGGTCCCGCCGTCCCACGGGTCCCGAGGGTCGCCCTGCGGGTGGGCGACCAGCGACAGTTCGAGCCCGTCCGGGTCGTGGAAGGTCAGGGCCTGCTCGCCGTCGCGTTCGGCGACCTCCCCGACGTCGGTCCCGGCAGCCCGCAGGTGCCGCTGCCACCAGCCGATGGAGGCGGCCGGGACGCTGAACGCCGTGGTGGTCGCCTGACCGTTCCCGCGCCGGCCCGGAGCGACCCCGTCGAACGGGAAGAACGTCAGCAGCGTGCCCGGACGGCCGGCCTCGTCCCCGAAGTAGAGGTGGTAGACGTCCGGGGCGTCGAAGTTGACGGTCGTCTTGACCAGGCGCAACCCCAGGGTGCGCAGGTAGAACTCCGCGTTGCGCCGCGGGTTGCCCGCGATCGCGGTGACGTGGTGCAACCCGCTGGTCGCCAGCGTCATGACAGCCTCCTTGCCGGTGCGGACGGGACGGGTCAGCCCTGCTTGACGGCCGAGATCTCGAACTCCAGGACGATCTTGTCGCTGACCAGGACACCACCGGTCTCCAGCGCGGCGTTCCAGGTGACCCCGAAGTCCTTGCGGTTGATCGTGGTCGAGCCCTCGAAGCCCACCCGGACGTTGCCGAACGGGTCGGTGGCCTGGCCCTCGAAGCTGAACGGCACGGTGACCTGGCGGGTGTTGCCCTTGATGGTCAGGTCGCCGGTGACGTCGAAGGAGTCCTCGCCGGTCCAGGTGATCTCGGTGGACCGGAAGGTGATCTCCGGGTGCTCTTCCATCGCCAGGAAGTCGTTGCTGCGCAGGTGCGCGTCGCGGTCGGCGTTGCGGGTGTCGATGCTGTCGACCTTGATCTGAACCTCGACGGTGGAGCGCGCCGGGTTCTCGCCGTCGAGGCGGGCGGTGCCGTTGAACTCGTTGAAGGCGCCGCGCACCTTGGTCACCATCGCGTGCCGGGCCACGAACCCGATCCGGCTGTGGGCGGTGTCGAGGGTGTACTCGCCGGTCAGCCTGCTGTAGTCGGTCGTGCTGGTCATCTCGGACCTCCAAGTGGTTGACGTGTCATCCGAATACTGCACCCAACATAGGTGATGCGTCAACTATTCCGGTAGGGTGGTGCCCGTGACCGAAACACGCTGGCTCGACGAGCGCGAGAGCGCGGCCTGGCGCGGCTACCTGGCCATGTACACCCAGCTCGCCGCCCGCCTGCACCGCGAGATGCAGGCCGACTCGGGGCTGTCGCTGACCGACTTCGAGGTCCTGGTCCGCCTCACCGACCAGGACGAGCCGCGGCTGCGGGTCGGCGAGCTGGCCCAGGCGCTGCAATGGGAGAAGAGCCGGCTGTCGCACCACCTGGCCCGGATGCAGCGGCGCGGGCTGGTGGTCCGCCAGGAGTGCCCGGAAGACGCGCGCGGCGCTTTCATCGCGCTGACCGGCAAGGGGAGGACGGCCATCGAGCAGGCCGCCCCCGCGCACGTGGAAACCGTCCGCGACCTGGTGTTCGACCAGCTCACCGAAGACCAGGTCGACGCGCTGGCCGCGATCGCGGACTGCGTCCTCGACCGGTTGAACGAGACGGAGTGACCTCCGCGCCACGAGGTCGCGGCTAGTAGCCGAGCGCGGCGTTCCACTCACCGCGACCGCGGCGGGTGAGGTCGAGGAGGTGCCACACCGGGCTGAGCAGGTCGATGCCGCGTTCGTCGATGTCGTCGGACATCCGGGGATGCGCCGAGTAGAAGTGGTGCACCGCCCCGTTGCCGTCCCGGGTGAACACCGACACCGTCGAGTCCTGGTTGCCCTCGGCGTCCTCGCTGCCCAGGTCGCGCTTGAAGCTGCTCGTCCCGGCGCTGAGCAGGCGGAGGTTCGTCCAGCCCCGGTCCCGGGCGTGCGCGCGGAGCGCGGGCAGGTCGGCCGCGGCGACGATCGCGAGGTCGGCGTTCTGCGCCACGTGGTGGGCGACGCCGTTGAACCCGTCGATCCACATCGTGCACATCGGGCACGGTTCGGTCTGCTGCTTGCCGTACATGAAGTGGTAGACGACCAGATCGCGGCCGGGCCCGGTGAACAGCTCGCTCAGGCGCACGGTCCGCACCGGCTCGTCACCGGCGTCCAGGTCCGCGGGGCCTTCCTCGAAGGCGTAGTCGTCGACGACGGGCCCCAGCGGGAGCCGGCGGCGGAGCTCGGCGACCCGTTCGCGGTGGCGCATCAGCTCGATCTCGGCCTGGCGCAGCTCCTCGCGGGCGCCTTCGTACTCGGCGGTCTCGCCGGTGAGGTTGGTCTGGCGCATCGCTGCCTCCTAGCGGGAGTGCCGCCCCCATCGTGTGCTCGCGCGCGGAGGCTCGCCAGGCGGCGTCAGCGCAACAGCCTGCTCAGCTCCACCCGGGACCGGACGCCGAGCTTGGCGAAGGCGTTGCGCAGGTGGTGGTCGACCGTGCGCTGGCTGATGAACAGGCGCGCGGCGATCTCCTTGTTCCTGGCGCCTTCCGCGACCAGCTGGGCGATCTCGGCCTCCCTCGGGCTGAGGTCCTGCGCACCCCGGTTACCGGTGTCGGACGGACCGCCCGCCGCGCGCAGTTCCGACCGCGTGCGTTCGATCCAGTGCGGCATCCGGAACTGCTCGAAGGCCGACAGCGCGTCGCCGAGCAGCTTCCTGGCGGCGCGGGGTTTGCGTTCGCGGCGCAGCCAGTGGGCGTAGAGCAGCCCGGTCTTGGCGAGCTCGATCGGGGTGGACGCCTGCTCGTGCAGCCGGATCGCCGCGCGGAAGTGCTCCTCGGCGTCCGCGCCGCGCAGCGCGAGCAGGGCGTGGCAGCGGTGGGACAGCGCGATCCGCGCGACGCTGCCGGTGGTGCGCGCCCAGGCGTCGAAGATCCGGAGCGCCCGGCCCGCGTTCTCCCGCTGCCCGCAGTGCGCCGCCGCTTCGACGTAGTGCGGTGCGGAGATCACGCGGATCGCCGGGCCCGCCTCCGCCGTGGTGAGCCGGAACCGGTCGAGCGCGTCGGTCGGGCGGCCGTGGGCGAGATCGGCGCAGGCGAACGCCCAGGACGTCAGCACGCAGGACCGGTCCAGGCCCTGCGCGGTGACCTCGTCGGTCATGGCTGCGAAGCGCTGCCGAGCGTTCTCCCGGTCGCCCTGCAGCGCCGACACCAGGGTGAGGATGCCGAGGTGGCTGATCGTGACGCCGTGCAGGCCGGTCGCGCGTGCGGCCCGGAGCCCTTCGAGCGAGCCGGCCTCGGCGGAGACGTACTGGTCGAGCATGAGCGCCGACAGCGACCGGTAGACCGACGCCCACGGCCCCAGCAGCGGGACGTTGCGGTCCGGCGGCGCGGTAAGCGCCCGGTTGGCGAGGTCGTGGGCCCGCGCCGCGTCGCCGAGCACGAAGGACGCCTGGCTGGCCCACAGGCTCGATCCGCAGTCGTCGGCGGTCTCGGCGAGCCGGACGACCTCCCGGAGCAGCGGGACCGCCTGCCGGTGGTCGCCGCGGAAGGTGGCGTCCATGCCCGCGAGGTGGTCGAGCTGGAGCCTGGTCGCGGGCGGGTCGTCGTCCCGTCGCAGGTCCTCGGTGCGCTTTGCCGCCAGGTGGTAGCGGGAGAAGTCGCCGGCGTTGAAGGCCGCCGCACCGGCGAGCTTCAGCGCCGCGACCGCGACCTCGCGGTTGCCGCCCGCCAGCTCGTCGGCCGCGGTCATGAGCATCCCGTTCGCGGTGGTCGGGTTGCCCTCGGCCAGTTCGATCCAGCCGCGCAGCAGGTCGGCCGTGCCGCGCGGCTCGCCGGGAGCCGCCAGCCCGCGGGCCCGCCGCAGCAGTGCCCGGGCCCGCTCCGGCCGCCCGGCCAGCCACGAGTCCCGCCCGGCCCGGATCAGCCGGAGACCTCTGACCGCCGGAAGCGCGGTGAGATCGGCGGCGCGCTGGTGGATCAGCGCCGAGAACGCGTAGTCGCCGTCCCGCCCGGTCTCGTCGGCCGCCTCGCCGAGCGCGTCGGCCAGGCCGGGCTGCGCCGCCACCACGGCCTGGTGCCACAGCCAGCGAGCCCGGTGCAGCCGAGGGTCGAGCACCTCCACCAGCAGCCGGTGCGCGGCCTGCCGCCGAGCCGGTGACGTCTCGGCGCGCAGGCACGACCGGGTCAGCTCGTCGGGCAGCCGCACGGCATCGCCCTCGACCACCAGCAGGCCCGCCGCCACGGCCTCGTCGAGCGCGGTCAGCTCGACGCGGTCCGCCGCGCGCAGCAGCGTTTCCAGGTCGAGGCGTTCGTCGGCCACCGCGAGCAGGACGAGCTGCTGAGCGCTGCCGGACAGCGCGTGCAGGCGGGCGCGCAGCTCGGCGCGCAACCGGCTGCGCGCGGGGAGCGCTTCGGGCGGTGGTGCCGTACCGCCGAGCTGTTCCGGTGTCAGCTCGGCCGCGAGTTCGGTCAGCGCGAGCGGGTTGCCGCAGGCGAGCGCGGCGAGCTCGGTGCCGAGGCCGCGGCTGATCCCGTACGGGACCCGGTCTTGGAGAACGCGAACGCTGTCGGTGACCGGGAGTTCGCTCAGCGACACCGAAGGCAGGTCGGCGAGCACCTCCGGCACCGCACCGCCACCGGCGTCTTGGCGGACCGCGAACAGCAGGAGCATCCGCTCCGCCTCCGCCCGGCGGGCGGTGAACGCGAGCGCGCTCAGCGAATCGGGGTCCAGGTGCTGGGCGTCGTCGACGCAGCACAGCACCGGGCGGCGGTGGGACTCCGAGACGAGGGTCTGGTGCGCACGGCCGGGGCCGGCCTTGGGGAGCATGCGGTGCAGCCCGGCGGACGGGATCCCGGACTCGGCCCTGACCCCGCGCAGGTCGAACACCTGGAAACCGGGCGCCTCCGCCCGCGCCGCGGCGAGCAGCGCGGTCCTGCCCAGCCCCGTTCCACCGGTGATCACGAGAGCTCCGCCCGCGCCGCCACGGGCCCGGGCGACCAGGTCGTGCAGTGCGGCCAGCTCCCTGTCCCGGCCGCGCAGCACGGTCCGATCACGAGTCCTCAACGGCATCGCAACAGTGTGACCTTGGTGTTGCGAACAGGACAAGGGCGTGCTGCGGGGCCGAAACCGGCGATTTCGCCGATGTGGCGGCGCTCTCACGGTCGCAAGACTGCCGGGGTTTCCGAGTAGAGCAAGGAGGCTCAATGCGAAGGACACTCGGCGCTCTCATCACCGGGCTGGTGCTGGCGACGGCCGGTTCGGCAGGTGTCGCCCACGCGGAGGCGAACACCCCGGTCGTGTTCGTGCACGGCTACCTGGGTGGCGCGTGGAACTGGATCACGCCGCAGACGACGCTCCGCCAGGCCGGCTACACCGACCAGGAGCTCTTCCAGTTCAACTACGACTTCAGGCAGTCGAACGAGAAGAGCGCGGCGGAGCTGGGCGCGTTCGTCGAGCAGGTGCGCGCCAGGACGGGCGCGGACAAGGTCGACATCGTCAACCACTCCATGGGCGGCATGGTCAGCCGCTGGTACGTCAAGGAACTGGGCGGGCAGCAGGTCGTCGACCACTGGGCCTCGATCGCGGGCGCCAACCACGGCACCACCTGGGCCTTCGGCTGCCTGGCGTTCGAGTCCTGCCGGGAGATGGCGCCCGGCTCCGCGTTCCTCCAGCGGCTGAACTCCGGGGACGAGACGCCCGGTGATGTCAAGTACAGCACCTGGTACTCGCCCACCGACGGGATCGTGATCCCGCACACCAGCACCGCTGTCGAGGGCGCGCGCAACACCGAGGTCCAGGGAGAGACGCACCTGGGCATCCTGGAGGACGAGGCCGTGCTGCAGGACGTCGCACGGACCCTCGCGACCGACTGACCGGGCGGGAGCGGCGCCGGGCCGGGCGCCGCTGCCGCGTCCGTCGGTTCAGAAGACGATCGTCCAGCCCTCGGTGCGGGCCTGCGCGTCGGTGTAGCTCACGCCGTGGACCTTGAGCCCCTCGGGGTTGAGCAGGGTGATCGCGCCGCCCCGGTTGCCCAGCTGGAAACCGTCGGAGACCGGCACCTGCACGGTCTGCCCGGCGGCGATCTCGGAGGCGGGCAGCTCCATCGTGTTCTTCCGCCCGTCGGCGAGCTTCCACCCGCGCAGGTCGACGGCCGCGGCGGAGGCGTTGATCAGCGTGACGGTCTCGTTCTCCCGGCCACCGCCCACCGGGTTGACCGCGGCGGCGATCACCTGGAGCGGGATCGCGGCCGGCTCCGGCGCGGGGACCTGCTCCGGCGGCGCCTCGCCCTCGATCGCGTGCCCGGTCCGGTCGTCGGTGTGCCAGGACTGGCTCTGGAACGCGAGGAAGATGGCGACCCAGCGGTTCTCGCCCGGGAAGTGCAGCAGCAGCCCGCCGTCCTGCCACACGCCGTCGTCCTCGCGGAACCTCCCGGTGTTGCCCTGGTTCATGTGCACGTTGTGCACGCCGTTGCCCGGCTTGAACCCGAAGATCTTGTCCGCCTTGTCCTCCGGGCCCCACGGCTCGCCGAACACGTAGGCGTGCGCCGAGGGGTCCTGCTGCGCGCGGCGCACGTAGTGGTCGAGGAAGTCGGCGAGGTCGTTGTTGGGGCCCTCGGCGTCGGGCGGCACGGGCCGCATCTGCGACCGGTCGACCACGTTCGCCCGGATGTAGTCCAGGCTCGTTCCGCCCGGTTCCGTCGGCAGCTCGTTCCACCCGGACCCGGCCTGGGGCAGGCGGGCGGTCAGCGGGTGCCGGAAGTCGTCGGCGGCGAAGTACAGCAGTTCCGACGGCGCCTGCGCGGACTTGACGTTGACCGCGGCGCGGTAGTTCGTCCCGGCGTTGTCGGTGAGGTGGATCTGGTAGTGCGGTGTGTCGTCGGGAGCGCCCTCGCGTCGAACGTCCACCACCCGGGCCGTCAGCACCCCGTACGAACTCAGCGGCATATCGCCTCACCCTTCCCAGATCACGCATCCGTCGGCTATTCCTCGGACACAGTGGACTCACCGCCTGTCGCGGGCAATAGCTGGGAAGATCAATTGCCGGTCTGGCCGACTGATTGTCATCTGTTCGCGCGACCATGTTCACGACGAGTGGTTGCCGAGGAAACATTCGGCCGTTCCGGCGACGCAGCCGCGCCGCCCGGTCTTCGGCGTCCGGACCGGGCTTCGGCCGCGATCAGTCGGAGCAGCAGTCCTGGCGCATGCCGCGCCACAGCAGATCGGTGAGGCTCGCGCTCTCCTTGCGCCAGTCGCCGTTCGGGTCGAGGTAGAGCATCCCGCCCAGGCCGCGCAGCACCGTCGCCGGTTCCAGCTCGGCGCGGACGGTTCCGGCCTCGACGTTGGCCTCCAGCAGCCTGCCGATCGCGCCGACCATCGCCTCGTGGGCGTTGGCGAACAGCTGCCCGTGCGACGACTTCGCGGCGCCGAGGGCCTTGGCGAGCCCCTGCTTGGTCATCATGTAGTGCGCCAGGTGATCCGTCGTCCAGATCCGGAAGGCGCGTTCCGGGCTGTGCTCGGCCAGCAGCTTCGGGACGACGTCGACGAGCTGGCGCACCTCGCGCTGGTAGACCGCCAGGACGAGCCCCTCCGGGGTGGGGAAGTGCCGGTACACCGTGCCCACCCCGACGCCCGCCTGCTTGGCGATGGAGTTGAACGGGACCTCGCCGGACCTGGTCAGCGCCTCGGCGGCGGCGGCGAGGATGCGCTCGTGGTTGCGCCTGGTGTCCGCCCGCCGGAGGTTGACTGATCCCGTCGACATCTTCTCTCCCGGTCCGGTTCGTCCGCCTGGAAAATGTAACCACGCGCCCCGCTGGAGCCGGGTCGCGCCGGGCCGTGGGTTGTTTGCGAAGCGGATTTCTATCCGATAGTCTCGCATCGTGTGAGCCGGATGACTATCCGGTTCACATTCTGCGACGAACTCGACTCCACCGCCACCACAGTCAAGCCCCCGGGCTTGCCATGCGGACGATCCGCGGGAAAGAGACCCAGTGGACATCTCACTCGATATCAACGGCAGGACACAACAGCTGAGCGTCGACCCCGGTGTGACCCTGCTGGACGCGTTGCGGGAACGCCTCGACATCACCGGCCCGAAGAAGGGCTGCGACCGGGGGCAGTGCGGCGCCTGCACGGTGCACGTCGGCGGCAGGCCGGTGCTGTCGTGCCTCACCCTGGCCGCGAGCGTCAAGCAGCCGGTCACCACCGTGGAAGGCCTGTCGACCGAGGACGGACTGCACCCGGTCCAGCAGGCGTTCGTCGACCAGGACGCGCTGCAGTGCGGGTTCTGCACTTCGGGGCAGCTCATGTCGGCGGTCGCCGCCGTCGAGCAGGACGTGGACGACGTCCGGGAGTTCATGTCCGGCAACCTCTGCCGCTGCGCGGCCTACCCGAACATCATCGCGGCGATCGAACAGGCGAGGCAGGCCGATGCGTCCCTTTGAGCTCACCGAACCGGCCACCGTGGAAGCCGCCGTCGCCTCGCCGGGGGCGTTCCTCGCGGGCGGCACCACCCTCGTCGACCTGATGAAGATCAACGTGCTCACCCCGCAGCACGTCGCGGACATCAACCAGCTGCCGCTGCGGGGCATCGACACCGGTGACGGGCTGCGGTTGGGCGCGCTGGAGCGGATGAGCGACGTCGCCGCGCACCCCGGCGTGTACCCGGTGATCTCCCGGGCCCTGCTGCTCAGCGCGTCCCAGCAGCTCCGGAACATGGCCAGCATCGGCGGGAACCTCATGCAGCGCACCCGCTGCTCGTACTTCCGCGACGTGGCCATGCCGTGCAACCGGCGGGACCCGGGCAGCGGCTGCCCCGCGATCTCCGGCACCAACCGGATGCACGCCGTGCTGGGCACCAGCGACTCGTGCGTGGCCACGCACGCCAGCGACCTCGCGGTCGCCCTGGTCGCGCTGGACGCCGAGATCCGGCTGGCGGGCGACTCCGGCGAGCGCACCGTCAAGCTCGCCGACTTCTACCGCCTGCCGGGCGAGACCCCGGAGGTGGAGCACGACCTGCGCCCCGGTGAGCTGATCACCGAGGTCGTGGTTCCCCGCCTGGACTGGGCGTCGCACTCCACCTACGTCAAGGTGCGCGACCGGCAGTCGTACGAGTTCGCGCTGTGCTCGGCCGCGGTGGCGCTGGAAGTCCAGGACTCGCGGATCGCCGACGCCCGGATCGCGGTCGGCGGTGTGGCGACCGTGCCGTGGCGGCTGGCGGCCGTCGAGGAGGCCCTGCGGGGCGCGCCGGCGACCGCCGAGTCCTTCGAAGCCCCCGCCTCCGCGGCGGCCGACGGCGCGAAGCCGTTGTCCGGCAACGCTTTCAAGGTGTCGCTGCTGAAGCGGACCGTGGTCCGCGCCCTGCTCGAACTGACCGAGGGAGGCCGCTGATGGTCAGCAGGCTCGACGGTCCGGCGAAGGTCACCGGACAGGCCAAGTACGGGGCGGACAACAACTTCCCCGGCATGGTGCACGGCTACGTCCTGCTCAGCACGATCGCCCACGGCGAGATCGAGGCGATGGACGTCGCGGCGGCCAAGGACGCCCCGGGCGTGCTCGGCGTGTACACGCCGTTCGAACCGCTGAAGATGCAGGCCGCCACCTCACCGCTGTTCGGCGAGACCTGGGTTCCGCTGCGGGACAACGAGGTCGCCTACTACGGCCAGCCGATCGGCTTCGTGGTGGCCGAGACCTACGAGCAGGCGCGGGACGCGGCGATGCTCGTCGAGGTCTCCTACCACCAGCGGCCCGCAGCGACCTCGCTGGAGGACGGCCTGGCCACCGCCGAGGACGGGCCCGAACACCGGGACGGCGCGCCGCCTTCGCTGAGCGTCCTGGCCGAGGGCGTCGAGTCCATCGAGGACGCGTTCGCGGCGAGCCCGGTGGTCGTCGAGGCGACCTACAGCACCGCGTTCCAGAACCACGCCGCGATGGAACCGCATTCCGCGGTGGCGGTGTGGGACTCCGACGGGCTCACGGTCTACAGCGGGAACCAGGCGGCCTACCTCCAGACGGCGGAGCTGGCGGGGGCGTTGGGCGTCGAGCCGTCGTCGGTGCGCGCGGTGAACCCGTTCGTGGGCGGCGCTTTCGGTGGCAAGGCCCGCACGTCGCCGCCCGCGTTCCTGGCCGCGGCCGCGGCCAGGGAGCTGGACCGCCCGGTCAAGGCGATCCTCGGCCGGGAGCAGGTCTTCACCGCGACCGGGAACCGCGCGGCGACGGTGCAGACGGTCGCGCTCGGCGCGCACACCGACGGCACGCTGATCGCGGTGCGCCACGACTCGGTGTGCGGCACGCCCGCCGACCGGTCCTTCGTCGAGCCGACCTCGCACGGCACGTCGCGGGAGTGGTACTCGACGCAGAACCTGGCCATCAGCCAGAAGATCGTGCCGCTGAACATCCCGCCGACCACGTTCATGCGGGCGCCGGGCGAGGCGCCCGGGTCGTTCGCGCTGGAGAGCGCGATCGACGAGCTGGCGGTGGCGCTGCGGATGGACCCGATCGAGCTGCGCCTGCGGAACAACTCCGCGGCACCGGCGGGCAAGGACCTGCAGTGGTCGAGCAAGCACCTCGACGAGTGCTTCCGGATCGGCGCCGCGCGGTTCGGCTGGTCCCAGCGCACGCCGCAGGGCCGCACCGAGGGCGACTGGCAGGTGGGGCTCGGCACGGCCACCGCGATGTTCCCGGCCCTGCGGTTCCCGGCCACGGTCGGGGTCACGCTCCAGGCCGATGACACGGCCGAGGTCGCGACCAGCGGTTCGGACCCGGGAACCGGTCTGCTGACCGTGCTTTCCCTGGTGGGCGCCGAATCCCTGGACATCCCGGCGGAGCGGGTCACGCCGCGGCTGGGGGACTCGGTGCTGCCGCCCGGCGGCCTGTCCGGCGGCTCGACCGCCACGGCGAGCGCGGGCACGGCGACCATGCTCGCCGCCACCGAGGTGATCGACGAACTGCTGGCCCTGGCGTCCGCGCCGGGCGCGCCGTTCGAGGGCGCGGAGGTCACCTACGAGGGCGGCCGGGTGCTCGCCGACAACGGCCGGTCGATGAGCTTCGGCGAGGTCCTGCGGGCGGTCGGCCGCGAGTCGATCGCCGCGAGCGGTTCGTCGGCCCCCGGCGAGGAGCTGACCAAGCACTCGTTCAGCTCGTTCGGCGCCCAGTTCTGCGAGGTCCGGGTGCACCGCTGGACCCGCGAGATCAGGGTGTCGCGCATGCTCGGCGTGTTCGACGCGGGCCGGATCATCAACGCCCAGACCGCGCGCAGCCAGATCATGGGCGGCATGATCTGGGGCGTTTCGGCCGCGCTGCACGAGGGCCTGGAGGTCGAGGAGAACGGCCGGTTTGCCAACGCCGACTTCGCGAGCTACCTGCTCCCGGTCAACGCCGACATCCCGGAGGTCGACGCGCACTTCGTCGAGTACCCGGACACCCTGCACAACGCCGTCGGCGCGAAGGGGATCGGCGAGATCGGCACGGTCGGCATGGCGGCGGCGGTGGCCAACGCCGTCTACAACGCCACCGGGGTCCGCGTCCGGCACATCCCGATCGTGATCGAGGACCTGCTGGAGGAGTAGCGGATCGGCGGCGGGTCTTCCGGATTCCCCAGCGGGCCGGAAGACCCGCCGCCTCCCGGTCTGTTGCCTCGGGTGGTGGTCCGCGTCCGGTCGGCGCCCGGAGCGCGGATGCCACACCCTGGGCCAATGGAGAACTGGCCTGCGCTGCGGGTGGCGGACTGGACCGACACCCGCGACACGCTGCACATGTGGACCCAGATCGTCGGCAAGCTGCGGCTCGCGGCCGCGCCCATGGTCAACCACTGGTGGCAGGTGCCGCTGTACGTCACCGCCCGCGGCCTGACCACCTCCGCGATCCCGGTCGGGCACCGGCTGTTCGACGCCGAGTTCGACTTCTGCGACCACGTGCTGCTCCTGCGCACCACCGACGGTGACCACCGCGAGGTCGCGCTGGAGCCCAAGACGGTCGCCCGGTTCCACGCCGAGACCACGGACGCGCTGCACGCGCTCGGCATCGACCTGCCGATGTGGACCAGGCCGACCGAGGTGGTGGTCGCCATCCCGTTCGAGGAGGACACCGAGCACCGCTCCTACGACCCGGGTGCCGTGCACCGGTTCTGGGGCCAGCTGATCCAGGCGCACCGCGTGCTCACCGAGTTCCGGTCCCGGTTCATCGGCAAGGTCAGCCCGGTGCACTTCTTCTGGGGCGGGTTCGACCTCGCGGTCACGCGGTTCTCCGGCCGCACCGCGCCCACCCACCCCGGCGGCGCCCCCAACTGCGGTGACTGGGTGATGGTCGAAGGTTATTCGCACGAGGTCAGCAGTTGCGGCTTCTGGCCGGGTGGCGGCGAGGAGGGCGCGTTCTACGCCTACTCCTATCCCGAGCCGGACGG
Organism: Saccharopolyspora taberi; assembly: GCF_039534165.1. NCBI lineage: Bacteria > Bacillati > Actinomycetota > Actinomycetes > Pseudonocardiales > Pseudonocardiaceae > Saccharopolyspora > Saccharopolyspora taberi. The sequence continues at coordinate 727,554 of NZ_BAAAUX010000014.1, read as the reverse complement.
TTTCGCCACGCATCCGGTCACGCCCGAGGCCGCGTTCTACAGTGCCGAGGCCGGTCAGTTCCTGCTGCCCTACGAAGCCGTGCGCACCGCGTCCGATCCGGACAAGGCGTTGCTGGGCTTCCTGCAGAGCACCTACGAAGCCGCCGCGAACCACGCCGACTGGGACCGCGCGGCCCTCGAAGACGATCCCGCCCGCCGGGCCCGCCGGCGTTGACGGCGTCCGGACCGTGGCCGTCGGCGTCACGGCCGGTAACCTGAGCCCGTGACAGGCTCGGCCGGGAATCCCTCCTTCACCCTCGCGTACGTTCCGGGGGTGACACCCGGCAAATGGGTGCGGACCTGGAACGAGCGGCTGCCCGAGGTCCCGCTGAACCTGCTGCAGGTGCCGGCCGCCGAAGGCGTCGAACCGGTCCGGGACCGGTCCGCCGACGCCGCGCTGGCGCGGCTGCCGATCGACCGCGAGGGACTGCACGCGATCCCGCTCTACACCGAGACGACCGTGGTGGTGGTCCCGAAGGACCACGTGATGACCGCGGCCGACGAGGTGTCCGCCGATGACCTGGCCGACGAGATCGTGCTGCACCCGCTGGACGACACCCTCGGCTGGGAGCGGCCGCCCGGTCGGCCCGCGATCGAGCGCCCGGCCACGACCGGGGACGCGGTCGAGCTGGTGGCCGCCGGGGTGGGGGTGCTCGTCGTCCCGCAGTCGCTGGCCAGGCTGCACCACCGCCGCGACCTGACGTACCGGCCGGTGACCGGCGTCCCGCAGTCGGGCGTGGTGCTGGCGTGGCTGGAGGACGAGACCACCGACCTGATGGAGCAGTTCATCGGGATCGTCCGCGGCCGGACCGTCAACAGCACGCGCGGCCGCGCGCAGGCTCCGGAGAAGCGCAAGCGTTCCGAGGACAAGAAGACCGCTGCCCGCCGGTCGGCCCCGGCCAAGCGGCAGCCGCCGAGGCGCGGTCGGCCCCGGCGCCGTCCGTAGCGATCACTCGACGACGAAGGGGAGCTTTGCGGCGAGCCCGGAGTCCGGCGACCGCCGTGAGCAACACCGTCCAGGAACGTGAGAAGAGAAGATCCGCGGCCGGAACCGGCAACGCGCGCCCCGCGGGGCGATCGATTTCGCCCGCCCCGCGGGGTTTCGCCTACCGCTGCGGCGGCCAGTTGGCGATCCTCTTGGGACGCGGGGGAGCATAGGTGCGGACCTTCGAGGTGGTCAGCCCGAGGCGGACGAGGGATTCGGCGATCGTGACCGCCGCGGTCACCCCGTCCACGACGGGCACGCCGGTGCGTTCGACCACCCGCTCGGTGAGCCCGGACATGCCACCGCATCCCAGGCAGATGACCTCGGCGCGGTCGTCCTGCACCGCCCGGGCCGCCTCGTCGGCGATGGCGTCCACCGCGGCCTGCGGATCGCGTTCGAGGTCGAGCACGGCCATGCCGCTCGCGCGGACCGACGCGCACCGGGCGCTGAGCCCCGCAGCCGCGATCCGGTCCTCGATCAGCGGGACCGTCCGGTCCAGAGTGGTCACCACCGAGTAGCTGCGCCCGAGGAACTGCGCGGTGCTCGCCGCCGCTTCGGTGATGTCGACGACGGGCACGTCGAACAGCTCCTGCAAGCCCTCCCGGCCGTGTTCGCCGTACCCGGCCTGGATGATCGCGTCGAACGGTTCCCGGTGGGCGCGGACCGTTTCCATGACGGCGATCGCCGCGAGGTAGCTCTCGTAGTTGCCCTCGACGGATTCCGCGCCGAACACCGGCGTCAGCGGAACGATCTCGGTGCCGGGTGACGCCGCCCCCGCCGCCTGCTCGCCGATGGACTCGGTGATCGACGCGGTGGTGTTGACGTTCACGACCAGAATGCGCATGTTCGCCTTCCTCGAAGTGGTCGGCCTACTCGGCCGCGACGGCGATGGACTCGCCGTCCACATCCGCTGCGTCGGGCCTGCGGTCACCGATCACGGCGTAGATCACCGCGCCGAGCAGCGCCCCGATGAACCAGGAGAACCCGGCGACCGGGCTGAAGGCGGGCACCAGCGCCAGGATGACGGCGATCGCGGCGGCGGGGACGAACGCGCCGATCGCCTTGGGGTTGTAACCGTGCCGGTAGTGGTAGTCGCTCTCCTCGTCCTCGGTGTAGAGGGCGGGGACGTTCACGCGGGTCCGCCGCAGCAGCCAGTAGTCGGCCATGATCACGCCGAACAGCGGGCCGAGCAGCGCGCCGAGGCCGCCGAGGAAGTAGTTGACCACCACCGGGCTGTTGTAGAGGTTCCACGGCAGGATCACCAGGCCGATGATCGCGCTGACCAGCGCGGCGCGGCGGAAGTTCAGCCGCCGCGGGAAGAGGTTGACCAGCACGTAGATGGGCGCGACGAAGTTGGCGAGCAGGTTCACCGCGATCGTCAGGACCAGCAGCGCGATCGAGGCGGCCGCCAGCATGACCAGGTTCGGGATCGTCTGGACGATGTCGGTCGGGCTGGTGATCACCTTTCCGTCCAATGTGAACTGCGCGCCGCTGAGCACGACGACGATGGCCGCGAAGAACAGCATGTTCACCGGGATTCCGACCAGGTTCCCGCGGACGATCGACGCGCGGCTCTTGGCCGAGCGCGTGAAGTCGCAGAAGTTCAGCACGAACGTCCCGTAGATCACGACCCACAGCGCGGCTCCCTGGAGGATCTGGAGCCACATCGCACCGCCGGTGAGCGGCTGCGCGGTGGACCACGAGATGGAGCCGCCGGCGCGGACGAACATCCAGATCGCCAGCGCGCACATGGTGATCAGCGTGGTCGGCGCGGCGATCGCCATGTACTTGCGGATCACGTGCATGCCGTAGCTGACGATGAGCACCTGGACCGCCCACAGGAACATGAACGTGACCCAGCCCAACGGCGGCAATCCCAGCACCGTGGTCTGCTCAAGTGCGCGCAGCGACGGGAAAAGCGCCACCAGCAGGGCGCTGAGCACTGCCGACGCGAGGTAGGTCTGGATGCCGAACCAGGCGATGGCGACCAGTCCGCGGACGGCGGCCGGGATCTGCGCGCCCTTGGTGCCGAACGCGATCCGGCTCATGACGGGGAAGGGGACGCCTGCCTTGTGTCCCATGTAGCCGGACAGCGTCAGCAGGAGGAAGAGCAGCAGGGAGGCGAGCACGAAGGCGAGCAGGATTCCCCACGCGCTCAGCCCGAGCGCGAACAGGCCGATCGCGAAGGCGTAGTTGCCCAGGCTGTGCACGTCGTTGGCCCAGAGCGTGAAGACGTTGTAGGCGCCCCAGCGCCGCCCTTCCTTCTTGGTGGGGGCGAGGTCGTAGCTGTAGAGGCGGGAGCTCGTGCCGGTGGTGTCCGCAGCAGGCTGGTTGTCCGTGGCGGTCATCGAGCTGCCTCCTGGTTCTGGCTCTGCAACTGCTCTATGGGCAAACTGCTCTTCGGGCTGGTTCTTTGGGGAGAACTGCTTCGGATGGCGCGGAAGACGACTCGCAAATTCCGAATAGCGAAAGTATACGTTTGTGAGACGGAACGTTAACTCCTGTCTCAGAGCTCGTCAAGACCGGAGCACGGGATTGGCCGCCAGGCCGATGACACGCAGGTTCCGCTGGTCAGCGGTCGCCGTCAACCGCTCGCCGCTGCCGCTGCCGGTGGGCATCGACGGTGAGAAGGCGCTCGGCGTGCAGCTGCTGAACCGCACCGGGTGCACCGTGCACCTCACCGACAACGGCGAGACCTACGTCGACCACGCCCGGCAGGCTCTGCGCGCGCAGCGCGGCGGCGGAAGCGTTCGTCGGGTCGACCCGGGACGTGATGCCGGAGTGAGGATCTCCGGAGTGAGGATCTTCAGTCGGCCAGCAGGTGTTCGCGGCCGAACATGGCGGCTGCGGCACGCGCGGTCGGAGTTCCCGCGTCGAGGTCCGCGCCGGCTTCGAGGAGCACCGCGACCACGTCGTCCGCGCCCTTGAACAGGGCACCGGCGATGGGGGACTGGTCTCGGGCGTTGCGCAGGTCGGGATCGGCGCCGCGGTCGAGCAACGCGCGCACGGTCCCGGCGTGGCCGTGGTAGGCCGCGAGCATGAGCAGGGTGTTGGCGTCCGCGTCGGCCACGTCGACCGGCAGGCCGTGGTCGACGAACTCCGCCAGCTGGACGGTGTCGCCGTCCCGGGCCAGGTCCATGGCGATCGCCACGATCCGCTGGGTCTGCTCGGGGGTCAGTCCACCGTCGCTCATGAACAGCACTTCCTGATCGTTTCCGGGAAATGAATGGGAACGGGCCCCGCCGCACGCCCGAGGGCGGTCAGCGGGGCCCGTGCGACCTCAGAGCTTGCCGGCGGCCAGCGCCTCGATCGCCTTGCGGACGCCCTCGCCGTAGGCGGGGTCGGCCTTGGTGCAGTTGGCGATGTGCCGCTCGATGGTCGCCTGGGAGGCGCCGTCGATGGCCCGCGCGGTGTTGTCGAACAGCGCCTGCTGCTGCTCCGCGGACATGTTGCGGAACAGGTTGCCGGGCTGCTCGAAGTAGTTGTCGTCGTCCTCGCGGTAGTTGAACCGGTCGGCGACAGCACCCACCGCCAGGGCCGGGTCGCGGTAGGAGGGCTGCTCCTGCCAGCGGCCGTAGGAGTTCGGCTCGATGCCCGGGGTGATGCCCTGGTTGCCGTCGACGCGCATGGCGCCGTCGCGGTGGTAGGAGTTCACCGGGTTCTTCGGCTTGTTGACCGGGATCTGGTGGTGGTTCACGCCGAGCCGGTACCGCTGGGCGTCGCCGTAGGAGAACAGCCGGCCCTGCAGCATCTTGTCGGGCGAGAAGCTGATGCCCGGAACCACGTTCGCCGGGGTGAAGGCGGCCTGCTCCACGTCGGCGAAGTAGTTGTCGGGGTTGCGGTTGAGCTCGAACTCACCGACCTCGATCAGCGGGTAGTCCTTCTTCGACCACACCTTGGTGAGGTCGAACGGGTGGAACTTGTAGGTCTCGGCGTCGGCCTCCGGCATGACCTGGATGTAGGTCTTCCACTTCGGGAAGTCGCCGTTCTCGATCGCGTCGAACAGGTCGCGCTGGTGCGACTCGCGGTCCTTGCCGACCAGGGCCTCGGCCTCGGCGTCGGTCAGGTTCTTGATGCCCTGCTGGGTGCGGTGGTGGAACTTGACCCAGAACCGCTCGCCCTCGGCGTTGATCAGGCTGTAGGTGTGCGAACCGAAACCGTGCATGTGCCGGTAGGACGCCGGGATGCCGCGCTCGGACATCACGATGGTGACCTGGTGCAGGGCCTCGGGCAGGTTGGTCCAGAAGTCCCAGTTGTTCTCCGGGTTGCGCAGGTTGGTGCGCGGGTCCCGCTTGACCGCGTGGTTGAGGTCGGGGAACTTCAGCGGGTCGCGGAAGAAGAACACCGGCGTGTTGTTGCCGACCAGGTCCCAGTTGCCCTCGTCGGTGTAGAACTTCAGCGCGAAGCCGCGGATGTCGCGCTCGGCGTCGGCCGCGCCGCGCTCACCGGCGACGGTGGAGAACCGGGCGAACATCTCGGTCTTCTTGCCGACCTCGGAGAAGATCTTCGCCGAGGTGTAGCGGGTGATGTCGTTGGTCACCGTGAAGGTGCCGTACGCGCCCGAACCCTTGGCGTGCATCCGTCGCTCCGGGATGACCTCCCGGTCGAAGTGGGCGAGCTTCTCCAGGAACCAGACGTCCTGCAGCAGCATCGGGCCGCGCGGCCCGGCGGTCAGGGAGTTCTGGTTGTCGGGAACCGGCGCACCGGCGACCGTGGTCAGCGGTTTCTGGTTGTACTCGGGCAAAACTCGCTCCTCAGTGGATTGTTAGTGGTGCGATCACTCGGCGCGGGTGAGGCAGTCCGGGCAGGTGCCCCAGAAGGTCACCTCGGCCTCGTCGAGCGCGAATCCGTGGTGGTCCTCGGCGTGGAGGCACGGTGCTTCGCCCACCGCGCAGCTGACGTCCGCGATGGCGCCGCAGGCGCGGCACACCAAGTGGTGGTGGTTGTCGCCCACCCGGGTCTCGAACCTGGCGGGCGAGCCCGCCGGTTCGATGCGACGGACCAGGCCGGCCTCGGTCAGCGCGCGCAGCACGTCGTAGACCGCCTGGGTGGACACCGAACCGAGCTCGCGGCGGACCGCGTTCGCGATGGTGTCGGTGTCCGAGTGCGGGTTGTCGGCGACCATCGCCAGCACGGCGACCCGCGGACGAGTCACCCGCAGTGACGCCCCCCGCAGGAGGGCGGCGGCATCGATGGTCGGCATGGCGACAGCCAACCAGGTTTTCTGGAACAAGTCAAATAAACGATCCGATCCAGATATGCCCTGCCGGGAGCCCGCGACGTGGTCAGATCGGGTAGGTCGCGTCGGCCCTCACGAGTTCGGTTGGCCCGCCGAAGGCGTCGGAAGCTTCCTTGAGGAGCGCGTCCTGGTCGGTCCACGGTGAGTAATGGGTCAGCAGCAGCCGGGCGGCGCCCGCCGAGGCCGCGGCGGCACCCGCCTGCTTCCCGGACAGGTGCATTCCGGCGGGCTGGTCCGGGTGGTCCAGCCAGGACGCCTCGGCCAGCAGCACGTCGGCCCCGGCGGCGAGCTTGGCGATCCCGTCGCTGGGCCCGGTGTCGCCGGTGAAGGCGAAGACCCGCCCCTCCGCCTCGATCCGCAGGCCCCAGGTCGGGCAGAGGTGGTCGACCGGAATCGCGCGGATGTCGAACGCGCCGATGCGCACCGGCTCGACCGGCGGGGGCCGGAACTCGAAGGTGTCCGACAGATCGGTCTCGGCGAGTTCTTCCTTGCTGGGCGCGAAGATCGCGGCAAGCCGGCTCGGCGCTTCGGGCGGTGCGTACACCGGGAGCCGCCGCTGCTTGATGTCGTAAGGCGGGTTCGGCCGGAAGCGCAGGTAAACCACCAGCGGCGAGGTGTCGGCGCAGTGGTCCGGGTGCAGGTGGGTCAGCAGCAGCGCGTCGAGGTCGAACGGGTCGGCGAAGCGTTGCAGCGGCCCCATGGTGCCGTTTCCGAGGTCGATCGCGATCAGGCTGTCACCGGAGCGCAGCAGGTATCCCGACGACGGGGACTGCGGTGCCGGAGCGCTTCCCGAACAGCCGAGGACGGTCAGCTCCATTGAGGATCATCTCCGCGGTACGGTTCCAGGCCGGTGGTCCACCGGCGCGACGGTCGGCGTGCCGCGAGATCGTCCGGGGTGTGGCAGCCGGAACCGCGGCCGCAGGCAAGTATTGGGCCCGGAACCGGACCGTGCTCCGCGAATACCCGAACGGCTGACCGGGCTCAGACGCTGCGCAGCACCGAGACGACGGTGCCGAGCACGACGGCGTGGTCGCCGTCGATGACCTCGTAGTCCGGGTTGCGCGGTTCGAGGAAGACGTGGCCGTTGCGGCGGCGGTAGACCTTGACGGTGGCCTCGTCGTCGATCATCGCGGCCACGATCTGACCGGAGTGGGCCTCGGACTGCTGGCGCACCACGACGATGTCGCCGTCGCAGATCGCCGCGTCGACCATCGAGTCGCCGCGGACCCGCAGGCCGAAGACGTTGCCGCGGCCGGTGATCCCGCGCGGCAGCGTCAGCACGTCGTCGACGTGCTCGTCGGCGGCGATGGGGGTGCCCGCGGCGATGTCGCCGACCACGGGCACGGGCACCGAGTCGGCGGCCGGTTCCGGCGCCGCCGAGCGCAGGAACGCGCGCACGTCGATCGGCCGCGACACGGTGGGGCTGCGGTGCAGGAAGCCCTTCGCCTCCAGGCTGGCCAGGTGCTTGGACACCGACGACGAGGACCGCAGGCCGACGGCGTCGCCGATCTGCCGCGTGCTCGGCGCGTACCCGTGTCTGACCACCCAGTCCCGGATCGCGACCAGGATCCGCTGCTGGCGTTCCGGCAGGGACGAGGCGTCGAGGTGGTCGAACGGATCGAGATCGTCGTAGGCGGTCACCCGCGGAATGGTAGAGGCAGGCGTTCGCGGCCAGGTCACCGGTCGCCGATGATCATCCGGCGGGTGCCCGCGCTCCCGCGCCGGACGCGGGAGCGCGGGCGGATCATGCCCTAGACGACGTCGCGGACGCAGACCCACGTCACGTAGCGGATCGTCCCGAAGTGGTCGACGGGCAGCCACCAGTTGCCGCCGCCCTGACCGCAGACCGGACCGTAGGCGCCGCCGTCCACCGCGTCGCCGGTGGCGATGATGCGGTCTCCCCGCTGCATCTGCGCGACGATCGTGGCGTCGGTGCTGGGCTGGGTCCGGATGTTCACGCCGTCCTCGACCGCCTCGACCCAGACCGCCTTCGACTTGTCCGTCTCCGACATGCGTCCCCCCATGCGCATCGCTGCGCGATCGGTTTTCCCCTTCGAACCCGGGTCGGCCGGATTCGGGCTGGACCGTGCCAGACTTGGCCGCCGCGTCGGTCCGTTCCGCGCGTGGTTCGGCCGAACGGCGCAGTGCCCGCGCCTGGAAGTCACTGTCCACATAGGTCTTTTTGGGGGTGTCGTGTCCGAGGGGAACGGGTGTTCCGTCGTCGTGGGCGGTACCGCGGGGCTGGGGCTGCGGGTCGCTGCCGCCCTCGCCGAGCGCGGCGAGGAGGTCGTGGTGTGCGGCCGTGACGCCGGCCGGGCGGACGCGGCGGCTGCGTCGATCGGCGCAACGGCGCGGGGGCTGGCGGTGGATCTGGCGCGGCCCGCGGGCATCGCTGACGCGTTGTCCACAGTGGGCACTGTGCGTCACCTGGTGGTCACAGCGGTCGAGCGGGACCCCAACACGGTGCGCGAGTTCGACATCGCCTCGGCGTCCCGGCTGGTCACGATGAAGCTGGTCGGCTACGTCGAGGTGGTGCACGCGCTGGCCGCCCGGATGCGCGCGGACGCCTCGATCGTGCTGGTCGGCGGCCTCGCCCGGGACCGGCCCCGGCCGGGATCGACCACGATGACCACCGTCACCGGAGGTGTCGGGGCGCTGGTCCGCTCGCTGGCGGCCGAGCTCGCGCCGATCCGCGTCAACGCCGTGCACCCCGGGCTCATCGGCGACAGCCCGCACTGGGCGGACCGGCAGGACGTGCTCGGCGCCACCCGGGCCAGGGTGCCCACCGGGCGGCTGGTCACCCTCGGCGACGTCGTGGACGCGGTGGAGTTCCTGCTGCGCAACGGGTCGATGAACGGCGCGAATCTGACGATCGACGGCGGGGAGTCGATCAGCTGACGCGTTCCGCCGCCGGCGCCGGAACATGTGGAAAACAGCGGGCGGTGGCCGCCCGCGTTCGGCTACTCTGGTCGAGGCCGAGCGCTGACCTCGTCGGTTCCCGGTTTCTGACGGGTCCCGAGTCTTGCCAGGACCCCAGTTTGTCGGGGTCCAGTGCTACACCGTCCGGCAGGGGGCAGGCAGCCGGGCGGACGACCGCTCGGCGCAGTCGGCCTCCGACCCGGACGTGATCGGCCGGCCTGCCAGGGCCCGGGCCACGTGCCGGGGTGCTGGAAGTACGGACGATCCGCGGTGGAGGTGCTCGGCCAGGACATCGACGTCCCCTGCGCGCTCGGCCCGGGATTGGCGCCCGGCCGCCGAAGCGCCCGCCGACCGCTGCTCGGAAGCGAACGGCCCGCGTGGACCGGGCCGGTCGCCGAGGCGGGCCGGTGGCGGCGCCGCCGCGCAGACCCGGATCCATTGATCTTCTGCTCAACCAGACGGCTCCCGCCGGGGGCCGGGTCGGCGGACGCGCCGACGTACAGCTGCGAGGTGTGCTCCAAACCATGATCGACTCCACCACCGAGGCCACGGGCCCCGACCGCGACGAGGCACCACCGGGAGCCCCGGTGCTGATCTGGGTGCTGGTCGTCTCGGCGTTCGTGATGATCCTCAACGAGACGATCCTGAGCGTCGCGTTACGCGACCTCAGCATCGACCTCGAGGTCCCGACCACCACCGTGCAGTGGCTGACCAGCGGCTTCCTGCTGACCATGGCCGTGGTCATCCCCACCACCGGTTACCTGCTGGAACGCTTCACCCCGCGGCAGGTCTTCATGGCCTCGCTGACGCTGTTCGGCGCGGGCACGCTGCTCAGCGGGCTCGCACCGGGCTTCGAGGTGCTGCTGGCCGGGCGGGTGGTCCAGGCGTGCGGCACCGCGGTCATGATGCCGCTGCTGATGACCTCGGTGATGCGCCTGGTGCCGCCGGCCAAGCGCGGCGCGACGATGGGCACGATCACCATCGTCATCGCGGTGGCGCCCGCGGTGGGGCCGACCATCGGCGGTGCGGTGCTGGCCTCGCTGGGCTGGCGCTGGATGTTCTGGATCGTGCTTCCGCTGGCCGTGGTGGCGCTGGTCGTCGGCGCGGTGTGGATGCGGCTGGACACCGAGACCCGTTCGGTGCCGCTGGACCTGATCTCGGTGCCGCTGTCGGCCATCGGCTTCGGCGGCATCCTCTACGGCCTGTCGTCCATCGGTGAGTCGGGCGGCGCGGAGCACGCGGTCTCGCCGTGGATCCCGATCGCGGTCGGCGTCGCGGCCACCGCCGGCTTCGTGCTGCGCCAGGTCAGCCTCCAGCGCCAGGACCGCGCGCTGCTCGACCTGCGGCCGTTCAACCACCGCTCGTTCGTCGTGTCGCTGATCATGACCGCCCTGCTGTTCATGTGCCTGCTGGGCGCGGGTGCGATCCTGCTGCCGCTGTACCTGCAGACCGTGCTGCACGCCAGCACGTTCGCCACCGGCCTGGCCGTGCTGCCCGGCGGTCTGGTCCTCGGCCTGCTCGGGCGGCCGGTCGGACGGCTGTTCGACCGCTACGGCGCGCGCCCGCTGGTGATCCCGGGCGCGGCGGCCATGGCGGTCTCGCTGTCGCTGTTCGCGGTGCTCGGGCCGGGCTCGCCGCTGGCCGCCGTGGTGGTCATCCACGTCCTGCTCATGGGCGGGCTGGGGATGATGATGGCGCCGCTGATGACCTCGGCGCTGAGCTCGCTGCCGGACCAGCTGTACTCGCACGGCAGCGCGATCATGGCCACGCTCCAGCAGGTCGCGGGTGCGTTCGGCACCGCCGTGTTCGTCACCATCGCTTCCCTGAGCAGCACCGGTGCGCTGCCCTCGCCCGACGCGGCGGGTCTGCGCACGGCGTTCGTCGTCGCGGGCGGCATCGGGGTGCTGGCGTTCGTCGTGTCGCTGTTCCTCCAGCGCACGCCTGCGCCCGTGGAACCGGAGAAGGTCGAGGCGACCGTGGGCTGAGCCCGGATCAGACCGAAGTGGCCCGTCGAGCCCCAGGCTCGGCGGGCCACTTGCTGTCGGACGGCGCGGGTGGCCGTCACGAGCGCAGGCGGTCGTCCAGGGCGGCGAGATCGGGGAGGAACCACACGTGCCCTGCCCGGTTCGACTCGTGGACCAGGGCCCGCAGGGCGGAACTCGCCGCGAGGTGGCCGGAGATGTCGCCGATGACGGCCAGGCGCACCCGGTAGTTGACGAACTTCTGCATGACCTCGCCCGCGAACCGGGTGCCCAGCGAGAAGAACCGCTCGTCGAGCCGGTTCGCGGGCAGCGCCACGACCTCGGCGCCGAGGTAGGTCGCGCCGATCAGGTCCAGCGCGTCCTGCTCGGTGGCCACCGGCGGGCCCGCCGGATCGCACACCAGCACCGGCACTCCGGCGCGCTCCTCGATCACGTCAGGCATCGCCGCCCTCCCCGCCGAGCAGGCCGTTGTCGCCCGCCAGCACCGAGTCGAGCATGTTCAGCACCGCCGCGGTGTCGGCCGCGCCGCCGAGGACCACGATCTTGAGCCGGTTCCGGACCGCGTCGTGGACGGTCTGGACTCGCAGCGGGTGCGCCGCGTCGCGGCCGGTGTTCACGCCGCTGAGCACCAGCGTGCCCAGCCGGTCGGCGGCGGCGCGGTCGACACCGTCGATCTGCACGATGCTCGACACCTCCACGGCGGAGGCGGCGGGCGGCGGCGCGGTACGCCCGGTCAGCTCGTCGAGGTCGGCGCGGGCGATCCGGTACTGCTTGCCGATCCGCACCGCCTTGAGCCGGCCGGTGCGGATGTAGCCGCGCACGGTGCGCACGTGCAGGCCGAGCCGCTCGGCGACCTGCTCGACGGAGTACATTTCATCACTCATCGATCCCAATATAGCTTGCTCGGGGAACGATAGGGAACTTTGTTGCAATCGACCCGCGGAGGAGTCAAACGTCAGTACGATGGGCGCCGACTTGAGGGGCGCGGCGCCGGGGGTGCCGGAAACACGCGTGAGGGTTCGAGTGAACATCCAGGAATTGCAGGCGCAGCAACAGTTCCACGTGCACCAGAAGGTCACCATGATGGTGAACCGGTACAGGATCTTCGCCGATGACGGCGCGGGTCAGCCAGGTGCGCTCGTGGCCTTCGTCGAGCAGAAGCGCATGACGTTCAAGGAACACGTGACCCTCTACGCCGACGAGGACAAGCGGTCCGTGCTCGCGTCTTTCAAGGCCCGCAAGGTGATCGACCTCGCCAGCGCCTACGACGTGGTGACCCCCGACGGCCAGCAGGTCGGCGTGTTCGGCAAGAAGTTCGGCAAGTCGCTGCTGCGCTCCACCTGGCAGTTCGACCAGCCGGGCCAGCCTTCCATCAGCATCACCGAGCGCAGCATGGGTCTCGCGCTGTTCCGGCGGGTCTGGGACGTCATCCCGTGGGTGGGCGACCTGCCGTTCCCGCTGAAGTACCACTTCGACTTCGTCCGCGACGGCGCCACGCTCGGCACCGTGGACAAGAAGACCCGCTTCCGGGACCACTACCTGGTCCGGATCGAGGACGGATCCCTGGACCGCAGGCTGGTGCTCGCCCAGGCGGTCGCGCTGGACGCGCTCCAGTCCCGCTGACCCGCCCAGGCCCGGCTGACCCGCCCAGTCCCCGCCGGCCCGGCCGGATCCCGCCGGCCCGCTCTGTCCTTTTCGGACTCTGGAGAGATTCTTGTTACCTCAGGCCCGTTCCGGCAAAGTCCGGACCAAGGGCGCGGCGCTGTTCGTGGTCCTCCTCGTGGCCGTGGTGCTGGTCGTTCCGCTGCTGGTCGACCGCCAGTTGCCTGCCGAGGGCAGCACTGTCTCCCGGGACGGAGTGCACGAACTGATGGTGTCGCCGGAGGACTGGAAGGCGCGGTTGCGGTTGCCCGCGGGCTGGGTGCTCGATCCCGACGTGCTGGAGCGGAACAAGGTCAGCGCGACGCACGGGGACGAGAAGGTCACCGTGATTCTGAACCAGGACGTGGAGGACCGCGCCGTGTACTTCGACCGGGAGATCCGGCGGCTGTCCTTCGAGGAGTGGACGGACCGGCTCACCGGCACCGGCCCGATCGCGACTCCCACCGGCTTTTCCGGGAAGCGCGGAGTGCTGGGGGAGGGGTCGTCGAGGACGGAAGTCGCGGTGGTGGGCAGGGATTCGGTCGCGTTGTCCGTGCAGGCCAAGGGCGCGCACGCCCGGCAGCTGCTGGAGGACGTCGTCGGCTCGGTCGAGGTGTACCGGTGAACCGCGCTTTCTGGCAGCCGCGCAGGCTGGTCTTCTGGGTGTACGCGGTGATGGTGTTCCTCGGTGGCTTGGTGACCGTGCTGTCCCAGGTCTTCGCCGGGTTCATAGCTCCCGGCGCGGTGCTTCCCGCGCTGGGCGGGGTTGTTGTCCTCGGGCCGGTGATGGTGGTCGTCCTCGCCCTGGTGCAGGGTCCGGACCGGCCGCCGGCCACCGCCCGCTGGGCCGGGCTGGTGTGGGGCGGGCTGGCCGCGGTGAGCGTCGCCTCGGTGGCCAACGAGGTGCTGGGCTCGGTGGTGATCAAGATCAGCGGCCGGGCGCACGCCGTCGACTGGTCGGCCGCCTGGGTGGCGCCGACGAGCGAGGAGACGGTCAAGCTCGCCGGGATCGTCGCGGTGGCGTGCATCGCGAGGGAGCACATCCGAAGGCCCGCCGACGGGCTTGGTCTCGGGATGGCGGTCGGCCTCGGCTTCCAGCTGGTCGAGAACCTCAGCTACTGCCTGCTCGCGGCCTCCGAGGCGCCCAACAGCGATGCCGGAGCCGCGGTGGAGGTGCTGGTGGCCCGGTCGGCGGCGGGTCTCGCGTCGCACTGGGTGTTCTCCGGGTTCGCCGGCTTCGGCGTGGGCTACGTGCTGACCCGTGCCGGGCGGTCGGCAGCCCACCGGTGGCTGGTGGCGGGCGGGATGTTCGCGCTGGCCTACGCGGCGCACTGGTTCTGGAACTCACCGCTGCTGTGGTTCGAGACCGTGCTGGACGGATTCCTGGGAATCGCGGTCAAGACCGCGGTGATCCTGGCCGCGTTCGCGGTCGTCGTGGGATGGGCGGACCGGCTGTCGTGGCGGTGGTTCGCCGCCAACCTCGCGGGCGAGCACCCCGACGTGATCACTCCGGAGGAGCTGGCCGCGATGCGCACCCGCCGGAGCCGCCGCCGCGCGAAGCTGGGCGCGCGGCGGCAGCGCGCCTTCATCGCGCTCGCCCGCGCTCGCCACGACAGCCCGGCTCCGGAAGCCGATCCCGTTGTCGCACAACGGCGTTGGGCGGTCGCCGGGCTGCGTCCGACGCCGGTTCACGGCTGAGCACCGCGCGAAAACCGGTGGCTGAGAGCTCTGCTGCCGGGGCAGAATCCGGCGACCCCGCCGGCAAAGGAGCCTCCTTGGCAGACAGCACTTTCCCCGTCGTCGCGCGGCCGGACGTGACCACTGCTGTGATCACGCCGCAGTACGCCGGAGGGGTTGAGCGGCAGCGGGATCTGGTCCGCGCGGACGACCGGGTGCGGCACAGCGGTCTCGTGTCGGTCAGCTGGTTCGCCAGCACTGACGGGGAGAGCGTTCTGACCTACGCGCAGTGGGCGGATGAGCCCGTGGGCGAGACCGGTGTCCGCTACCGGCTCTACCGCAGCCTGGCCCGGACCGACGAAGCGCGGGTGCCGGGCTGCCTGGTCACCGCGGTGTTCGATGTGGACGGACCCGAGCGGCAGCGGACCTTCGTCGACTCGCTCATCGCCGCGCTGCCGGACGAGGACGGACACCCCGGAGCGATCTCGGCGCACTTCCACCTGAGCACCGACGGCACCCGGGTCCTCAACTACACGGAGTGGACGACCGAGCAAGCGCACCTGGAAGCGACCGAGAGCGGGAACCACGACGAGCTCTACGAGATCTTCGCCGGAACACCGGGCGTCCGCCCGCTCCGCGGGCTGCGCTACCACCTGCTCGACAGCTGGTCTACGTGACGGTCATTCGGAGCGCAGAAGCGCGTTGATCAACGTTTCCCTGAGCCAGCGCTCGTAGTCGTCGAGGGACCAGCCGGCGTCGGTGACGAGGCTGTCGTGGACGCCGGTGCTCATCGTGACGATGTCGCCGCAGTGCTCCATGACCTGACGGCTGGCCCTGGCCAGCAGTAAGCGCTGACGCTGCGCACGATCCTGGCGGTCGGATTCCTGAACCCCGCGCCGTTCGCGGAGCTGCCGGCTCAAGGATCGCTGAGCAGCCGCAGGTCCGGGGGAACCAGGGTGGTGCTGGCCATGAGCTCGCGGACCAGGTTGTCGTTCAGGGTGTTGCCGACCGGCTCGCCGACCTCGTCGCGGGTGAGCCCGGTGACGCCGTCGCGCGACAGCCTGGACCGCACCGCGACCACGTCGTGCTCGACCCGCTTGGCCGTCCAGCCCGCTTCCGGTTGCAGCTCGGCGAGGTGCAGCGCCGCCTGCCGCCAGGTCAGCGGCTGCGGGTGCGCCTCGTGCAGCAGGTAGCGCTGCGCCAGCACCACCAGCACCAGCTTCTCGGTCGCCGACAGCCGCCAGGTCCGGGGCGGCTGGGTGGGATCGGCGTGCCGGGACGCGGGCGGCCGTCCGTCCGGGCCCGCCACGTACAGCTCCAGCAGGTGCTCGCGCCCGCCCGAACCGCGCACGAACAGCGGGGTGTAGCCCTCCGCGACGGGAACGGGCTCGTCATCGGTGAACAGCAGCCGGGAGCCGGGCAGCCGGATCGGCAGCCGCCCGGTGTTGCCGACCCACCAGCGGTCCCGGTGGCAGGTCAGCAGGCCGTGGTGCCTGCTGACCCGCCGGTCGTCCTCGCCGATGCAGACGTGCACCTCCGGGCGGTTGCGTCCGAACAGGATCGTGCGTCCCTCCCGCGGCCGGACCGCGATGCCGCCGGACAGCGCCAGGGCGTGGATGGTGCCCGGTGCCGAGTCCGGCACGCCGAGCACCAGGCTGCTGTGCGCGGCTGGAAGCGGACGACCCCCAGCGATCTTCAGGTTGCCGTTCACGTCACCCTCCGAAAAAGCGCCCGCTTCCAGCTGTCCGGAGAGGATGGCAGGCCCGCTCGGGACCGCTCCCGGATCAGGCAGGTGGCAGCCGGAGCGCGGCGGGTTCGGCGAGGCCGGTCGCCAGCTCGCACAGCCGGTCGGGCGGCTGCTCGCCCGTGACAACGACGAGCATCAGCTCCGCCAGGTCTTCCCCGTCCGTCCCGGTGAAGTGCCGGTGCACCACGCTCACCTGGCAGGACTGCTCGCCGTAACCGCCGGGTTCGACGAACGCCGACCGGCCGCCGAGCCGGACGGGCCTGCCGTCGTCGGCGTTGGGCGGCTGGTCCCGGTCGAACCGGACCAGCAGCGAGAGCGGGCTGGTGGTGCTGCGCCAGCGGCACGTC
Organism: Saccharopolyspora taberi; assembly: GCF_039534165.1. Lineage (NCBI taxonomy): Bacteria > Bacillati > Actinomycetota > Actinomycetes > Pseudonocardiales > Pseudonocardiaceae > Saccharopolyspora > Saccharopolyspora taberi. Next base: position 710,978 of record NZ_BAAAUX010000014.1, on the reverse strand, counting down.
CAGCCGCCGAAGCCCGGGTCCGGGTTGTTGGCGTCCACACCGGGGAACCGGATCAGCGCCTCGTTGTCGAGGATCCCGCAGGCGTCGGCGTCGATCAGCGAACCCGGATCGGGGGCGGGTCTGCGCGGGAGTTCGCCTCCGGACAGCGCCGCGGTCGCGGTGTCCACGGCGGTGTCGGCCATGCCGCACAGGTCCGCCGGGCCGTTGCCGTCCTGGTCGGCGGTGATCCGGACGTGGACCTGGTCGGAGAGCAGCAGTGTCCGGGCGCACTCGCGGCCTTCGGGCGGTTCACGCACAAGTCCGAACCCGCGCACCGACGCGTTCCGCTCCTGGGGCGGGAGTTCCGCGTTGATGAGCAGTGCCTCCACGTCCACTTCGCTCTCTCCCGAGCGCACGATGACGTCGCACCTGTTGAAGTTGCCGTAGTTCGCGTCCTCGTCGGCGTCGCCGAACCGCGCCAGCGGGACCGGGTCGATGAGAGCGCACGGGTCCGCGGTGAGCGGGTCGCCGAGCGCTGACGCCGGGGCGGGGATGTCGTCGGCCGAACCGAACGGCGGCCCGAAAACCAGCCAGGCACCGATCGCCAGCACCGCCGCCAGCGCGACGCCCACGACGGCCTTCGGCCACCAGCGGGCCCGCGGCTCGTCCTCGGTGATGTTCTCCAGCATCGTTCTGACCTGCGCCGCGGTCGGCCGCTTCGCGGGATTGACCTTCAGCATCGCCGAGAGCGCAGGCCCCAGCGCTCCGGCGCGGCGCGGTGCGTCGACGTCGCCTGCCGCCGCTCGCCGCACGAGGACGCGGGCGTCGTCGGAGGTTCCGTACGGCGAGACGCCTTCCACGGCGGCGAACAGCGTGGCGCCGAGGGAGAAGACGTCCGAGGCGGCGGTGGGATCCTCGCTCCTGGCCACCTCGGGCGCGAGGTAGCCGGGGGTTCCGGTGATCAGTGCGCTGTCGGTCAGCGTGACCTCGCCGTGCACGACCCGGGAGATCCCGAAGTCACCCAGCTTCGGATGGCCGTCCTCGGTGACCAGCACGTTGCCGGGCTTGATGTCGCGGTGCACGATGCCGCTCTCGTGCACCCGCGCCAGCGCCGAGGCCAGCTGCGCGCCGATGCGGGCCACCCGCTGCGGCGGCAGCGTCCCGTGCGCCGCGAGGTCCCGGGCGGGCACGTGCTCCATCACCAGCCACCACTGCCCGTTGTCGGACACCACGTCGTGGACCGTGACGACGTTGGGGTGGTTGACCTGCGCCAGGATCTTGGCTTCCCGCTTCAGGCGGCCGATGTGCTCGGAACCGGCGCCGCCGTCCCAGGAAACCGCGTGCTTGAGCGCGACCTTCCGGTACAGCTCCTCGTCGGTGCCCCGCCAGACCACCCCGTTGCCGCCGGATCCGATCTGGTCCTCCAGCCGGTACCGGCCGCCGACCAGCTGACCGCTGCGCATCGCCCCTCCGCTTCCCCGAGCCGGGCCAACCCGTGGGCAGGACGGCGCAACCATAGTGCACCGGGACCGCTATCCGGGACCGGTCTCGAAGATCTGCTGGCATATGCCGGACCAGGACTGTCCGATGTGGACCTGATCAGCCCTTCGCCCAGTCCCCGCGCTCGATGGCCTCGCGGACGGTGGCGAGGCGCTGCTCGTCGAACTCGACCTCCGGGTCGGGTTCGAGGTGGCTCAGCACCACCGACGCCATGCCGAGCGCGGGCGGCGACCAGCTCGCCTGCTCCGGTGCGCCGAAGGGGTTCGCGTCGAACCGCTCGGTCGCGACGGCCGGATTGGTCGGCGCCATCAGCACGAGCCCCCGGATGAGGGCGCTGGCCAGCCCGGCGATCGTGGTGAACCCGGCGCCGTGCTGCGGGCGCAGCCGCAGCCCGAGGAGCTGGGTGACCCGTTCGTAGGAGGTCGCGAGCCCGGTGATGAGCGCCCGCTCCGCTGTGGTGAGCGCCGTCTGCACGTCGTCGCGCAGGTCCCCGTCAGGGAGGCTGAGAAACGTCGCGTGCAGCGCGAAGTAGGTGCGCCACTCCGGGGATTCGTGGAAGGTCTCGAACTCCGCCAGCGCCGACTGCCGCAGTGCCTCGCCCGCCAGCGCCATCCGGCGCCCGGGGTCGGTGAGCCAGTCCAGGCGCTCCAGCAGGATGCGGTTGACGGCGGTGACGGCCCGCGGGTTGGTACCCGCGATCGCCGGGCTCGATCCCTTGGCCAGCTCCTTGAGCAGATCGCTGAAGAACAGGTCCTTGTACGGCCACCGGCGGTAGACGGCGCTGCGCGAGACCCCGGCCTCGCGGATGACGTCCTCGAAGCTGATGTGGTCGAGGCTCACGGTCAGCCCGGCGCGGTGGACCATGCCCAGCGCCGCGGCCAGCATCCGCTGCTCGGTCTCCTGGTCGGACAGGCGCTGCCTGCGGCGGGGCAGCCCTGCGGCGGGCTTGTCGGAGGTCGCGGGGGGCTTACTGGAGGTCGCAGGGGGCTTGTCGGCGCCGGCGGGGGGCTTGCCCGAGGTCATGGTGGCCGTCCTTCCGTACTTGGGATACGGTGTCTCAAGTTCCAAGTTCTAAGTTCGCACTGCGAGGCTAGCAACGCCCACCAGGGGCAATGCCCAGGAGGAAGTCATGACCAAGCCGGAGACGTCCGCCGCCATGCGCAACGCCGTAGTCGCCATGTACGCCGGGTTGGCCCTCACCGTCGTCGCCGCGGTGGTGACCGCGCTCGGCGGTGACGCGGTCAGCAAGCACGTGTTCGAGCTGGAGGCGCCCTACGTTGGCGCCGAGGTCGCGGCGGGCAGCGGGTCGTTCATGGTGATCTACCTGCTCGCCCTGTACGCCGTCGGTGTCGTGTGCTGGCTCGGGCTGAGCTGGGCGGCTCGCGCCGGGCGGCGCTGGGTGCGACCGGTCGCGATCGTGGTGCTGCTGGGTGCCGCGGGCCTGGCCGCGCTGAACCTGACGGTGGAGGAGTACGGGACCAGGGTGCTGCCGCTGCCGGTCGCGCTCGCCGGTCTGCTGCCGTGCGCGGCCGGGGTCGTCGCGGTGGTCTTCCTCTGGCGCGCCCGGGTGCGTTGAATCCGTCCACTGTGGCCGGTCCGTCTGATCGCCCGCGCTGTCTACGATGTGGGTGTCCGCACTGGCGCAGAACGGAGATCCCGTGGCACGAAAGATCATCCTCGACGTCGACACCGGCACCGACGACGCGGTGGCGATCATGTTCGCCGCACTGCACCCGGAACTCGACCTGATCGGCGTCACCACGGTCAACGGCAACGTGCCGCTGGCCCGCACCACCGACAACACGCTGCGCGTGCTGGACTGGATCGGCAGGTCCGACATCCCGGTCTTCCCGGGGCTCGCCCGGCCGATCGCGCGCCGGGGCTTCCCCGCGTCCAGGCACTTCGGGCGCGACTCCGACGACGATCCGCACGGCAGCGCGCTGCCGATCCCGGAGCCGAGCAGCAAGGCGCAGGACACCGGAGCGGTGGAGTTCCTGGTGGAGACCCTGCGCTCGACCACCGAGCAGCTCACGCTGGTGCCGGTCGGGCCGATGAGCAACATCGCCACCGCGCTCGCCGTCGACCCGTCGCTGACCGAGGCGGTGGACGAGGTGGTCGCGATGGGCGGGGGACACGCCGTCGCGAACGTGACCGCCTCCGCCGAGTTCAACATCTGGGCGGATCCGGAAGCGGCGGCCCTGGTCCTGTCGGCCGGGTTCGGCCGCCTCACCCTGGTTCCGCTCGACGCGACCCACCAGGCGCTGGTCACCGAGGAGGACTGCGCCGCGCTCGACGCGCTGGGGACGCCGGCGGGCGTGGCGGCGTCCCGGTTCGTCTCGCGGCGCATCGCCGCCTACCGGACCGCGGTCGAGGGCGGGAACGCGGCGCCGGTCCACGACGTGGTGTGCACGGCCTACCTGGTGCGCCCCGACCTGCTCACCACTCGGCACCTGCCGGTCGAGGTCGACACCGCCAGCCCGCTCACGATCGGCCGCACGGTCATCGACACCCGTCCCGGCAGCTCGCTGGACCCCAACGCCCACGTCGCCTTCGGCGCGGACGCCCGGCTGCTCACCGAGCTCCTGCTCGGCACGTTCGGCGCGGTCAGCGGGTGAGCGTCCGGCCACAGAGGACGGTGGGCGAACTCCGCCCGGATGGGGCAGTCCGCGGGCGCTGTCCGGCCGGTAGGTTGTCGCCGACCCGGGACGCGGAGGTGCGCCGATGCGCAGGATCGTGATCGTCGGAGCCGGTCAGGCCGGACTCCAGCTCGGTGTGGGGCTGCTCGACGCGGGCTACCAGGTGACCGTCGTGTCCAGCCGCTCGGCGGAGCGGATCCGCGACGGGCGGGTCATGTCGGGGCAGTGCATGTTCGGCTCCGCGCTCGCCCGCGAGCGGTCGCTGGGCCTCGGCTTCTGGGACCGGGAGTGCCCGGCGGTCGAGGGGATCGCGGTCCGCGTCGCCGACGGCGGCGGTGGTACGGCGGTCGACTGGGCTGCGCGGTTCGACCTCCCCGCGCAGGCCGTGGACCAGCGGCTCAAGATGTCGGCGTGGATGGCGGAGTTCGAGCGGCGGGGCGGCCGGGTCGAGCACGCCGAAGCCGAGGTGGACGATCTGGAGGACTACGCCGCGGACGCGGACCTCGTCGTCGTGGCGGCGGGCAAGGCGGAGATCGCGAAGCTCTTCCCGCGCGATGACAGCAGATCCGCGCACGACGCACCGCAACGGGCTCTGGCGCTGACCTACGTCCGGGGACTGCGGGAGCTGCCGGACTTCCCGGCGGTGTCGTTCAACGTGATCCCCGGAGTCGGCGAGTACTTCGTGTTCCCGGGCCTGACCACGAACGGGCCCTGCGACATCATGGTCTTCGAGGGCGTGCCCGGTGGTCCCATGGACTGCTGGGACGACGTGCGGGGCCCGGCCGAACACCTGGCCAGGTCGAAGTGGGTGCTCGACACGTTCGTGCCCTGGGAGGCCGCCCGGGCCGGGGACGTTTCCCTGACCGACGACAACGGGATCCTCGCCGGCCGGCTCGCACCGACCGTCCGCCACCCGGTGGGCGTCCTGCCGTCCGGGGCGCCGGTGCTCGGCATGGCCGACGTCGTGGTGCTCAACGACCCGATCACCGGGCAGGGTTCCAACAACGCGGGCAAGTGCGCGGCCTCGTACCTGCGGAGCATCGTCGAGCACGGCGACCGGCCGTTCGACGCGGAGTTCATGCGCGAGGCGTTCGAGGTCTACTGGGACTACGCGCGGTTCGTCACCGACTGGACGAACGCGCTGCTCGACCCGTCACCGCACATGCTCGAACTGATCGGCGCCGCGGGCGGGAACAAGCGGATCGCGCGGCGGTTCGTCAACGGGTTCGACGACCCGCGCGACTTCCACCTGTGGTTCATGGACGCCGACGCGGCAGCCGGCTACCTGGGTGGTCGTTGAGCTCGTTCCGTGCGGTGGGCTGAGCCGCGGCTTGAAGGCAGGCACCTGAGTGGTGTCCCCGGCGCGGGCCGGGGACACCACCGCGGTCAGCTCAGGCCCTTCTCGATCGCCTCGATGATCGCGGGCCGCAGCTCGGCGGCGCTGACGATCGCGTCGACCGACCCGACGTCCACGGCGCGCTGGACGCTGTGCACCCGGTCGAACTCGGCGGCGACCTCGCCGAGCTTCTCGGCGCGCACCGCCGCCCGCACCTCGGCCAGCCGCAGGCTCACCGTCGCCCGGTCCGCGTCGGCGGCAGCGGTGACGGCCTCCTCGGCCTCCAGCACCCGCGGGTCCTTGGCCGTGCGGTCGTTGACGTCACCGGCGAAGACCACCGCCGCGGCGGGCGCACCGCCGATGACCGAGGCGAACGAGCCCTCCACGGCCAGCACCGTCATGTTCGGGTTGAGGGCCTTGGAGAACACCACGAACGCGCCGCCGTGGTACCGGGAGATCACGCAGAACACGATCGGGCCGGAGAAGTTCACGATGGCCCGGCCGATCTCGGCGCCGTACTCCAGCTGCAGCTTGCGCATCGACTCCGGGGAACCGTCGAACCCGGACAGGTTCGCCAGCACCACCAGCGGCCGGTTGCCGCTGGCCGCGTTGATCGCCCGCGCGGCCTTCTTCGACGAGCGGGGGAACAGCGTTCCGGCGGTGTAGGTGTCCGGGCCGTCCGTGGGCGGGAAGCCCTGCCGCGCCACCGGGCGGGACTCGATGCCCAGCAGGCACACCGGCCGGCCGCCGAGGTGCACGTCCTGCACGGCCGCGGTGTCGGCGTCGGCCATGCCCGCCCAGCGCTCCAGGACCGGGTGGTCCTGGTCGGCCACCGCCCGCATCACCGTGCGGATGTCGAACGACTTCTTGCGGTCGGGGTTGGCCTCCGCGGAGAAGATCTGGCCCACCGTGGTGAAGTCGCTGCCTGCCAGCTCGTGCGGGTAGTCCGAGATGTCCCGGTCGTGCGGGTCGGTGGAGCCGGCCCGGCGCGGCGCGGTCTCGCCCGCGGCGACGTAGGTGTGGTCGTAGTGCGCCATCAGCACGTCCCGCGCACCGGCGAGGTCCGGGGCCCAGTACTGCGCCTGGCCGTTCGGGCCCATCACCCGGTCGTAGCCGCCGATGCCGAGGTTGTCCTCGGCCGACACGCCACCGGAGAAGTCCAGCGACTGCTTGCCGGTCAGCACCATCGCCGACTCCGGCGTCATCACCAGGATTCCCTTGGTGTGCATGAGCATCGTGGCCTCGGCGTTCCAGTACGGCTGGGCGCCGACGTTGATCCCGGCCACCACGACGTTGATCTCGCCGCCGTCCTGGGTGAAGTGCACGATCCGCTTGAGCGCGGCGGCCACCCAGTCCATGTTCTCGGTGCCCGACTCCATCGAGATCCGGGCCCCGGCCGACAGCGCGAACCACTCCAGCGGCACGCCCATCCGCTCGGCCAGGTCCAGGGCGGCGATGACCCGCGTGCACTCCGGTTCGGAGAGCGCGCCCAGCGCCTTGGTCGGATCGCCCAGCAGCACGACCCGGGTGACGCCCTCGGGGTGCAGCTCGGTCGGCGTCGAGACCACACCGGCGACGATCGCGGCGGAGTTGCCGCCCGCGGGCCGGTCGACCGGCACCAGCGCGCCGGTGGCGTCCAGGTCGTGCTCGACGAAGCTGCCGTCCGGGCCCGTGAGCATCCCGGTCAGCTCGTAGGGGTAGACCGTGCCGCGCTTGGCGGCGCGCAGCACCTTCTGCCGGTAGCTGTCCAGCGGCTCGATCGGCTCGGTCGGCGGCTCACCGACGGAGAACCCGGCGCCGGAACCGACGCCGTAGCCGATCCGCACCGAGACCTCCCCGGACTCACCGGTCTCCGGGTCGCGCCTGCGGCCGAGGAACAGCACCTCCTCCAGGCCCGCCGCCGCGGTGGTGGGCAGCACCCGCTGGGCGACGGTGTTGAGCTCGTCGACCGGCAGCTCGATCGACGGCCAGACGTAGACCACGATCCGGTTGGTGCTGGACCGCTGCTTGGCGGGCTGGCGCGAGCGCGCCTGCCGGATCGCGTCCAGGCAGGCGGTCAGCACGCCTTCCGCCGCGGGCAGCGCGACCAGCCTGCCCTCGTCGTCGCGGAGCGGGGTCACGTCCCGCACCTGCGCCATGGCCACCAGGCGCTCGTCGGCCGGGTTCTCCTTGGCGGCGCAGCGGAAGAGGTAGACCTCCTCGTCGGGCGAGGGCAGCCGGGTGAGGTCGAAGCCGCGCAGCCGCTCCAGCTGGAGGCGGTCGGCGATCAGCGGGTGCAGGCCGCGGATGAGCCGCTGTTCGGCGACCCCGTCCTCGGACGGCTCGAACGTGAAGTGGTGGTGCATGACCGCGCCGCTGCGGCCCGCGACCGTGGTGGTGATCCGGCGGATGCGGCTCGGCAGCGGCCGGGCCGCCAGCACCTCGCCGAGCCGGGCGGCCATCGCGTCGGTGTCGTCGGGCTGGTCGCCCCACACCACGTAGATGTCGGCGACCAGGTCGCCGTCCGGTGCCAGCTCGCCGATCGCGCCCACCACGTCGGACAGCGCGGTGAAGTCGGCCGCCACGGCCACCACGTCCGGCAGCTCGCCCCGGTACTCGGCGAGCACGGCCGGGCATCCGGCCAGCTTCCGGGTGTCCACGGTCTCCAGCGCGCGGGTGCCGTAGTAGCGGCGGGTGAGCACCTCCAGCAGCGGCAGCGGGTCGGTGCCGTCCCGGCCGATCCGCTGCCCGAGCAGCCGGACCAGCGGTTCGGAGGTGGCCACCATCGCCGAGATCCGCTCCGCCCGGTCGGCGGCGTCCGGGTGCGAGTCGAGGTGGCGCAGGTGGTTGCGCACGCCCGCGTAGACCTCCGCGCGGCCGCGCCGCAGCATCGGCTGGGCGAACCAGCGGAACACGACGGTGCGGGCGAGGTCGGCGATCGCGGGGAAGCGCAGCTGGGTGGCCGCGACGAGGTGTTCCAGCGCGAGCCCGGCGGCGGTCCGGGTCGCCCCGGCGGGCGGCGTCTCGGACAGCCACTGGCGCAGCAGCGTGGTGATCGCGTCCACGTCGGACGCGGCGCGCTGCTGGGCGAGGAAGATGCGGAAGACCGCCTCCTCCAGCTCGGGGGTGCGGTCCAGCTCGTGCACGCCGTAGTGGCCGAGCACCCGCGCGAGGCGCTGCTTGAACGTCTCGGACAGCCCGGCGCGGTCCACGTCGAGGCTCTGCAGGTAGGTGTGGAAGAACTCGCGGGGGCTGTGCACCCGCACGTCCGGCTTCGCCTCGTCGGCGGCGGCCCGGTTGCGGCTGAGCTCGGAGAGGTCGGCGAAGACCTTCAGCAGCTCGATCTCGCCGTCCAGCGGGCGCGCGCCCGCCTCGGCCAGCGCGGTCCGGGCCTTCAGGTAGCCGTCGAGCACCGGGCGCTCGCCGCCGGGGTCGACGTCGAACCCGAGCACCAGGTTCCGCAGGTCCGCGAGACCGCGGGCGGCCCGCTCTCGCGCGTCGAGCTCCGGCTCGGCGGGCAGGGTCAGCTCGACCCCGCTGCCGCCGGTGTCCTGGTCGGCCGCGTCGTCGTCGGCCAGCGGCTCCAGCCGCAGCAGCGGGGCGCCGGTCTCGACCTGGCTGCCGGTGGTCACCAGGCACTCCCGCAGCCGCGCGCGGAACGGCGCGCGCAGCACGGTCTCCATCTTCATGCTCTCCAGCACCAGCACCGGTGCGCCCGCCTCGACCTCGGCGCCGACCTCGACCGGGGTGGCCACCACCAGCGCGGGCGCCGGCGAGCGGACCACGCCGCCCTCGTCCCGGCTGACCCGGTGCGTGACGCCGTCGATCTCGACCAGGTGGACCGGGCCGTGGGTGTCGGTCACCAGCCGGAACCGCTGCCCGTTGACGGTGATCTGCCCGGTGTGGCGGTCGAACCGCTCGATCTCGACGTCGGCGGAGAGCAGCTCGCCGCCGTTGTCGATGCCGACCCGGTAGCGCTGGTGGCCCACGCGCGCCACCAGCACCCGGTAGTTGTCCTCGCGCAGCTTGAGCTCCAGCGGCCTGCCGGTCTCGTGCCGCATCCGGGGACGGCCGCCGTGCGCGCTGGCCAGGAACTGCTGGCGGGCCACGAGCTCGGAGTCCTCGTAGGCGTCGACCGCGGCGGCGGCCAGCGCGATCGCGGAGTGCCGGTGCGAGCGGAGCCCGCCCGCGGCGCGCTCCCGGTCGATCCAGCCGGTGTCGGCGGTGGCGTCGACGACCTCCTGCCGGTTCAGCAGGTCCAGCACGAAGCTCTTGTTCGTCGCGCCGCCGGAGACCACGACCGTGGTCTGCGCCATCGCCCGGCGCAGCCTGCCCAGCGCCTCCTCGCGGTCGGCGCCGTAGGCGATGATCTTGGCGATCATCGAGTCGAAGTCGGCGGGGATGGTGTCGCCCTCGCTGACCCCGGTGTCGACCCGGATGCCGGGGCCGACCGGGAAGGACAGCCGGGCGATCCGGCCGGGGGCGGGGGCGAAGTCGCGGTCCGGGTCCTCGGCGTTGAGCCGGGCCTCGACCGCGTGCCCGGACTCGGCGGGCGGCTCGCCCTCCAGCCTGCCGCCCGCCGCGACGTGCAGCTGGGCCTTGACCAGGTCGATGCCGGTGGTGGCCTCGGTGATCGGGTGCTCGACCTGCAGGCGGGTGTTGACCTCCAGGAAGGCGAACAGCCGTTCGCCGGGGTGGTAGAGGAACTCGACGGTGCCCGCGCCCCGGTAGTCCACGGCCTTGGCGAGCCGCTCGGCGGCGGCCTTGAGCTCCGCGCTCTGCTCGGCGGTCAGCACCGCCGACGAGGACTCCTCGATGATCTTCTGGTTGCGCCGCTGCACCGAGCAGTCCCGGACCCCCAGCGCCCACGCGGTGCCCTGCCCGTCGGCGATCACCTGCACCTCGACGTGCCGGGCGCCGGTGACGAGCCGTTCGAGGAAGACCGCGCCGTTGCCGAAGGCGCGCTCGGCCTCCATGCTCGTGCGCTCGTAGGCGTCGACCAGCTCCTGCTCGTCGTTGATCACGCGGATGCCGCGCCCGCCGCCGCCCGCGGTCGCCTTGAGCATCAGCGGGTACCCGACCTCGCCCGCCACCCGGACCGCCATGTCCAGGTCGGTGACCGCGCCGCGGCTCCAGGGCGCCACCGGCACCCCGGCGTCCTCGGCGATCAGCTTCGCGCCGATCTTGTCCCCGAGCTGGCGCATCGCCTCGGCGCTGGGGCCGACGAAGACCACGCCGAGCTTCTCGCAGAGCTCGGCGAACGCCGGGTCCTCGGCGACGAAGCCCCAGCCGACCCAGGCGGCGTCCGCGCCGGTCTCGACCAGCGCGCGCTCCAGCACGCCGAGGTCGAGGTAGGGGCGGGCGGCTGCCGGGCCGAGGTCGTAGGCGAGGTCGGCCTCGCGCACGAAGGTGGCCGACCGGTCCACGTCGGTGTGGAGGGCCACCGTCTCGATCCGGTGCCCGGTCTCAGCCGAGAGCTCCCGCACGGCATGGATCAGCCGCATCGCGGCCTCTCCGCGGTTGACGATTGCAACACGACTGAACACCTGACCGAGCCTCCTGCGTCACTGACCTTGTTCTTGGGCCGTCGCCCCGTGCTGGGACCACGATCTCGGTTACCGACCGGTATCGATATGTCGAGATCGGCTCACGCTGCCCACCGAAAGTCGTGTGGAACCACCAACACCAAGCGATGGGTGAGCATACGACTCCGCACGGTGACGTGATCCGCTCGCGGTGTCCCGCCATGGCGACCCGGCAGCTTAACGCCGGAGCCGGACCGCGAGTTCCACGGCCCCGCCAAGATCACCCGTCGGAGTCATCCAGGTCCGCGTTGCCGATCAGCGCGCGGGCGGGTGCGGTGCGCGGCCGGGAGAGCAGGACGCGGGTGGGCGCGTGCTCGACGCGGCGGCCTTCGTCGAGCACGTGGACCTCGTCGGCGATCCCGGCGACCGCGGACAGGTCGTGGCTGATCAGCACCAGCCCGGCCGCGGTGCCGGCAAGCCGGCCGAGCAGCGCGGCCCGGGTGGCCGGGTCCTGGCCCGAGGTGATCTCGTCGCAGATCAGCACCGCGGGATCGGCGAGCAGGGCGAGGGCGAGCGCGGCGCGTTGCAGTTGCCCGCCGGACAAGGCATTCGGCCGCCGGGCGATCTGCGACGCGGTGAGGCCGAGCTGTTCGAGCGCGCGTTCCGCTTCGGCACGGGCCTGCTCGCGGCCGAGCCCGCGAGCGAGCCGAGCAGTTCTGGCGAGCTGGGCGGCGACGGAACGGAATTCGTCGAACGAGGCGCGGGAGTCCTGGTGGACGTACTGGATCCGGGTGCGCTCGCGGCGGTCGCGGCCGCGGATGCCGGGGGAGAGCGGGACGCCGTCGAGCCGGATCCGCCCGGTGTCGGGGCGGGTCAGCCCGGCGAGGCAGCGGGCCAGCGTGGTCTTGCCCGCTCCGGAGCGGCCGACGATCGCGACGCGCCGGCCCGGCGGCACGCGCAGGTCGACGGTTTCCAGCAACTTCTTGCCGTTCCTGGCTGTTTTCCCGATGCGCTCCGCGTGCAGCCCGGATTCGGCGCCGGAAATGCGCGCGATGGCGGGCGGTCCGGGCGCTGCCGCCAGCAGGCTCCGGGTGTACGGGTGGTCCGGGGAGGTCAGGACCTGGTCCGCCGGGCCGATTTCGCAGACCCGGCCATCCCGGAGAACGGCGACGTCGTGGGCGAGCCGGCGGGCGAGCCCGAGGTCGTGGGTGAGCAGCACGATTCCGGTGCCGAGCGCGGACAACCCGGCCAGAGTTCCCGCGATCTCGGACTTGGTGATGGTGTCCAGCCCGGTCGCCGGTTCGTCGAGGACGAGCACGGCGGGCCTGCCGACCAGCGCCTGTGCCAGGGCGGCCCGTTGCTGCTGGCCGCCGGAGAGCTGGTGCGGATACCGGCGCAGGGCACCGGAATCCACCCGGGCGGACTCCAGAGCCTCGGCGACCGCCTCCGCGCGCTGCGCACGGGCCGGATGCCGGACCGAGGCCAGCTCGTCCAGGACACCCCCGACCCGGCGGACCGGGTTGAGCACCGCGGCGGGGTGCTGCGGGAGGTACCCGATCGCGGTCGCGCGAGCGGCCCGGCGCCGGGCGGTGGGAAGTCCGAGCAGATCGGTGTCGTGCAGGCGGACCGCTCCGGTCAGCGCGATGCCGGGGCGGTTCTCGCCCTGCAGCGCCAGTCCCAGCGTGGTCTTGCCGCTGCCCGACGCGCCGATCACGGCGGTCACCCGGCCAGGAAGGACGTCGAGGTCCACACCGGACAGCAGCCGGTCCGCACCGGCGCGGGCGCCGAGATCCCGGGCGCGCAGGACCGGTGTGCTCATGGGTTCCCGTTCCGGCGCGCGAGCGCCTGGTCCACCAGCAGGTTGGTCCCCACGCACAGCGACACCAGCAGGAGCGCGGGCACCAGGACCGCGAACGGTTGCAGGAAGAGGGCCTGCTTGTTGCGCTCGACCAGCACGGCCCAGTCGCTGGCCGACGGCGCCTGCCCGAGGCCGAGGAAGTTCGCCGACGCCAGCAGGTAGAGCACGAGGCCGAGCCGGGTTCCCGCGTCGACCAGGACCGGGCCCAGCACGGCCCGCCCGAGGTAGCCGACGCGGATCCGCCACCAGGTCTCGCCCTGCATCGTCATCGCCTCCACCGCCGCGCGGCAGCCGGGTGCCAGCGCGGCGGTGCGCACGATCCGCACCACCGCGGGCAGCTGGAGCACGGCGATGGCGGCGGTCAGCGGCACCGCGCCGCGCCAGCCGGACGCGGCCAGCACCAGCAGCACGAGCAGCCCGGGAAGGGCGAGCACGAAGTCCAGGAAGCGCAGCAGGAATCCGCCGCCGCGCCCGGTGGCCAGCAGCGCCAGCGGTACGCCGACCAGGTAGGCCAGTGCGAGCGACAGGCCCGCGAGCGCGACGAGCGAAGCGCCGCCGCTGAGCGCGAGCGCGAGGACGTCGCGGCCCAGGACGTCGGTCCCCAGCGGGAAACCGGGGCTCGGCGACAGCAACGGCCGGGCCTGCGAGCGCAGTGGGCCCGCGAGCAGCGGACCGAACAGCGCGGTGAGCGCGGGAACGCCGAGCAGGACGGACCCGGCGAGCAGGGACAAGCGCCTCACGCGACCACCTCGCGTTGTGGGACGAGCCTTCGGGAGGCGAGGTCCGCGAGCAGGTTCAGCACGATCGTGGTGATCGCGAAGACCAGGGCGTATCCCTGCACTGCGGGCAGATCGCGCGCCATGACCGCACCGACGAACCCGGAACCCATCCCCGGCAGGGCGAACACGGCTTCGACCACCACGACTCCGCCGAGCAGCCCGTCGACCGCCCGGGCAAGCTGCTGCACCGCCGGCGCGAGCCCGTTGGGCAGCACGTGCCGGAGCACGACCGCGCGTTCGGGCAGGCCGTGGAGCCTGACGTGCATCGCGTATTCCGCGCTGTCGGCCTCGGCCACGCCGACGCGCACCTGCCGCGCCAGCGCGCACAACTGCTTGCACACCAGGACACCCACGGGCAGCACGAGGACCGCGGGCTCGGCGGCGAGAGACCACCCCGACGCGCCCGCCGCGGTCGCGGGCAGCCAGCCGAGGTGCAGCGAGAACAGGGCGACGAGCACGAGGGCGAGCGCGAACTCCGGGATCGAGTCGAGCATCACGACCACACCGTTGAGCCCGCGATCCAGCGCGGAACCCCGGCGCAGCCCCGTGCCGACCCCGATCGCCAGCGCCAGCGGGATCACCACCGCGAGCGCCAGGAGGGCGAGCAACGCGGTGGTGGCGAACCCGCGGGAGATCTCGTCGGAGACGGCGGTGCCGGTCAGCAGCGACGTCCCCAGGTCGCCGCGCGGCAACCCGGCCAGCCACTCCGCGAACCGCTGCCACGGCGGAACGTCCAGCCGCAGCCGCTCGCGCAGCGCCGCCACCTGCTCGTCGGTCGCGTGCTCGCCGAGGACGACCACGGCGGTGTCGCCCGGCAGGACCGACGTCAGGGCGAAGACGGTGACCGCGACCGCCGCGAGCTGGCAGGCGGCGACCACCAGCCGCCGCAGCGCGAACCGCGCCATCAGCCGGGGGAGACCCGGTCGAACCGCGCCCAGTCCAGCGAGTTCGGCGGTGCGGGCCGGACCCCGGTCACCCCGTCGGCCACCGCGACGTTCCAGTCGCTGAACCCCCACACCAGCAGGCCGCTGCTGTCGCGGGCCAGGCGCTGGGCGTCGGCGAGCAGCCGCGTCCGCTCCGCCTCGTCGGCGGTGCTCGCGGCCCGGGTGGCCAGCGCGTCGAACTCCGCCGAGCGGTACCCGGTGTAGTTGTTGCTGCCCGCGTCACCGCGCATGCGCTGGGCCAGGAACGTCGGCACCGGCAGGGTGGCGGTTCTCGTGTGGGCGGCGACCCCGTTGTTCTTGATGTCGGAGAAGTACGTCTCGGACGGGCCCACGCGCGGGCTGACCCGCAGGCCGATGTCGCCGAGCTGCTGGGAGATCAGCGTCGCGGCCGGCTCGAAGTAGGGGTCGGCCGCGCTGGTCAGCAGCTCGAACTCCATCCCGTCGGCACCCGCCTCCCGCAGCAGCGACCGCGCGAGTCCGGGATCCCGCTGCCGCTGCGGGAAGTCCTCCGGGTAGTACTTGAGCCCCTTGCCGAACAGGTCGTTGCCGAGCCTGCCGTGGCCGCTGAGCGCGATGTCGAGCAGCGCTTGCCTGTCCACTCCGGACAGAACGGCCCGCACGACGCGCGGGTCGTCGAACGGCGGGCGGTCGACCTTGAGCGCGACGGCCTGCATGGTGCCGTGCGGCGCGGCGAGCAGCCGGGCGCGGTTGTCGCCTCGCAGGAGGCTCGCCGAGTTCGCGCTGACGTCGTGGATGTAGTGCACCTGGCCCGACATCAGCGCGGCCACGCGGGCGCTCTCGTCGTTGATCGGCACGAACTCCAGCTCGGCGGGTGTCGCGGCGCCGGACCAGTGCCCGTCGAACCGGGCGAACACGGCGGGGCGGCCGGGCTGGAACGAGGAGAACCGGAACGGCCCGGAGCCGACCGGCGCCGCGAAATCCCCTGTCCCGGCGGGGATGATCTCGGTCGCGGGCGCGCCCCACGCCGAGGGGAACTCGAAGTCCGGCGCCCGCAGCACGAGCTCCAGCTCGGTGGCCGACCGCGCGCGGCTGGCGGCGAAGTCGACGGCGGCGAACTGCCGCCGGGCGGGCGAAGCCGTGGCGGGGTCGGCGATGCGCCGGTAGCTGTAGAGCACGTCGTCGGCGGTGACCGGCCGGTTGTCGTGGAACCGCGCCTGGCGCAGCCGGACCAGCCACCGGGTGCCGGTGGCGTCGGGTTCCCACGACTCGGCAAGCCGGGGCACCACGCTCATGTCGTCGGCGTAGCCGACCAGCGTGTCGAACAGCGCCTTGGCCCGCGCCTGGTCGACGAACAGCGAGCTCGTGTGCGGGTCGAGCGTTTCCTTGGCTCCCGCGGTCGGGAACGCCACCCGCAGCCGGCCACCCGAGCCGGACGCGCCGCCGCAGGCGGAGGCCGAGGACACCGCGAGCGCGGCCAGCGCGCCCCTGAACAGACTTCTGCGGTCGAGTCTCACGCCGCTTTCCCTTCTGCCGTCGCCGGTTCCCGGATCAGCCACCCGCGTCGTTCCAGCGCCGCGGCCCCGATCCCACCGGCCAGTCCCACCGCGAGCAGCACCAGCCACGGGGCGGGCCCGCCGACGACGTCGAGCAGCGCGCCCGCGAGCCAGCCGACCCCGGCCGCGACCACGCTGGACACCAGGTAGTAGAAGCCGTAGTAGGTGCCGGCCAGCCGTTCGCTGCCCACGATCGGCAGCAGTTCCATCGCGAACGGATTGGTGATGGCCTGGCCGATCGTGAACAGCACAGTCGTGAGCAGCACCGGCAGGCACACCAGTGCGAT
This sequence comes from Saccharopolyspora taberi, assembly GCF_039534165.1. Lineage (NCBI taxonomy): Bacteria > Bacillati > Actinomycetota > Actinomycetes > Pseudonocardiales > Pseudonocardiaceae > Saccharopolyspora > Saccharopolyspora taberi. Next base: position 694,641 of record NZ_BAAAUX010000014.1, on the reverse strand, counting down.
CCCCGGCCGGTCCGGCTCGCCCGCCGCGATCAGCGGGCCGCTCACGAGAACCGGCACGAACGAGGTCCCCATGCACACCAGCCCGATCGCCACCGACCGGCCCGCGCTCCACCGCTCCCGGCACCACCGCGTGATCCGCACCTGCCCGGCGATGCCGATGGCGGTCGACACCACGAACACCGCGGCGACCGCCTCGCTGAGCCCGGAAACCCGCTGGGCCTCAAGCGGAATCATCAGGTAGAGCTGGTTGTAGAGCGCGAAGTAGGCCGACAGCGCGAGCGTGAACGCCAGGAACCGCCGGTTGGTGACCACCTCGCGCCAGCTGCCCAGGACGCTGCCGCGCTGCGGAGCGCGGTCCTGGCGGGGCAGGACGACGATCTGCGCGACCGTCAGCACGGCGAAGGCGATGCACGCCACCAGCGCGGTCACCCGGAAGTCGACCGCGAGCAGGGCCGCGCCGAGCAGCGGGCCGACGAGCGTGCCCGCGTGCGCGAAGACGTTGAACACCGCGAACGTCTCGGCCCGCCGCTCCCCGGCCTCGTGCATGATGTAGGTGCGCACCGCCGGGTTGAACAGGGCACCGGCCAGACCCGTGAGCACGGCGGCGGTGAACAGCCCGGGCAGCGCGGTGAACACGCCGAACAGCCCGAAGGAAACCACCCGCAGCGCGCAGCCGGTGATGATCATCGGCCGGCAGCCGAGCCGGTCCGCCGCGGTGCCGCCGAGCAGGAACATCCCCTGCTGACTCAGGTTCCGCACCCCGAGCACCAGGCCGATCACCGCGGCGCCGTGGCCGAGCTGGCCGCTCATGTAAGTGGCCAGGAACGGCAGCAGCATGTAGAAGCCGACGTTGATGCCGAACTGGTTGATCACCAGCAGCCGCGACGCGGGCGAGAGCTGCCGGAAGTCCGCGGCCCTCACGTCCGGTCCCCGCAGGTCTCGCAACCGGCTCCGCCGCACGGGTCGGCCACCTCGCGCGTCCTGGTCCAGCCGGAGTCCACTTCGGATGGTGAACTCGCCCGGGGGACCAGGCCGTGGTCGAGGTGATAGGCGTCGTCGAAGATGGTCTGCCAGTACCGGTGCGGGCCGTCCGGGAACACCCCGCACACCAGGTCCGACCCCAGTTCCCGCGCGCACCACGCGGCCACCAGCGCGACCGCGCCGGTGCTCCAGCCGCCGGTGACGAACGAACCCGCGGCGAGCCTGCGGCAGGCGTCGGCGGCTTCGGCCGGGCCGACCCAGTGCACCTCGTCGAAGATCTCGTAGGCGACGTTGCGCGGGTGGATGCTGCTGCCGAGCCCGCGCATCAGCCGCGGCGCGGCGGTCCGGCCGAACACCGTCGAGCCGACCGAGTCCACGCCGACGATCCTGATGTGCGGCCAGCGCTCGCGGACCACCGACGCGATTCCCGCGCTGTGCCCGCCGGTTCCGACGCTGCACACCAGGACGTCCAGCCGCTCGAACTGGCCGATGAGCTCCTTGCCGAGCGCGGCGTACCCGGCCGGGTTGTCGGGGTTGTTGTACTGGTCCGGCCAGTAGGCGCCCGGCCGCCGCGACAGCACCCGCGCCACGCGGTCACGCCGGGCGCGCTGCCATCCGCCGGTGGGGTGGGGCTGCCGCACGATCTCGACCTCGGCGCCGTGCGCCCGCAGCAGGGCGTGCGTCATCCCGTCGAGCTCGCTGTCGGCCACGACCACCACCGGGTGGCCCAGTGCGGACCCGACGCAGGCCAGGCCGATGCCGAGCGTGCCGCTGCTGGATTCCACGACCGTCGCCCCGGGCAGCAGTTCGCCACGCCTGCGCGCTCCCCGGATCAGCGACAGCGCCGCCCTGGCTTTCATCCCGCCGGGGGCGAAACCTTCGAGCTTCGCCCAGAAACCCGGGTGCGGCCGGGGGAGCGGGGCGTCGATCCGCAGGACCGGGGTGTTGCCGACGAGTTCCAGCACGGAACGGCACCTGGGGCCGCCCGCGGTCCAGGAGGTGCTGACGGCGGTCACGGGCGCTCACCGGTTTCCGCCGCGTAGAGGTGGATGTCGGTGCTGTCACCGGTCAGCCAGAAAAACGGGTACGGCTCGGCCGACAGGGCGTGCACGTCCGCGCCGAGCAGTTCGCGCAGTACCGCGCTGCCGGTTTGCGCGAACAGCACCAGCGGCAGCCGCTGCTCGCGGCAGAACGCGGAGATCTCGTCGAAGGTCCCGTTGCCCAGCACCATTCCGGACGCCAGCACCGCCTGCGCCCCGGTCATCGCCTGCCGGTGGTCCGGCACGATCGGCTCGTCCCACTCGGTGCGACCGCCCTTGAGATCGCACGGAACGCACCGTGCGCCGCGCTCGCGCAGGGCGGCCAGCAGCGAGTTCACCACGCCGATCACGGCGACGGTGTCGCCCTCGGCAAGCGGCACGAGCTTCGCGACCTCCCGCGCGCGAGCAGTGGACTTGGCCAGCGACGTCCCGCCAGGGACGCGAACCGTCCTGCTGCCGGGGTGTTCGGTGTGCGGGAGCAGGAATGCGAGATAGGCGTCGAGGACCGCGACCCGCACCGCGGGCTCGGGGTGCTCAAGCAGCTCGGCGACGTTCCTGCCCACCAGATCGCGCACCGCGCCGGGATCGAGCTCGCCCGGTTCCACGGCGCAGGAACCGATCGCGCCGCCGATCCGGAGGCTGAGCACGGAGTTCGCGTAGCCGGAGCTCCGGCCGACGTGGTGTGCACTTTGGACGGTCATGAAGGCGACCGAGGTCCGGACGTGGTCCAGGCGCGCCTCGGCGGGGCGGTCCGGATCGGCCGCGCGCACTCGGTCGGCCACCGCGGTCAGGGCCGAATGCGGCGCAGGACGGGGTGGGGCTGTAGTGGGAAGCAACGGGATTCTCCACGGAATCGGCTTTTTCGAGCAGGACCGGGTTCCACCGCGAGGTGGGTGGATCAGTTCTGCGGTTCCGGTGTGGAGAAGTGCGCCGGACGGGACGGACCGGTCCGGTGGCATGGGACGGCAGCGCTGCGCGCGACGTGGTGCGGCACGTCGAAGTACCTCCTCCGGGGCTCCGCGACCCCGTGCGAATCGGCACGACGACGTCAGTCTCCTGACTCATGGATCTTCGCCGTCCGCGCGCCTTCCCACCGTTTCACCGGCAGTGGCAATCGTGCGCGGGCGGCTCCCCATTCACAGTGGCGGGACCGTGCCGGATTCGCACCGGCTTCCTGGGCGCCGTCGCATGAACTTGTGCGGTGACATTCGCAGTCCGCGCGTCGGGCTGTCAAGCAACCCCGTCGAAGATCACTTCCGCGGTCAGCGCACGATGGCCAGCAGCGAGGTCGCGGCTGCGACCAGCTCTCGGTCGCCCTCGGCGCTCGACCGCTCCCGGGCGGCCTCGACCGGGATGCCGCGGGTGGCCAGCCGCCAGAACGCGTCCTGGTCCATCGTCACCCGCGCGGCCAGGTCGGCGCCGGAGCCCAGCCGCCATCCGCTCGGAGTGCTGACCGCGAGCCAGTCACCACCGGACGGACCGGTGACGGTGAAGCCCACGGCGGTCCCGATCGGCCGGTCCTGGTCGCGGAGCGAGTGCGGCAGAGCCCGCATGAACGTGTCGATGACGGGAGCCATCAGCTCGGGATCCTCGGCGCCGGGGCGTTCGACCGCGTCGCGGATCTGCTGCTGGTGGACCCAGAACTCGGTGTAGTCGCGGGCGATGTCGAGCCAGGCCGGACTGGGGCGGTCGTCGGCCGCCCACGACACGTCGAGATCCGCCGGGGCGTCGAGGTCGCGGGCCGCCCACAGCTCGTCCAGCTGCGGGCCCAGGTGCGCCAGCAGCCCGGTCATGACCGCCGGACTGCACTGCCGGGCGGCGCGGACGAATTCCTCGTTGGTGCGCGCCAGGTACGCGGGCAGCGTCTCGTCGTCGGCGAAGACGGCGCCCCGGTGGCCGTCCCTGCTGCCGGAGAGGCGCCGCAGGTAGTCGTTGAGAACGTGCCCGACGATGTCGTGCACCGTCCACCCTGGACAGACGGTGGGGCAGTCCCAGTCTGCCGAGGGCAGTGCCGAGAGCAGGTCGAGCAGCAGCCCCCGCTCGCGCGGGTACAGCGGCCGGGTGTCGATGGCGGGTCCGAAGCCGGTCATGGCGCGATGGTCGCAGTGCGAAACCCCGGACCGCCACCGGATTCAGCTTCGCCGCAGCTCGTGCTTCCTGATCTTGCCGGTGGCCGTCTTGGGCAGCGCGCCGACGACTTCGAAGTGCTTGGGGACCTTGAACCCGGCGAGGTTCCGCTTGCAGACCGCCCGGAGTTCCTGCGGGTCGACGGTGCGGCCGGGCGCGGCGACCACGAACGCCGTCACCGCCTCGCCCCAGCGGTCGTCGGGCATCCCGATGACGGCGCACTCGGCCACGGACTCGTGCGCGAGCACTGCCCGCTCGACCTCGACCGAGGACACGTTCTCCCCGCCGGTCTTGATCATGTCCTTGGTCCGGTCGGTGAACCAGACGACGCCCTCCTCGTCGAGGTAGCCGACGTCACCGCCGTGGAACCAGCCGTGCGCGAAGGCTTCCGCGTTCGCCCCGGGGTTGTTCCAGTAGCCGTCCATCAGCTGCGGCGTCCGGTAGACGATCTCGCCCTCCTCGCCGGGCGGCAGCAAACCGCCGTCCGGGCCCATGATCCGCACGTCGGTGGTGGCCACCGGCGGGCCCCACGAGTTGTCCTTCTCGCCCTGGTGCTCGGGCCACTGGAGTTCGGACAGCGGCGTGGTCTCGGTCTGCCCGGAGCCCAGGATGACGTCGGCCCGCGGGAACGCCGCCCGGATCGCCTCCAGCCGCTGCGCGGGCATCGGCGCCATCGCGTAGATGCCCACCCGCAGCGAGGTGGTGTCGATCTCGCCGAGCCGCGGGTGGTCGAGCAGAGCGCCCCACATCGCCGGGAGCAGAGCCACGTGGGTGGCCCGCCGGACGGCGAGGTCGTCGAGCAGGGTCTCGGGGTCGAAACCCCGGTGCAGCACGGCCGTTCCACCGGTCACCAGCATCGGGAGCAACAGCACGTCGAGCCCGGTGACGTGGAACAGCGGCAGCACGATCGGCATCACCGCACCCCTGCGCCCGCGCGGCAGGCCGAACTCCAGAGCCGAGGTCAGCGACGCGATCAGCACCGCGACGTGGCTGGTGACCACGCCCTTCGGCAGCGAGGTGGTCCCGGAGGTGTAGAGGCAGTGCAGGATGTCGCGGTCCTCGACGACGACCTCCACGGTGGCCGTGTCGTTGTCGAGCAGTGCCCGGAAGTCCGCTGCGCGGCGGCCCGCGACCTCGGCGGGCGCGGAGCCGATCACGTGCACCGAACGCACCGCCGCCTCTTCGGCGGTGTGCAGCGCTTCCTCCAGCACCGGGAGGAAAGCCTCCTCGGCCACCACGGCGCGCACCCCGCTGTCGGCGAGCTGGTAGGCGATGTCGGCCGCGGGCAGCGCCAGGTTCAGCGGCATCGCGACCACGCCGATCTTCGCGCAGGCGAAGAAGGTCACCACGAACTCCCACCGGTTCTGGATCTGCAGCGCGACGGCGTCACCGCGCTCCAGCCCGTCGGCCAGCAGCCCGCGCGCCACCGCGTTGGCGCGGGCGTCCAGTTCCCGGTACGACACCTCGTGATCGCCGTCGACGACGGCGGTCCGGTCGCCGTAGGTCTGCGCGCCCCTGGTGAGCACGTCGCCCAGCGCGGCGCGGTGGGTCAGGTTCACCACCAGCGGATCGACGAGGGACAGATCGGCGTGCATTCCGCTCATCGGGACGTCCTCCCCGCTGCCGGGCCCCGGCGACGGTCAACGGCGAAAAGTGACGCCGAGCATATGGTGTGGAAAGGGGAGTGGCCAGCCCGCGCGAGAGGGAATTCGGCCTTTCAGCCGGTAGTGCCGGCGGCTCGGTCTGGGCATCCTGCTCGTGATGTTCCCCGAAGCACCATGGGAACGCTCCCGGGCCGGAACTGGCCACAGTGGACGGTCCGTTGATCCCGCCGCCAGCCGACCAGGAAGGTCCTCCCATGCAAGCAGGCATGCGCCGGAAACCGGCCGCCTTCGCCGCGCGCGCCGCCATCGGCGCCTCGGCGCTGGTCCTCGTCCTCCCGCCGCTCCAGGCGCACGCCGAACCGCCCTCGGCGCTGCCGTCGTCGGTCGCCGAGCCGGACGGGAAGTGGCAGCCGGCGTTCGACTACGACGGCGACGGCTGCTACCCGACGCCCGCGATCGGTCCGGACGGGACGATCGCCGAGGGCCTGGAACCGTCCGGTTCGCTCAACGGGAACTGCCACGACCAGTCCGACCTCGACAACACCAACTCCTACGCCCGCGCCAAGTGCGACGACAGCGGCTGGTGCGCGTACCTCTACGACCTGTACTTCGAGAAGGACCAGGCACTCGACGGCGTGCACGACGCCTTCGGGCACCGGCACGACATCGAGCACGTCGTGGTGTGGGTGCACGAGGACCAGGCGAAGTACGTGTCGGCCTCGGCGCACGGCGAGTACTCCACCCGTCCCGCCGAGGAGGTCTCGTGGGAGGGCACCCACGCCAAGATCGTCTACCACAAGGACGGCGCCAGCACGCACGCGTTCCGGTTCGCCAACGCCGACGAGCAGCCGGAGAACCACTACGGCACCTGGCAGCACCCGGCGCTGGTCAGCTGGAACAACTTCCCGGACGGCATCAGGGACAAGCTGACCGGAGCCGACTTCGGCAGCGCCAGCCTGGCCATCAAGGACGGCGCTTTCGAGGACAACCTGGAGAAGGCCAAGCCGGAGGGGATCCCATTCGATCCGAGGGGTTGAGCTTGTTCGCGGGCGCCCCGTCGAGCATGCTCTCCGGCATGTCGGTAACACGGCCACCGGAACGCGCGAGCCTGATGGACCTCGCCCGCGCGGAGCGGGAGGACTTCGCGGAGTTCCTGGCGACGCTGACCCCGCGGGAGTGGGAAGCGCCCACGCTGTGCGAGGGCTGGAGCGTCCAGGACGTGGTCGCGCACGTGATCAGCTACGACGAGCTGACGGGACGGGAGCTGGTGCGCCGGCTCGGCCGCGGCGGGATCCGGCGGGCGAACGCCGCCGGTGTCGCCGAGTACGCCCCGCGCGGCCCCGAAGCGCTGCTCGCGCTGGTGCGGGCGCACACCACGCCGCGAGGTCTGACCGCCGCGTTCGGCGGGAGGATCGCGCTCCTCGACGGGATGATCCACCACCAGGACATCCGCCGTCCGCTGGGGCGTCCGCGCGAGATCCCGCCGGACCGGCTGCGTGCGGCGCTGCGCTTCGCGCTGGTCGCCCCGCCCGTCGGGGCGTTCTGGCGCGCCCGGGGCCTGCGGCTGGTCCCGACCGATCTGGACTGGACGACCGGACGCGGACCCGAGGTGCGCGGCCCGGCGGAAGCACTTCTGCTCGCCGTCGCGGGCAGGCGCGGGGTGGTGGACGAACTCTCTGGTCCGGGCAAGGAGAAACTCGCCGGGCGGATCCGCTAGCCGCGGGGCCCCGATACTGGCCGACCCCGATACTGGGCGGCATGACCGACGAACCCGAGTACGTCCGGAACCGGGACCGCGCCGACGGTTCGATCACCCTCGACGAGCACGACCCCGCGTGGGCGGAGCGCTACGAGCGGGAGCAAGCACGCATCCGCGCCGCCCTCGGCTCCCGTGCGCTGCGGGTCGAGCACGTCGGATCGACCTCGGTGCCGGGACTCGCCGCCAAGCCGATCCTCGACATCGTGCTCGTCGTCGCCGATTCCGCGGCCGAGGACGCCTACGTGCCCGAGCTCGAAGCCGCCGGTTACGCGCTGCACGTCCGCGAGCCCGGCTGGCACGAGCACCGGCTGCTCAAGGGACGGGATCCGGCGGTGAACCTGCACGTGTTCAGCGACGGATGCCCGGAGATCGGGCGGATGGTGGCATTCCGCGACCACCTCCGCGCGAATCCGGACGAACGGGACCGCTACCTGCGCACCAAGCGGGAGCTCGCCGCGCGCAGCTGGGAGTACGTCCAGGACTACGCCGACGCCAAGTCCGCGGTGATCGAGGAGATCATCTCCAGGACCGGTGCGGGCCAGTAGCCTGCTCCAGCAGTTCGAGGTCGGTCGTGCCCGGCTCGACGGCGTGGTGGCAGCGGACGACGCCGCCCGCGCCGTCGCCCCGCGGCCCCGGCATCTCGGTCGCGCAGATCTCGTCGGCCCGCCAGCAGCGGGTGCGGAACGGGCAGCCGCTCGGCGGCCGGGTGGCCGACGGGACCGGCCCGCTCAGCGGGATCGGCTCGATCGGCGAGAGCAGGCCGGGCGCGGCCGAGAACAGCGCCCGGGTGTAGGGGTGGCGGGCTTCCCCGATGCCTGTGCCACTGTTGACCGCTTCCGCGGTCGTCTCCTCGACCACGCGGCCCAGGTACATCGTCACCACCCGGTCGCTCATCCGGCGCACGGTCTGGATGTCGTGCGAGACGAACACCATCGCCAGCCCCAGCTGGTCCTTGAGGTCCAGCAGCAGGTTGAGGATCTGCGCCCGCACCGACACGTCCAGCGCGCTGGTCGGCTCATCGGCGACCAGCAGCCGGGGCCGCAGCGCCAGCGCCCGCGCGATCGCGACCCGCTGCCGCTGGCCGCCGGACACCTGCCCCGGCAGCAGGTCGGCCACCCCGGCGGGCAGGCCCACCAGGTCGAGCAGTTCCCGCACCCGGTCGTCCCGCTCCCGGCCGGTGCCCCGCCCGTGCACGTCCAGCGGGTCGCGCAGCACCCGGCGGATCGGCAGCCTGCGGTTCAGCGCGGTCGCCGGGTCCTGGAAGACCATGCCGATGTCGGCGCCGATCGCGGCACGCCGCCCGGCCGCGGGCAGCGACCAGATGTCGGTGCCGCGGAAGGAAACCGCGCCGGAGGTCGGCTTCTGGAGGCCGACCACCACCCGGGCCAGGGTGGACTTTCCGCACCCGGACTCGCCGACGATCCCGACCGTCTCACCGGCCGCCACGGTCAGGTCCACGCCGGTGACCGCGTGCACCCGGTCCCGCCGGAACAGCCCGCCGGAGCGCGCCCTGTGCGTGACGTGGACGTCGCTGAGCTCGACCAGCGTCTCGGTCATCGTGGCTCCCCGTGGTCGGTCTCGGCGGTGGTGGCGGCGGCCAGCGGGACGAGCTCGGTCGCCGGGTGGTGGCAGGCCACCGCGTGCGTCCGCCCGCCGTCCAGGACCGGGGTCCGCTCCCGGCACACCTCGGTCACCATCGGGCACCGGTCGGCGAACCGGCAGCCCGGCGGGAAGTGGGCGGGGGAGGGGACCACGCCGGGGATCTGGGTCATCCGCCGCGCACCGGACTCCAGCGACAGCACCGAACCGAGCAGCCCGCGCGCGTAGTGGTGCGCCGGTTCGCCGACCAGCTCGGAGGTCACCCCGGTCTCGACGATCTGCCCGCCGTACATGACCACCGTGCGGTCGGTGACGTCGGCGACCAGGGCCAGGTCGTGCGAGACCAGGACCAGCGCGAAGCCCAGTTCCGCCCGCAACCGCAGCAGCAGCTGGATCACCTGCGCCTGCACGGTCACGTCCAGCGCCGTGGTGGGTTCGTCGGCCACGATCAGCCGCGGCTCGCGGGAGAGCGCCATCGCGATCAGCACCCGCTGGCGCTGCCCGCCGGACAGCTCGTTGGGGTAGGCGGCCAGCGTCCGCGCCGGATCCAGGCCCACCATCTCCAGCAGCTCGGCCGGGCTGTGCTTGCCGCCGCGCCGCACCAGCTGCTTGAGCTGCGCCCTGATGGTCATCGCCGGGTTCAGCGAGGACAGCGCGTCCTGGTAGACCATCGCGATGTCGTGGCCGAGCAGCCGCCGCCGCTGCTTGCGCGGCAGCGCCAGCAGGTCGACCGGTTCGGCGTCGCCCGCCCGGAAGCGGATCTCGCCGCTGATCCGCGCGCCGCGCGGCTGCAGCCCGAGAACCGTCAGCGCGGTCAGCGACTTGCCGCAACCGGACTCGCCGACCAGACCGAGCACCTCGCCGGGCCGGACGTCGAAGGAGATCCCGTCGACGATGTCGACCCCGGCGTGCCGGTCGTCGAACCCGATGGCCAGGTCGCGGACCTCCAGCACCGGATCACCTCCGGGCAGCGGTCGGGCCCGGGTGGCGAGGCGCCGCGCGGCGTCGGGCAGGCCGGGCAGTTCGGTGACCTCCCCGGTGCCCGTCCGGACGCCGGCCTCGGACCGGGGCGCCGAGCCGCCGCGGGCGGCGGGTGCGGCCCAGGCGTCGGAGATGCCCTCCGACAGGATGTTCAGCGCCAGCACGGTGATCAGGATCAGCGCGCCGGGGAACACCGTGGCCCACCAGCCGCCGGTCAGCACCATGTTCTTGCCGTCGGAGATCACGCTGCCCCACGACGGGTCGGGCGGGCGGACCCCGGCGCCGATGAACGACAGCGACGCCTCGAACACGATCGCCTCGGCCACCATCACGGTGCAGAACACCAGCACCGGCGCGGCGCAGTTGACCGCGACGTGGCGGACCAGGATGTGCGGGGCGCGGGCGCCGATGACCCGCTCGGCGGCCACGTAGTCCTCGCCGTACTGGGCGAGCACGTTCGCCCGGACCACCCGTGCGATGGGCGGGGTGTTGACGAACGCGATCGCCAGCACCAGCACCGGGATGCTCCCGCCGAACACCGCGACCAGCACGGCGGCCAGCGCGATCCCGGGGAACGCCATGATGACGTCGAGCACCCGCATGATCGTCTCGGCGATCCACCCGCGCGCGGTCGCCGCCACGGCGCCGACGACCGCGCCCGCGACGAGCGCGGTGAGGGTGGCGCCCAGGCCGATCAGCAGCGACCAGCGGGCGCCGAACAGCAACCGGCTGAGGATGTCGCGGTTGGCGCTGTCCAGGCCCATCCAGTGCGCCGCGCTCGGCGCGGCGGTGGTGGCCTCCTGCGCGTAGGGCGAGTGCGGTGCCAGCACCGGGGCGAGGACCGCCGCCAGCACGATCACCGCGAGCAGGCCGACGGCGATCCAGGACGGCGCGCCGAGGCGGCGGAACCGGACGCCGGGGCGGGAGAGTCGATTCGCGAGTCCGCTGCGCATCACGCCGCGCTCCTGAGTCGGGGGTTGACCAGCAGGTACAGCACGTCGACGGCGAGGTTGACCACGACGAAGCCGGTCGCGATGGTCAGCACCACGCCCTGCACGACGGCCGGATCGCCGTTGCGCACCGCGTTGATCATCAGCTGCCCCATGCCGGGCAGCGAGTAGATGGTCTCGATGACCACCGCGCCGCCGAGCAGGTAGCCGACCCGCAGGCCGAGCACGGTCAGCGGGTTGATCAGCGCGTTGCGCAGCACGTTGCGCCCGACGACCACCACCGGCGGCAGGCCGTTGCCGATCGCGGTGCGCACGTAGTCGCGGTCGAGCTCCTCGACCACGGCGGTGCGCACGATCCGGATGAGCTGGGCGGCCACCGGCAGCGACAGCGACACCGCGGGCAGCGTCATCGACACCAGCCAGCCGCCGAAGGAGTCGTTGGGGTTGACGTAGCCGCCGGTCGGGAACCAGCCCAGACCCACCGCCAGCCACTGGATCACCAGCAGTGCGATCCAGAACGCCGGTGCCGCGACCCCGACCAGCGAGACGACCCGGATCACCTGGTCCGGCCAGCGGTCCCGGAACAGCGCGGCGACCACGCCGAACACCAGCGCCAGCACCACCGCCAGGGCCAGCCCCAGGAAGGTCAGCTGCAGGGTCAGCGGCAGCGCGGTGAGCACCGAGTCCAGCACCGGCGCGTTGGTCAGCACGCTGGTGCCCATGTCGCCCCGCAGCAGCTCGCCGACGAACCGGAGGTAGCGCAGCGGCAGCGGATCGAGCAGGCCGTTCTCCAGCTGGAACTGGTGGATCTGCTCGGGTGTCGGGTTGGCGCCCTGGAAGTAGGCGTACTCCGGCTTGTTGTTGGAGAACCGCATGATGATGAAGACGAACAGGATGACGCCGAGCAGCAGCGGGATCAGGACGAGGATCCGGCGCACCAGCATCCGGGCGATCACGACCACGGGTGCAACCTCAGATTCGCTTGGCCTGCAACAAGTTGACGCCCGGGTAGGGCAGTGCCTGCGCCCCGTCGACCCGCCGGCCGTTCCAGGCGCTCATCAGTTCGTTGTGCACGACCGGGTACAGCACGGCCTGGTCGGCGACGAGGTCGAGGTAGGAGTGCACCAGCTGGAGCTTGCGCGCCGGGTCGGGTTCCCGGGTCGCCTGGTCCATCAGGTCGAACAGCGCCCGGGCGTCCGGGCTGGAGTCCCACTTGGTGTACTTCATCCAGGTGCCGCCGGAGGTGTAGTTGTAGCGCAGGATCAGGTCCGGGTCGAGACCGAACTGGTTGGGGTTGGAGGCCGCGGCGACCACCTGGTAGTCCTGCGACTGGTCCATCTTGGTGAACAGCGCGCTGGTGTCCTGCGGTTCCAGCACGGTCCGGACGCCGACCGCCTCCCAGGAGTTGGCGATGGTCGGCAGGCAGTCGGCGAGCCAGCTGACGTTGACCGCCATCAGCGTCACCGACAGGCCGGACACCCCGGCCTCGGCCAGCAGCGCCCTGGCGCGGTCCGGGTCGTAGTCGTAGACGGTCCTCGCCCTGGCGTAGGCCGGGTTCTGCTCGTTGAGGAAGCTGGTGGCCGGGGTGCCGTGGCCCTTGAGCGCGACGTCGATCATCTTGCGGGTGTCGATGGCGTGGAACAGCGCCTGCCGGACCCGCTTGTCGTCGAAGGGCTTCTGCGCGGTGTTGAACATCAGGAACATGTGGTTCATGCCCTTGCCGCCCTCGACGGTCAGCCCGCCCTGGCGGAGCTGGTCGATGTTGGCGTACGGGATGTTCTCGGCGATCTGGGCCTCGGCGGATTCGCCGGAGATCTTGGCGACCCGCGCCGAAGCGTCCACGATGGACAGCCAGTTCATCTTCCGCACGGCGGGCGGGCGCGGACCGTTGTACTCGGCGAACGCCTCGAACCTGCTGTTGGACTTGGGGTTGTGCTCCACCAGCCGGTAGGGGCCGGAACCGACGGCCCTGCCCGCCTTGGCGGCGTCCCAGCCGCCCGGTGCGCCGTAGACGTGCCTGGGCATGATCTTGGCGATGGTCAGCCGCTCGATCCCGTCCGGGAACGGGAACCTCAGGACCAGCTCGACGGTGTTGTCGTCGACCTTGCGCACTTCCTGGAGCCAGGTGGCGAAGAACGAGCGGGTGAGCACGTTCGCGGCCGGGCTCAGCACCCGCTCGAAGGTGAACAGCACGTCCTCGGCGGTGACCGGCTGCCCGTCGTGCCACTTGGCGCCGGGCCGCAGGGCGAACCGCCAGGTGGTGCCCGCGGCGTCGGGCAGCGCGGTGCCGAGCGCGGGGTAGGGCTCGCGGGTGACCGGGTCGGTGTCGACCAGCCCCTCGTAGATGTGGTTGTTGGCGGCCATCGCGAAGGCCGACGCGGTCATCGTCGGATCCCAGGTCTGGTCGTTGCCGTACCCGATGACCGCGGTGACGAGGTCCTTGTCGTCGCCGGTGGTGGTGGTCGAGGCGGGGCCGCCGCAGGCGCCGACCGTCGCGGAGACGGCCGCCGCGGCGCTCAGCGCCCCGCTGTAGCGCAGGAAGGAGCGGCGGCTGACCGGGTGTCGGGGAACGAGGGGACTCACGGTGCCTCCCGGGGCGGTTTCGCGAGGACGGTGGACGAGTGCCACGTGGACGTGGGACGTCCTACGTCGATCCTGGGAGTGCAGGCTACGGTCGCGCCAAGCCGGGGTCAAGAAGAGTTGATCGGGAGATTTCCGCGGGGTTGCGCCGAGAAGTCCGCCCGCGCGCGAAGTGGACGGACCTTGATCTCGCGCGGGACGTTGGGCAAGCTGTTCGGGCACAACGGGCGGTCGGGGGCCCGGCGTCGGCGCGCCGGGCATGCGTCCGGAGAGGATGGCGCGGCTGCCCTGGAGGCACGAGGATGCTCACCCCCGACGACGTCTACAAGGCGGCGTTCGCCACGACGCGGCGCCGCGACCGCGGCTACGACGAGGACGAGGTCGACGACTTCCTAGACCTGGTCGCCGAGACGCTGGCCGGTCGCAGGCTGGTCACCGCGCGGGACGTGCTGGAGGTCCGGTTCAGCTCCGGCAAGAAGGGCAAGCGCGGATACCGCAAGACCCAGGTCGACGAGTTCTTGGACCAGGCTGCGCTGGCGCTGCTGAAGCAGGAGGTGCGGGAGTCCGGCCGGGCCGGGGAGGAGGAGAACTCCGCGGCGGGCAAGGGGAAGCCGAAGCCGGCGGGGGAGAAGTCCGCTCCCGCGCGGGAGAACTCGGCTACGGCGGGGAGGCGGTCTGCTCCGGTGCGCAAGCGCCCGGGCTCGGGCGGGGGGAAGAAGGATTCGGCCGGGGAGAGCCCGGTTTCGGGTGGGGAGAGCTCGGTTTCGGGTGGCCGGAACCCGGTTTCGGGCGGGCGGAGCTCGGTTTCGGCCAGGGAGAGCCCGGTTTCGGGTGGGCGGAAGGTGGCTCCGGCCGGGGAGGACCCGGCTCAGGAGGGTTCGGGCCGGGCACGGGGCCGGGCCGTTTCGACTGGCAGGCACCCGGTTCCGGTGGGCGATGATCCGGCTTCGGTGGGCGACCGCCGGGCTTCGACGGGCCGGCACCCGGTTCCGGTGGGCGATCGTCCGACTCCGGTGGGTGGTCAGCTGCTCCCGGCGCGCCGACGCTCGATTCCGCCAGGCGATGGCTCGGCTCCGGCAGGAGATGGTTCGGCTCGGGCAGGCGATGGCTTGGCTCGGGCGGGCAATGGCTCGGCTCCGGCAGACAATAGCTCGATTCCGGCAGGCGATGGCCCGGCTCGGGCGGGCGATACCCCGGCTCCGGCGGGCGATGGCCCGGCGTCGACGGGCCGGCACCCGGTTCTCGCGGGCAAGGATCCGGCGTCGACGGGCGGGCGCCTGCTCCGGCCGGACGGGAATCCTTCCCCTGCGGACAGGAATCCGGACGTGGTCGACAGGAATCCCCTCCCGGGACCGGAAGCCCCGCTCCCCGTCCCGGGGTCACCGCGACCGGCCGACGTCCTGCAAGCCCCCACCGCGCAGCAACCCGCGCTCGACAAGGCGGAGGTGGACGCCTTCGTCGACCGCGTCGAGGCGACCCTGCGCGGCGAGGACCAGCTCACCGCGCACGATCTGCTCAACGCCCACTTCAACCCGCCGCGCCCGGGCGATCCCGGCTACCAGGAGGCGAGCGTCGTCGCGTTCCTGTTCATGGTCTCCACCAGCCTCAAGCACCTGTCCTCCCGGCCGCAGGTCGTCCACGACCACCGGCTGCCCATCGGCCGCGCGTTCCGCCGGTCGTGAGGCCGGGGCTCGACCGAGGAGAACCTCCAACTCCTGTGTGCGCAGTGCAACCAGGAGAAGAGCGCGAACCTCCGAGACCTGGCGCGCGACGGGTCACGTGCTGCGCAGCGAGACGCAGCATTCCCCGGGCTGCGGAGCGAGAACGGCTTCGACCGAGTGCGCCCGGAGCCCGGTGAGGAAGCCTTCGAGGAAGGCGCGGTTGATCCCGCAGACCAGCTCCGGTGACTTCCCGGTGAGCGGGTGGAACGGGCAGTTGCGCAGCCGCACGCACGTCGGCGTCTGCCGTTCCGGCTCGAAACCGAGGTCCACCAGCACCTCCGCGCTCCTGGTCAGCGCGCGCTCCGCGCCCAGGCGCCCCGGCCCGCGCGGGCGCTGCTCCGCGCCGAGGGCTGCTCCGCGCTCCCGCGCGGTGCGCAGCGCGGCCTGGTGCGCGTTCTCCTGCTCGCCTTCGGTGAGCACCGCGTCGAGGAGGATGTCGGCGAGCAGGTCGTGGTGCCGGGGCGGGATGTTGACCCGGATCTCGGTTTCGGCGGGCTCGTAGACCTTCGGCGCGCGGCCGACCCGGCGGATCCCGTCCACCGGTTCGCACCGGGCGCGCAGCAGGCCGGTGTCCACCAGCTTGTCGAGGTGGAAGGCCGCGAGCTTGCGCGAGATGCCGACCGCCGCGGCGGCCTCGTCCCGGGTCACCGGCCGGTGCGCGCGGCGGATGAACTCGTACATCCCGCGTCGCAGGTCGTCGTCCAGCGCGGCCACCGCCGCCACGGAGAACCCCGGTCGCTCGCTCATCCCCACACGGTATCGCCTCCATCGCACATTGTGGTGCACACTTTCCCGACCCAAGGCCGAAGTGCTGCGGCGTTGACCCGATTACGAGAATAAGACTAATCTTCGTTGGCGAAAAGAGACTTGATCGGCATCCCTCCCGGAGCGTTGCCCGCAACCGATTCGAGGAACACCATGGCACCGGCCCCCGCCCTGCACGTCGTCCACGAGCCCGACAGCGAGATCGACCTGCCCGCCGCCGAGAAGGCGGCCGGGGACCTGCTGCGGGCGCTGGGCATCTCGACCGACTCCGAGAGCCTGCGGGGCACGCCGGGCCGGATGGCCCGCGCGTACGCGGAGCTGTTCACGCCGCGGCCGTTCGACCTGACGACGTTCCCGAACGAGGAGAACTACGACGAACTCGTGCTGGCGCGGTCGATCCCGGTGCGGTCGGTGTGCGAACACCACCTGCTGCCGTTCGTCGGCGTCGCCCACGTCGGGTACCTGCCCGGCGAGCGGATCCTCGGGCTGTCCAAGCTGGCCCGGGTCGTCGAGCACTTCGCCTGCCGCCCGCAGGTCCAGGAGCGGCTGACCAAGCAGGTCGCCGACTGGCTGCGCGAGCAGCTGCGGCCCAAGGGGGTCGGGGTCGTCATCGAAGCCGAGCACAGCTGCATGACGCTGCGCGGGGTGCAGGCCACCGGCTCCAGCACCGTGACCTCCACGCTGCTCGGCACGCTGCGCAAGGACGCCCGTTCGCGGCAGGAGTTCTTCGCCCTCACCGGGGTCAACGGCAAGGTTTCGTGACATGCTGTCCTGACGCCGACTCCGGGAGGACAGCGCCGATGAGCAAGCCCAATCCGTTCGACCAGCAGGTGGTCGACGCGGTCGTGCGGCACATGAACGAGGACCACGCCGCGGACTCGCTGCTCATCGTCCGGGCGCTCGGCGGGCTGCCGGAGGCCACCAGCGCGACCGCCACCGGCGTCGACGGCGAGGCCATCTCGTTCGACGCGCAGGCGGGCGAGGGTGGTGTCGAGGTGCGGATCCCGTGGAGCAGGCCGCTGACCGAACGCGCCGAGATCCGGGCCGAGGTGGTCCGGATGCACCGCGAAGCGTGTGACATTCTCGGAGTTCCGCCGCGCACCGGCGGCGACCACCAGTGACCTCGCGGGTGCCCCGCGGCACCCCTCGAGCGCGAAGAGACAGCCACCGTGCCGAAGATCATCGGAAGCTCGCTGGAGGAGCACCGCGAGCAGATGCACGACCGCATCTTCTCCGCGCTGGCGCGGCTGGCGGAGGAACGCGGGTACGCCGCGCTGACCCTGGCCGACGTCGCGGCGCGGGCGGGCGTGAGCCGCACGGCGATGTACAACTACTTCAAGGACAAGGAAACGCTGCTGCTTGCCCACGCCCACCACGAGACGCAGCGCTACGTCGACCGCCTGGTCCGCGACCTGGCCGCCCGGTCCGACCCGGTCGACCAGCTGCGGGCCTTCATTCGGATGCAGCTCACCGAGCTGGCCACCCAGCACCTGTCCGCGGGCGCGCTGTCCGGCGTGCTCTCCGAGGCCGGCCGCAGGCAGATGTACGAGCACGTCGCCCCGCTTTGGGACCAGCTGCGCGACATCCTGGAACGTGCGATGCGGGAGCGCTACCTGCCGCGCGAGGACCTCGACGTGCTGATGCCGGTGCTGGCGGGCACGATCTCGCAGCGCGCGGCCGGGCTGGCCGGGCAGCGGCTGGAGCGGGCCATCGAGGTCACCACCGCGTTCGTGCTGCGCGGGCTCGGCGCGCGGCTGGACCGGGACGGACGTCCCCGCCGGCTGCCCGCCTCATGACCGCCCCAGCTCGACCAGCACCTCGGTGTTGAGCCGGTAGGCCACCCGCACCTCGTCGATGACCTGGGCCTGCTCCACCGCCGACCACCCCGTTTCGTCCAGCCGCCGCCGGTAGCCGTCCTTGAACTCGCGGTGCTTCGGGATGCCGGGGAACAGGTAGAAGCGCACGCCGTCGCCGCCGGTGAAGCCGTAGGTCCGCTCGACGGCGACGCGGATCGCCTGCCCGCCGGACAGGTCGCCGAGGTAGCGGGTGTAGCTGTGCGCGACGAACCCGCCGGGCCAGTCGAAGCACACCTCGCGCATCCGCTCGCAGTACCGCTCGGTGGCCCGGTTCGGCCGGATCCGCTCCCGCCAGTCCGCGCCCGCCAGGTGCTCCAGGTCGCGTTCCAGCGCGGGCAGCCGGGTCAGCTCGTCGAAGACGAACCGGCCGGCCACCGGGTCTTCGCGCATCGCCGCGGCGGCCTCTTCGAGAACCCGGTAGGCGAAGTAGTGCTGGGCGACCAGGTCGGTGTAGGCGGTGACCGGGAGCTCGCCCGCCAGCATCGCCCGCATGTAGCCGGCGGACTCGGCCTGCTCGTGGTCGGCCCAGGTCGTCGTCCGGAGCGCGGCGGAGAACCGCGCTCCCATCGGCTCGGCGGTCTGCGGCATCGGTGCTCCCGGAGGCTCTGGGTCGCGTGCTGGTCCGACGGACCGCCCGAAGGATATGACAACTTGTCACGTTAATGCGACACCACGTCAGGAAGTCGCCGGTTGACTCGTCGGTGCGGCGGTCGGGGCGACGCCCCCTCGAAAGGCCCGGAACCGCCTGCACCCACAGTGGCCGGTCTGATCGTCCGCAGCTCCCAACAGATCGGTACCGCCACGCATCGATGACAACGACGCCGACGCCTCGGACCTGCGGACGCCGCGGGCAACGAGGGCAAGGATGCCTGCGGGACCAGCCCGGCAAGCGCGCCCGACGCGCTCATGGTGGCCGCGTCCGACCGCCGGACGCGCGCAGCATCTACCAGGCCGGATCGTCCAACTTCGGCCGCTGCGCCGACCTGTTCGCGCCCGGCAGCACCATCACCTCCACCACCCAGGGCGGTGGCAGCGGCGAGATGGGCGGCACGTCCATGGCCACCCCGCACGTCGCCGGGGCGCTCGCGCTCGAGCTCAACGGCAGGCCGCGCGAACCGGTCGCCGACGCCAGGATCCTCAGGAGCTCTGCCCCGGGCAAGATCAGCGACGTCCGCGGCGTGTCCAACCAGCTGCTCAACGTCAGCGGGCTGGGAGGCTGAGCACCGGCTCCGCCGGGCGTGCGTCCGTCCAGTGTGGACGGGTGCGAGCCCGCGCCTCCAGGGGCCGTGCGCAGGGGTTTCACTCGATCGGGCACCCCGGGTTTCGGCGGGCGGGTGGGGATGGGAGAGAGTCGGGGCTGCACGGTGAGGCAACTCCGATCTGTTCCGTGGAGTGCGAATGAAGATCCGTTCGACGTCCGTCGCGGCACTCGCCGCCGTTCCGCTGGCCCTCGCCGGGTGCGCCCAGGGCGGCGGCCCGGCCACCCAGCCCGCCCCGCCACCGGCACCGCAGGCCGCGGCCCCCTCGCCGGAGGGGATCGCGTGGGTGGGCCGGATGTGCGGTGAGGTCGCCCGGTTCTCCGAAGCCCAGCAGAAGCTCCCCGGCGTCGACAAGTCCAACACCGCCCGCTACAAGCAGTCCGTGCAGGACCAGATCGGTGCTTCGGCGCAGGCCGCCGACGACACCGTCCGCGGGCTGCAGTCGATGGGACCGTCCCCGGTCTCCGGCGCGGACCAGGTCAGCGACAGCTTCGAGCAGGGGTTCGTCCAGGTCCGCGACATCCTGCGGACCGCCCAGGACAAGGCGGCCCAGGCCGACCCGACCGACCGGCAGCGGTTCCAGGAGGGCATGAACGCCGTCCAGCAGGAGCTGGACAAGGGCAAGCAGCTCAACCTCGACGCCGCGCTGGCGAAGCTGGGCGACAACCAGGAGCTCAACGACGCGGCGCAGCAGGCGCCGGAGTGCAAGGCGTTCACCCAGCCCCAGCAGCCGCCCCAGCCGCAACAGCAGCCACCGCAGTGACGCCCGGGCAGTAGCGGTCCGCGGGGGTTCCCGGCGGTCGGGCAGGATGGTCCCGCTATGCCCGAGTTCCCCGATCTCCCCGTCCGCGCGGTCCTCGACGACGTCTCCGCCGCGCTGTCCGAGCACGGCACCGCGGTGCTGGTCGCCCCGCCCGGCACCGGCAAGACGACGCTGGTGCCGCTCGCGCTCGCCGAGCGGGGAGCGCGCGTCGTGGTGGCCGAGCCGCGGCGGCTGGCGACCCGGGCGGCGGCCGAGCGGATGGCCGCGCTGCTCGGCGAGGACGTCGGGCAGCGCGTCGGGTACTCGGTGCGCGGCGAGCGGCGCCGTGGCGCGGACACGGTCGTCGAGGTGGTGACCTCCGGGCTGCTCGTGCGGCGCCTCCAGTCGGACCCGGAGCTCGCCGGTGTTGACGTGGTGGTGCTCGACGAGTGCCACGAGCGGCACCTCGACGCCGACCTGCTGCTGGCACTGCTGCTCGACGCGCGCGAGGGGCTGCGGCCGGACCTGCGGATCCTGGCGACGTCGGCGACGGTGGCGTCCGGGCGCGCGGCCGAACTCCTCGGCGGCGCGCCCGTCCTGGAGGCGAAGGCCCGCACGTTCCCCGTGCGCACCACCTACCTGCCGCCGGGCCGCGGCGAGCGGATCGAGTCCTGCGTGGCGCGCGGTGTCCGCACCGCGCTGGCCGAGCAGGACGGCGACGTGCTGGCGTTCCTGCCCGGAGCGGGGGAGATCCGCCGGGTCGCCGGCTTGCTGGACGGGTCCGATGTGGATGTTCTTCCGCTGCACGGCAGGCTGCCCCACGCCCAGCAGGATTCGGCTCTGCGCATCGGAAAACGGCGACGCGTGGTGCTGGCGACCGCGGTCGCGGAGTCGAGCCTGACCGTGCCGGGCGTGCGCGCCGTCGTCGACTCCGGCCTGGCTCGGGTGTCGCGTGTGGACACCCGGCGCGGGCTGTCCGGGCTGGCCACGGTCCGGGTGTCGGCCGCGGTCGCCGACCAGCGCGGGGGCCGCGCCGGACGGGAGGCGCCGGGCGCGGTCTACCGCTGCTGGCCGGAGCACGAGCACAGCACGCTGCCCGCCTACCCGGAACCGGAGATCCGCACCGCCGAGCTGACCCGGCTCGCGCTGGAGCTGGCCTGCTGGGGAACCCCGGACGGCTCCGCGCTGACGTGGTGGGACGAGCCGCCCGCGGGCCCGCTCGCGGCCGGGCGCGAGGTGCTGCGCGGTCTCGGGGCGCTGGAACGCTCCGGCGCGGTGACCGGCAGGGGGCGCCGGATGGCCGAGCTGGGCCTGCACCCGAGGCTGGCCCGCGCGCTGCTCGACGGCCGGGAAACGGCCGGAACCGATATCACCGCCGAGGTCGTCGCCCTGCTCGACAACGACGCCCTGACAACCGAAACCGACGTCGTGGAGGCGCTCGCGCGGTTGCGCCGAGGCACTGCGGGAACCGATCGCTGGCGACGGGAAGTGCGCAGGCTGCGGTCGTCGGTGCAGCCGCACGCGGGCACTGGCGACGCGGCGCAGGTCGTCGCCCTCGCGCATCCGGAGCGTCTGGCCCGCCGCCGGTCGGCGGGGTCGCCGGTGTACCTGATGGCGTCCGGCACGGCGGTGGAGGTGCCTGGGAACTCGGGCCTGCAGGACTCGGAATGGCTCGCGATCGCCGTCGCCGACCGCGCGCCGGGCAGCGCCTCCGGCACGGTCCGGCTGGCCGCGCCCGCCGACGAGGCACTGGCCCGCGACGCGGCTCCCGCGCTGGTCACGACCTCCGACGAGGTCGGCTGGACCGACGGCGACGTGCGGGCGGTCCGCGTGGAACGCCTCGGCGCCATCACGCTGGCCGAACGTCCGATCCGGGAGCCGGATCCGGCCGAGGTCCGCCGGGCGCTGCTGGACGGCCTGCGTGCCGAAGGGCTGGAACTGCTGCACTGGACCGACGACGCGCGGCGGCTGCGCCAGCGCCTCGGGTTCCTGCGCTCCGCGCTCGGCGACGCCTGGCCCGCGACCGACGACGCCGCGCTGCTGGCCACCGCGGACCAGTGGCTGGAGCCCGAGCTCTCGGGGGCCAGGCGGCGGTCCGACCTGCGCGGTATCCCGGCGGGCAGCGCCTTGCGCCGGCTGGTCCCGTGGGCTGAGGCCGGCAGGCTGGACGAGCTCGCACCGGACCGCGTCGAAGTCCCCTCCGGCTCCCGGATCCGGGTCGACTACCAGGACGAGCAGCCGGTCCTGCCGGTCAAGCTCCAGGAGGTCTTCGGCTGGCGCGACGTGCCGCGCATCGCCGACGGGCGGGTGCCGGTCGTGCTGCACCTGCTCTCGCCCGCGGGCCGCGCCGCCGCGGTCACCGCCGACCTGGAATCGTTCTGGCGCAACGGATACCCGCAGGTGCGCGCCGACCTCCGGGGCCGCTATCCGAAGCACCCGTGGCCCGAGGACCCGGCTGCTGCGACCCCGACCCGCCGAACGCGCCGGGGTACTGGGCCGAACGGCTGATGGTGGCGACCGCGCGGTTCTCGCGCCGGTGTCGCGAAGTCGATCTTCCGGTAGGGTTCGGAAGCGTCCGGCAGCGGTTGGAAGTGGGCTGCCGGAAGCGGGGCTGCCGAAATGGGGCCGCCGGAAATGGGGTTGCCGGAAAATGGGGCTGCCGGAATGGGGGCGGCATGGCCACGGGCGAACGGCCAGCTGACAAACGACCGGGGAACGACTCCATCCCGCTCGACCGGCCGACTTCGGCCCGAGCCTACAGCTGGATGCTGGGCGGCAAGGACAACTTCGCGGTCGACCGCGAGTTCATGCTGCGGACGTTGCAGGGCTTCCCGGAATGCGTCGACATCGCGCGGCAGAACCGCCTGTTCCTCTACCGCGCGGTCCGCCACCTGGTGCGCGACGCCGGGATCCGTCAGTTCATCGACCTGGGTTTCGGGCTTCCCGCCGAGGACAACGTGCACCAGGTCGCGCAGCGGTTCGACCCGGAGGCGCGCGTGGTCTACGTCGACATCGACCCCATCGTGCTCGTCCACGGACGAGCCCTGCTCGCCGACAACGACGCGACGGCCGTCATCACCGCCGACATGCGAGAGCCGGAATCGGTCGTGGACCACCCCGACACCCGCGCGCTCATCGACTTCGCCGAGCCGGTCGCGCTGCTGTTCCTGTCCACCGGGCACTACCTCAAGGACTCCGACCAGGTCGGCCGGGGCGTGCGGCACACCGTCCGGCACGTCATCGACGAGGTCGCGGCCCCGGGCAGCTACCTGGCCTTCTCCCAGATCGTGCACGACGACCCGGCCAGGGGAGCGGAGATGAGCGAGCTGGCCGAGGGCTCCGGCATCCCCTGGCAGACCCGCACCCCGGCCGAGGTGGACGCGCTGCTCGACGGGCTGGAGCCGGTCGAGCCGGGCATGGTCAACCTCCGGGACTGGCGGCCCGACCCGGACCAGCCGCCGCTGGAGGCGGTGCCGGCGCCGCTGGCCGCTTTCGTCGGAGCGACCGACGAGGAGCTCGGGCACTACGAGTACGGCGGAATACTGCGCAAGCCCTGATCGGCGCGAGTTCCGTCCACAGCGGACAGTGGGCCTCTCTACAATGGGGCGAACGGGCCGCGAATCCGGAACGGCCGGGAACCTCGGAAGAGAGCGGATGGAACGCAGACTGCGCCCCGTGGACCTGGCGCGGGTGGCGGGCATCTCGACCCAGCAGGTCCGCAACTACGCCGACGCGGGAATCCTGCCGCCGGTCCCGCGCACCGACAGCGGGTACCGCGCCTTCGGCGAGCAGCACCGCGCCGCGCTGCTCGCGTACCGGGCGCTCCAGCGCGGTTTCGGGCCGGACCGCGCGCAGGCGATCATGCGCGCCGTGCACGACGACGACCTGCCGCTCGCGCTGACCTTGGTGGACGCGGGGCACGCCGCCCTGCACGAACAGCGCCGCGCGCTCCGCGCGACGGGCGAAGCCCTGGAGGCGATCGCCGAGCAGGACACCCCGGCGCTACCGCGGTCGGACGTGCCGATCGGCGACGCCGCGGCCTTCGTCGGCGTCCGCACCTCGGCGCTGCGGACCTGGGAGTCGGCCGGACTGCTGTTCCCGCAACGCGACCGGGCCACCGGCTACCGCCGGTTCACCCCGGCCGACGTCCGCGACGCGCGGATGATCAGCATGCTCCGGCAGGCCCACTACCGGCTGCCGGAGATCGCATCGGTGCTGGACGACCTGCGCCGCGCGGGCAGCAGCGACGCGCTCCGCGCGGCCATCTCCGACCGGCAGGGCGCGATCACCGCGCAGGCGACCGCGATGCTCGAAGGCGCGAGCCACCTGCACCACTACGTCAACGACTTCCGCTGACCGGCTCGCACGTCGTCGTCGGCGTGATGAGCAACGGCGGCGAGCTCAACGCCCGGGGAGTACGTTCGCGGGAGAGCCAGGGAGGACCAGATGAGCCAAGCCCGGATTCCGGCGGCAGAGCGACCCGATCTCGGTGCCGTCGTCGCCCGGCTGCGCGCCGCAGGCGTCTCGATGACCGAACTGTCCTTTGTGGATAACGCCGGGGTGGTGCGGGTGAAGTCCGTTCCGCTGGACCGGTTGGGCGCCGCGCAGCGCTACGGCGTCGGCGCCTCGCCCTGCTTCGAGACCTTCACCTTCGACGACGTGCTGGAGCAGGGCCGGTTCCTGGGCGGGCCGGACGGGGACCTGCGGCTCGTCCCCGACCTGGACCGGATCGTGCCGCTGGCCGCCCAGCTCGGGTGGGCGTGGGCCCCGGCCGACAAGTTCGTGCAGGAGGGCGGTCGTTTCCCCGCCTGCCAGCGGAACTTCGCCGCGGAGCAGGCCCGGCGCCTCGGGCTGCGGGTGCGGGCGGCGTTCGAGCACGAATGGGCGTTGGGGCAGGGCGGCACCGACGAGTTCGTACCCGCGCTGACCGGGGCCGCGTACGGCCTGACGCGGCTGGAGCAGGCCGCCGGCTACGCCCGCCACTTGGTCGCCGCGCTGCACGCGCAGGGGCTGGAAGTCCAGCAGTTCCACCCGGAGTACACCGCCGGGCAGGTGGAGCTCTCGGTGGCGGCGACCGATCCGGTGACCGCTGCCGACGACGCGATCCTGGTCCGGCACACCGTCCGGCGGGTCGCCCACGAGCACGGCTGGCGCGCCAGCTTCGCGCCGTGCCTGTTCCCCGGACTGCCCGGGTCGGGCGCGCACCTGCACCTGTCGGCCCACGACGAACGCGGCAACCTGTTCGCCGGAGGCGCCGGGCCGCACGGGCTCCGCCCGGAGGGCGAGGCGTTCCTGGCCGGGGTGCTGGCGGAGCTCCCAGCGCTGCAGGCGGTCGGAGCCGGCAACCCGGCGAGCTTCCTACGGCTGGAGCCGTCCCGCTGGGCCGGGGTCTGGCAGGCGTGGGGCCGGGAGACGCGCGAGGCGGGCCTGCGCCTGGTGACCGGAACGGCCGGGACCGAGCAATGGGCGGCGAACGCGGAGGTGAAGTGCCTCGACGCCACCGGGAACCCGTACCTGGTCGTCGGCTCGGTGCTCGCCGCCGGGGCCGCCGGTCTGCGGGCGGGCCTGCGGCTTCCGCCGGAGATCGCCGGTGACCCCGCGCTGTTCCCGGAGGGCCACGGCATCCCGCGGCTGCCCGCCACCGCCGCGGAGTCGGCCGAGGCGCTGGCCGGTTCGGCCGTCCTGGCCGAGGCGATGGGGGAGGTCCTGCACGACGCCGTGGTGACCGTCCGCCGGGCGGAGGCGCGGCGCTTCGCCGACGCCGACCCCGCCGAGCTGACCGCCCTGACCCGCTGGCACTGGTAGGCGCGGATGCTCACCGACGACCTCGCGCTGCTCGACCAGCACTGCCACGGCGTCCGCGACGCCGACCTCGACCGGGTCGGTTTCGAACTGCTGATGACCGAGGGCGACCTGCCGCGCGCCCCGTTCGAGTCCATGCTGGGCGTGACCCTTCGCCGGCTGTGCGCACCGGTGCTCGACCTCGCGCCGCACGCAGCGGCCGAGGACTACCTGACCCGGCGCCGGGAACTCGGATGGCGCGAGGTCACCCGCCGCCTGCTTCGCGCCTCCGGGACCACGACGTGGTTGGTGGACACCGGATTCGCCACCGCGGAGCTGACCGGACTCGCCGAGTTCGGCGAGCTGGCGGCGGGATCGGTGCGGGAGATCGTGCGGTTGGAGGCGGTCGCCGAGGACGTCGCGGCGACCGGTGTCGCGGCGGGCGGGTTCGCGGACGCGGTGGAGCGGGAACTCCGCGCCAGAGCCGCGGACGCGGCCGGGCTCAAGAGCGTCGTGGCCTACCGCACCGGTCTCGAAGTCCCGGAGCGGCGGCCGAGCCCGGCGACGGTCGCCTGCGCCGCGTCGCGGTGGCTGTCCGCCGGAGGCGGCAGGCTGGCCGACCCGGACCTGCTCGGGTGGCTGGTCCACCTCGGCGCCGAGATCGGTGCGGAGCTGGCGCTGCCGTTGCAGTTCCACACCGGCTTCGGCGACCCCGACCTGCACCTGCTCGGCGCCGACCCCGCCCGGCTCACCGGACTCTTGAAGTCCACAAGGGACACTGGCGTCACCGTGGTCCTCCTGCACTGCTGGCCCTACCACCGCAACGCGGCGTACCTGGCCCAGGTATTCCCGCACGTGCTGGTGGATCTGGGATTGACCATCCCGCACGTCGGCGCCCGCGCCGCGGCGGTGCTCGCCGAAACGCTGGAAATCGCGCCGTGGCGCGCGGTCTGCTACTCCTCCGACGGCTACGGGCTCCCGGAGCTGCACCACCTCGGCGCCGTGGTCTGGCGCGAGCAGTGCGGGCGCCTGGTGGACCAGTGGATCGCGGAGGGCGTGCTGACCAGTGGTGACGCCGAGCGGCTGGTCGCGGGCATCGCGGCGAGCAACGCCGCCCGCGCCTACCGCGTCGCGGCGTAGGCGACTCCGAGATTTCGCCTGCTGCTCACCACCGGCCGCGGCTGTGTTCACGTCGTGGGGTTCGGATCTGTGCCGTCCTGTCACACCTGACCGGAGGTGCACATGCCAGAACCCAGCGGATCACCGGTGTCGCGCCGGACCGTCCTCACCGGCGCCGCCGTTCTCGGCGGAACCCTGATGGCCCCGGGAATGGCCACGGCGTCCCGCCGGCTGGACGACCCGTTCACCCTCGGCGTGGCCTCCGGCGACCCGTCGCCCGACGGGTTCGTGCTGTGGACCAGGCTCGCTCCGCGCCCGCTCGACGACAACGGGCTCGGCGGGATGCCGGACCGGGTCGTGCCGGTGGAGTGGGAGATCGCCGAGGACGAGCGGTTCGGCCGGATCGTGCGCCGCGGCGTCGAGGACGCCACGCCGCAGTCGGCGCACACCGTCCACGTCGAGCCCGCCGGTCTCGAACCGGGCCGCGAGTACTTCTACCGCTTCCGGGCCGACGGTCACCTCTCCCCGGCGGGCCGGACCCGCACGGCCCCGGCACCGGGCCTGCTGGGCCCGCCGCTGACGATGTGCTTCGCCTCCTGCTCGAACTGGGGCGCGGGCTACTTCACCGCCTACCGGCGGCTCGCCGAGGACCAGCCGGGGCTGGTGCTGCACCTGGGCGACTACCAGTACGAGGGTCCGACCGGGCCGACCGCCGTCCGGCAGGTCGCCGGTGCCGAGACCATGACCCTCGCCGACTACCGGCGGCGCCACGCCCAGTACAAGACCGACCCGGACCTGCAGTTCGCGCACTCGGTGGCGCCGTGGCTGGTCGTGTTCGACGACCACGAGCTGGAGAACAACTGGGCCGACGAGGTCCCGGAGCAGCCGGACCCGAACTTCCTGGAGCGCCGCAAGGCGGCTTTCCAGGCCTACTACGAGAACATGCCGCTGCGGCGGACGTCGGCGCCGCAGGGCATCGACATGCAGCTGTACCGGCGGATCCAGTGGGGCGGCCTGGCCACCTTCCACATGCTCGACACCCGCCAGTACCGCGACGACCAGCTTTCCGGCGACGGCGCCGAAACCGGCAGGCTCGACACCCGCCGCACGATCGTCGGCGCGGACCAGCAGCAGTGGCTGCTCGACGGTTTCCGGCAGTCGAGCGCCCGCTGGGACGTGCTCGGCCAGCAGGTGTTCTTCGCCGAACGGGACCTCGCGGCCGGTCCGGAGGAACGGCACAGCATGGATGCCTGGGACGGCTACGCGGCCAACCGCGACCGGATCGTCGCGGGCTGGGTCGACGCCGGAGTGCGCAATCCCGTTGTGCTGACCGGAGACGTGCACCGGCACTGGGCCGGGGAGATCAAGCAGGACTACGACCGCCCGGACGCGCCGAGCGTCGGCGTCGAGCTCGTCGCCACGTCGATCACCAGCGGAGGCGACGGCGACGACGGGTCGAACGTCGCGCTCGACGAGAACCCGCACCTGAAGTTCTACAAGAACCGCAGGGGATACGTGCGAACCCTGATCTCCGGCGGTGAGCTCAGGGCGGACTTCCGGGTGCTGCCGTACGTGACCAGTGCCGGAGCCCCGGCCCGCACGGAGGCGAGTTTCGTCGTCGCCGACGGGGATTCGACCCTGCACCCGGCCTGAGCGAACGGCGGACAAGCGAACGGGCCGGCCCGACGCGAGGTCGGACCGGCCCGTTCGGCGCTGGAACCCTCAGGTACCGGTCGGCGCCGGAACTCCGAGGCTTTCCAAAGCGATCCGGAACGCATCGGGATCGGCCCCGAACGCACCGTGCAGCGGATGCAGGAGTTCCAGCGACATGAACACCGTGCAGCCGAGCACCGCGGTCAGCAGCGCCATGCTCGCGATGTTCGCCGTGGTGGGGCTGATCCCGACCAGCAGCGGGAAGACCACCATGAGCAGCGCACCGAGGATGGTGCCGATCAGCAGGATGACGGTGAAGAACTGGTCGTCGGTGGCCTGGTCGACGCGCTCCCGGTGGTTCTCGTCGATCAGCCGGACGTCCTGGGTCGCCTGCTCGCGCGCCGCCTTCTGCAGCTCGGTGTCGGCAGGCAGTCCGATGACCTCGGCGCGCAGCGACGTCAGGATCGCGTCGGTGCCGGGATCGGCGCGACCGGCGTCCAGCGCGGGCCACTCGTGGTCGGCGACCCGCGCCGCGTACTGCGTCAGGAGCGTGCGGATGGTGGAGGCGGCGGGTTCCGGCGCCGCGCTCATCTGCCAGTGCGCGTCGGTGAGCGCGTTGGCTTCGGCGGTCGCCGCCTTCTCGATGTCGTCGCCGGTCTGCCAGGAGAACACGACGTAGAAGGCCAGCACGACGGTGAACAGCGCGTTGAGGACGCCGCCGACGAACCCCAGCGAGTCGGAGTCGGACTCCGCCGAGGTTCTTTTCCGGCGTCTGCCCAGCAGCAGCGCACCGGCGACGAGCAGAGCGGGCAGGACGACGAGGAGCAGCAGGAGGAAGAACACGGGAACCCGGATTTCTCTTGCGGGAAGGGATGAAGTCACGGCAGCAGGGACAGCGCGCCGTGCGGTCGCGAGGGCGACGCCCGCGATGGTAACCGCGGAACCGCAGCAGGATCACCTTGCTGCGCAACGAATTTTCCGAGCTTCACTACATTGGGTGATCTTGCGTTTCCCGCGCGATCTCGCGAAACCGGCACGCGTTGTCCCGCCGGGCCTGGGAGCAGGCAGTTCGGTCCGCAACCCTGCTGCGGTGGAACGGTTTTCCGCGAGCTAGCTTCTCCGGCGTCCGACATCCGAGAGTTCCGTGCGGCACAGCGGCGCGGGCGTTTTCCGGAAGAGGCTGTCCTTGAGCCGCAGGAGCACACCGTCACACCGACCGCTGCGCGCGGTCCGCCTGTGCCTGTCCGCCTTGGTGGTGGCCGTGGTCCTGGCACCGATGCCGGTGGGCGTCCAGGAGGTCGACCGGTCGACACCCGGCGGTGACACGACCATCCGCGGCACCGGATCTTCGGTCGCCAGACTGGACATCCCGCGTGGTGCCGTGATCGCGGCGGCCGACCTGGAGTGGACCGGGTCGCACTGCGACGGCCCGCCTGCCCTGCTTTTCGGCGCGACGCGGCTCATCCCGGACCGCATCACCGGTGACCGCGCGGATCTCGCGGCCCAGCTGGGCGCGCTGGTCGGGCGGCACGGCATCGCGGTCAGCGTCGGAGGACCGCCCTGCGCGGATTCGTGGTCGCTGCACGTGGTGTGGTGGGTCGAGGAACCCGCACCCGCGCCTCCGGCGGTCGAGCTGTCGGCCGCGGAGAACCGCGCGCTGGTGCTGGAAGGCACGGACGCCGTCCACGAGCTGCGGATCCGCAACATCGGCGACGTCGACCTGTCCGGGCTGTCGCTGGCCGGCGAGGGCGTGCGTTGCGACCCGATCCCCGGAATGCTGTTGCCGAGCGCGGAGAAGACGGCGATCTGCCGGACCTCGGCGAAGTCCGCGCCTACGACGACGTCGGTGGCGGTGACCGGGCGCGACACCACCGGCCGCATCGCGACCGCGTCCGCCGAGCTGCGGACCAACGGGTTCCGGCCGTCCATCGCGCTGGAACTCGAAGAGGTCCCGGCCGAACGCGGGGACACCGGACCGGCGACGGTCCGGGTCCGGGTGCGCAACACCTCCCCGGTTCCGCTGGAGCAGGTCGCCGTAGGAGGATCGCCCGCCGCGTGCGTCCGGCCGGTGGGCAGGCTCGAACCTGATCAGTCCACTGTGTACACCTGTCGGGTGGGGCGGGGAGCTGTGGTGACGCTGTCGGCCACCGGACTGCCCGTGGTCGACGGCGTGGTCGCGGCGTTCACCAGCTCGGCCCGGAACTCGGCGGTCCTGACCCTGGCCCAGCCGGTGGCCCCGGCCCAGGCCGATCGCGTCCCGCCCGCGCCGCCGCCGGAGCGGCTGGACTCCGGTGGTCCGCTCGAAAACCCGGAGCGCACGGCGGGATTCATCGGAATCCTCGGAGCGCTCGTGATGATGGTTAGCGTCGGAGCGCTGTCCAGCGCGAGCCGCGCGAGCAAGTAGGCCGCGGGGAAACCGCTGCGTTATCGCAACATCCGCGCCCCGGCGCGGGTGCCAGTCGTCGACCGCGAAGGGCGGTCGTCAGTGTGGGAGAGGTAGAGATGAAACGAGTAGCCATGGTGCTTGCCGGAGCGGCCTTGCTGGTGGGAACGTCCGCCATGCCCGCCTCCGCGGCGAGCGGCGACGTCATCGTGTTCTCGAACGAGATCCTGCAAGCCAGCACCTACGAGAACCCCTCGGATTGCAACCTGCTGCCGCTCGGGGCGCACGTGCTGATCAACAAGACCGACGAGCCGGTCACGGTCTACGGGGACCCGCTGTGCCTCGGGCCGAGCATGGTCGTCCAGCCCGGGTACGGCGTGCACGTTCCGCCGGCCAGCGCGAGCTTCTCGGTCTGACCGGCGGGGTGGAGCCGCGTCCCCGCGGCTCCACCCTTCCCGCGGTCGTTGTGGTCATCTCGCAGGAGGGGGAGAAATGTCCGTCGACCTCGTCGTGGTCGGACTGGGTTACGTGGGACTGCCGCTCGCCAGGCGGGCCTACGAGGAGAGGATGTCGGTCGCCGGGTTCGACATCAGCGCGGAGGTGGCCGACGGGCTCAACGCCGGCCGCTCGCACGTCGCCGACGTGCCGGACAGCGCGGTGCGGGCGATGGTCGGGGCCGGGTTCGTGGCCACCACGGACCCTGCGGTGATCGCCTCCGCCGAAACGGTCGTGATCTGCGTGCCCACCGGTCTCACGGAGGGCGAACCGGACCTCGGCGCGGTGCGCGCGGCGGCGGAGAGCGTGGCGCCGCACCTGCACCCGGGTGTTCTCGTCGTGCTGGAGTCGACGAGCTACCCGGGGACGACGGAGGAAGTGGTGCGGCCGATCCTGGAGCGGGGCAGCGGACTCCGCGTCGGCGACGACTTCCACCTCGCCTACTCGCCGGAGCGCGTCGACCCGGGCAATCCCCACTTCGGCATCCGCAACACGCCCAAGGTCGTGAGCGGGTGCACGCCGCTGTGCGCGAAGTTCGCCGTCGCCTTCTACAGCAGGCTCGTCGACTCGGTGGTCGTCTCCCGCGGCACCAGGGAGGCCGAGATGGCCAAGCTGCTGGAGAACACCTACCGCTACATCAACATCGCGCTGGTGAACGAGGTGGCGCTGTTCTGCGACCAGGTCGGCATCGACGTGTGGGACGTGCTGCACTGCGCGGCCACCAAGCCGTTCGGCTTCGCCCCCTTCGCGCCGGGACCGGGGGTCGGCGGGCACTGCATCCCGGTCGATCCGCTGTACCTGTCGAGCAAAGCCGACGCCGAGGGCTTCGCGTTCACGATGCTGTCGGCGGCCCGCGGGGTCAACGACCGGATGCCCGAGCACGTGGTGGCGCGGGCGCGCGGGATGCTCTCCGACGCCGGGAAACCGTTGCAGGAGGCCGAGGTTCTGCTGATCGGCGTCTCGTACAAGCCGGATGTGCCGGACACGCGGGAGACTCCGGCGGTGCCGATCGCGCGGGGACTGCGCTCGCTCGGCGCCGCGGTGAGCTACCACGATCCGCACGTCGAGCGGTTCTCGGTGGACGGTGCGGACGTTCCACACCAGAGCGATCTGGCGGCGGCGTTGCGACGTTCTGATGTGGCGATCCTCTTGCAGGACCATTCGTGTTACGACCGCGCCGTGCTGTCGTCAGCCGAATGCGCGTTGCTCGACACGCGCGGTCAGATTTTCGGGCGGCGCGTCACGTTATTGTGAGCGCCTCCGGAGTCGATGCATTTCAGATAGGTAGGCGCCGTATCACTAGAAAGTGTTACTGACGGGCGTCGAGCCTGGATTATAGGATTGCGTCGAGCTTCGAGAGAAGTTCAACGCGATAAGGCGTCAGCGGTCTCCGCGGGTCTCCCAGTTCGGACTCAGCCGTTGACGCTGGCAATTTGCAGTAGCGTCATCCCATCGGGAAAGGAAGTGCGGGTTTATGACTACGGCCATCGCCAACGACCGCTTGCAGAAGCGCTTCGACAAGTGGGACGTCAACGGCAACGGCTCTCTCGAACGGGCTGACTTCGACCGGGAGGCCCAGAACATCGCGAAGGCGTTCGGCAAGGACGCCTCGTCCCCCGAGGTCCAGCAGCTGAAGGACGCCTTCGGCGGCCTGTTCGACTACCTCGCCAACGGGAGCGACTCCATCGCGAAGGAGCAGTTCCTCAACGTCGCCGGGAACCTGATCTTCCAGGAGGGCGAGGCGGGCTTCAACCGTGCGCTGGGCCCGGTGGTCCAGGGCATCATCGGCCTGTGCGACAAGAACAGCGACGGGCAGATCAACGCCCAGGAGTTCGCCAACTGGCTGGTGGGCGTCGGTGTGAGCCCGGACGAGGCCGCCGAGGCCTTCCAGAAGGTGGACACCAACGGCAACGGCCAGCTGTCGGTCGACGAGCTGCTCGGCGCCGTGCGGGACTACCACTTCGGTCGTCTCGAGGTCGAGCTCCTCGGCTGATCGGTTCTGACGCTCGCCGGGTGTTCCCCGGCTGAACGTGCGGCCGGTGGTTTACGGGATTCGTTCCGGGGCCACCGGCCGTTTTCGTGTTCGCGGCTGTTTCCGCCGGGCGGGGGTCGGCGCTGAGATCTCCGAGCGGAGAATTCGTTGGGAATATGCCGTCGGAGAGCGCGAGCTGAATCCGGAGTGCGTGAGGCCGGTGAAGAAAAAGAAATAGGGCGTGATCGCGGAGATTCGCGATCACGCCCTATTTGGCGCTTGCGTGAGAGCCTTTTGCTGTGTTTGCCGGACTGGCGTGTTTGTCAGGTCCCGCTGTGTTCGTCAGAGCGCCGGAACCAGGGCCGGTTCGAATCCGACCGGCAATTCCGGGCTCAGGCCTAGATCCCGGCCGCTGACCGGAGTTCTGGTGCTGATCAGGATGTTGTAGTGGTTCGGGAAATGGCACGCGTCGAAGCCGAGAACGGTGCCCACCACGTTCTCCCCGATCCAGAACCGGTCCCCGCGGTCGATCACCCCGCCTGCGGTGATCTCGGCGAAGCCCAGGAACCCGACCCGGTCGATGCGGGCACCGGGAGCGGTCTCGACGTGGTCGGTGGTGACGAGCTCGTGGATCTCACCGCGCTGCACGCAGCGGCTCGCGTGCGGCTCCAGCGACATGCCGCGCTCGTCCCGGTGGTGCAGCAGCACCTTCACGAGCGTGCCGCGCACGGCCCGCTTCGCGCCGTCTTCCTCGTAGTTGCTCACGATCCCTCCCGAATCGACATTTCCCGCCGGTAGCAGTCCTCGACCAGTTCCAGCGCGGCCAGGCCGCCGTTGCCGGTGCGCACCGGGCCCGCCTCGGCGAACGCGCGCAGGATGCCGCGGTACTCGTGCCACAGCGACGACTTGAACTCCGCGTGGCCGTCGAGCATGTCCGCCCGCCACGTGGTCCCGTCCGCCAGGACGATCTCGACGTCCTTGGTCTCGCCCGGATGCGACCAGTCCAGCTCCACCGTCGCCGGCGTTCCGGCGCTCGTGCGCAGCGCGACCGTCGCCTGCCGGTCAGTGCCGTGGTCGTCGCGGGTGATCGACACGTCGGAGACCACGACGTCACCGAGGAACAGGCGCACCAGGTCGAAAGCGTTGGGCCCGTTGTCGGCGACGCAGCCCCCGCCGCAGCGCTGCGGATCGAGGTACCAGGTGTCCTGCCCGATGTGCTCCTCGATGAGTTCGAGGTAGCGCACGGTCATCGACCGGATGGGGATGCCCGCGGTGCGCTGCTTGGCCAGCAGATCGAGGACGTTCCCGTTGTAGCGGCGGTGGAACGCGGTGAACAGCGGCACGTTGCGCATGCGCGCCAGCGCGTCGAGCTCCCGCCCTTCGGCACCGCTGACCGACAGCGGTTTCTCGACGCAGACGGGAACTCCGGCGAACAGCGCGTCGCGGCAGATGTCGCCGTGCACGTCGTTGGGCACGGTGACGACGACCGCGTCCAGCTCGGTTTCGGCGAACATCCGCTGGTGGTCGCTGAAGCACGGGACGCTGTCCCGGTGCGGGTCCATTGCGGACTCCCGGACGTCGCACACCGCCGCGAGCTCCCACATGGGCAGTTCCTCGATCGCGGCGAGGTAGAACTTCGAGATGACGCCGAGGCCGACGATCGCGATCCGCATCAGGCGGACTCCCAGCGTTCCAGCCCGAGCTCGACCAGCTCGGCGTGCAGTGCGGTGGTGAGCGGGACACCGTCGCGCCGGCGGTCCAGCGCGCGCTCTGCCTCCCACCAGCCCGGGTAGCGCACGGATTCCTCCGGGTGCACCGGCGGGCAGGAGGTGAGCGTTTCGAACATCGACCGCGCGGCACCGGTGAAGTCCTGGCCGGGGCGCAGCATCTCCGGTGCGATGGCCAGCACGAAGAACCCGATGTCATCGTCCGTGCCGTGCGGGCGGCCGTCCCCGCGCAGCGCCTCGGGAGCCGGGCCGACCCCGGAGCCGGACAGCAGCGCGGAGAGCAGTTCGACGACCAGACCGAGCCCGAATCCCTTGTAGGAACCGGTGTTCCGGTCCACGCCGAGCCAGTTCAGGTACGCCTCGCCCCGGTCGAACGCGGCCGGGTCGGTGACGGCCGCACCGCCCGCGTCGACCAGCCAGCCCTCCGGGATCGGCTCGCCGCGGCGGGCGGCGGTGCGGACCTTCCCGGTGGGCACCACCGTCGTGCTCATGTCGAGGACGAACGGGTGCTCCGGGAGCGCGGGCGCGGCCACGCTCAGCGGGTTGGTGCCGAGCATGGCGACGGCACCGCCCGGCGGGCGGGCGATACGCTGCCCGCCGCAGTTGCTGGCGATCACGCCGATCATGCCCCGCTCGGCCGCCCTGGCGGCGTGGAATCCCGCACAGCCGAAGTGGGTTCCGCCGCGCACCGAGATCAGCCCGACGCCGTGCCGGGTGGCGCGGTCGATCGCGCTGTCCATCGCCTCCGCCGCGGCCCAGAGCCCGAGCGCCCGGTCGGAGTCGATGACCGCGCACGCGCCGAGATCGGTCAGCACGCGCGGCTGCGCCGCGGGATCGACCCTGTCGCGGGAGAACAGCGGCAGGTAGAGGCGGGTCAGGTTGAACAGGCCGTGCGAGTCCAGGCCGGTCAGGTCGCCGTAGCACAGCGCCGAGGCGGCGGTGTGCGCCCGGTCGACCGGGATGCCCCTGCCGACGAACTGTTCGGTGGTGAACGACAGCAGGTCCGCGTAGTCGACGCGGACCGTGCCTGTTTCGGTGCGCTGGATGGTCATACGCGCTTCCCCCTCCCGGTGTTGAAGTTGACGAGCAGGTCGGAGACGGCCGAGGCGAACGCCTCCAGGTCGGCGAGGTCGGCGAACTCCCCTTCGGCGTGCGCGTTGTTGCCGTCCAGGGAGCCCGGGCCGAACACGGCGGTGTGGGCGCCCGCGACGCCGTCCATCCAGATGGCGTCGCAGGTGAAGGCGGGGTCGGCGTCGGGCCACCGCCGGATTCCGGACCGCTCGAACAGCTCGTCCGCCCAGTCCGGGGCCGAGCGGAGGCACGGCAGACCGCGCTTGTGCCAGTGGAGCGTGGTGATCTTCGTGCAGTCCCGTGCGGTGCGGGCGAATTCCCGGCTCGCGGCGAACCGGGCCCTGAACTCGCGGAGCCCGGCGGCCAGGGCGTCGCCGAAGGTCCGCTCCAGCAGGGTGCCTTCCTCGGAGGTCGCGTACGAGAGGTTGAGCAGGAGGCGCCCGGAGCCGTACACGCGGTTGTGCATGTCGCCGGTGTGCAGTCCGGCGACGCAGACCCGGCCGGACCGGGCCCCGGTGTCGAGCGTTCGCGCGAGGTGCTGCGCGAGGAATCCGAGCAGAACCGTGGCGTTGTGGCCGGCGTCGGGGCGGTCGTCGATCGCGCCGTCCCCGTCGACCCGCACGCAGGCGGTCATCGCGGAGGTCGCGCGGCGGAGGTAGCGGAAGCCGGTCGGTTCGCAGAAGACGTTGAGGCGGCCCACGAATCCGGCGTCGACCAGCGGGCGGGTGCCGAAGGTGCCCATCGCGCCGCCTTCTTCGCCGGACACGGCCTGGACCAGGACGCTGACGTCAGTTCCGACGGAACGGCTGCGCGCTCTGGCCGCGCGGATTCCGGCGAGCAGCGCGACCGCAGGTCCCTTCGCGTCGATCGCGCCGCGACCGGTGAACCGGGAGCGGTCGAAGGAGACCGGCTCCAGTCCGGCGACCGTGTCCAGGTGCACGTTGAACATCACGGTGCGTTCCCGAGGGGCCTCCGGACCAAGGCGGAGCACCAGACTGGGTTGCTGTTCAAGGAAGTCCGGGTTCCGGGCGGCCTGCCGCACCGTTTCGGGCACGTCGTCGCGGATGGCGGTCCCGGGCGGAGGGCTGGCGTGGTGCACGACTCGCAGGCCGATCTTCTCCGCTGCCCGTGCGTAGTCGAGCTGCGCCTGCCGGATCTCCGGGGGCGGATCGTCGGGCTCGGCCTCCAACGGTCCGACGGTGCAGGTGCGGAGCAGTCGCAGCAGCAGATCTTGTTCCTCGTTGGATAACCGCGTCATGACAGGAGTTCCCGAGTGAGGTCGTGCAGCCGCTGCGCCGCCGACACGAACAGCGCCGCGGAATCCCCGTCCGCCTGGAGACCTTCGTGCGGGCGGACCGCCAGGTGCGGTTCCAGCGACAGCCATCCGCCGTACCCGGCGGTGTGCAGCCTGCGCAGGCAGTCCCGGACCCGGGACTCGCCGTCGCCGGGCAGCGTGTAGACGGCACCGCCGTCGGTCCGGACGCCGTCCTTGACGTGGACGTGCACGACGTGCGGCAGGATCTGCTCCAGCAGGTCGGCGGCGTCGTAGCCGTACTCGATGCCGTTGCCGGTGTCGAACAGCAGGCGCAGCGCGGGGCTGTCGACCTCGGTGACGAGCCGCAGCATCCGCTCGCCGTCCGAACCCGCCCAGCCCGCGCAGTTCTCGTGCACCAGCGTGACCCCGGCCCGCTCCGCGCGGTCGGCGAGCCTGCTGATCCGGGTGATGACCCGGGTCGCCCACTCCCGCTCGTCGAGCCCGTCGTTGGGGTAGGACATGATCCTGATGTAGCCGGTCCCCAGCAGCTCGCACTGCTCGGCCAGGGCGTCGAGTTCGGCGAGGTCCTGGCCGAACGGCGCGGTGATCGGCCGGGCCCAGCTGCCGATGCGCGAGGCGAGGCAGGCCACGCCCAGTTCCGCTTCGCGCAGCCGGTCCCGCACCCCGCGCAGCGCGTCCGCGTCCAGGTCGGCCATCGCGACCCCGTCGACCGTGCGCAGTTCGAGCGCCTGCCAGCCCAGTTTCCCCGCGACGGCGATCTGGTCCGCCAGGCCGAGTGCTGCTTCGTCCCCGATCCCGGTCAGCCGGACGTTCATGCCGGTACCTCCCTGGCCTGTACTGCCTTGTCCTTGGCGTCGCAGATCAGCCGCACCGCGTCCAGGTGCAGCGCGAAGTCGGATTCCGCCGAAGCCCCGGGCACGTGGAACCGCCGGTAGGCGTCGGTGACGAAGGCCGTCAGGGCGTCGTCGCGGAAGACGTGGTGCTCGGTCCCGATCGTCAGCTGCGCGTGGTCGTCGTGCTCGCTGAGCGGGAAGTGCCCGATCGCCGATCCCCGCTCGAAGTCCAGCCGGATTCTGCGTTCCTGGACCGGAGAAGTCAGATCGGACCGGATCTCGGTGACCACACCGGACCGGTGCCGCAGCACGAGCCGGGCACCGCCCATGCCAGGGACGGTCCGCGCGCCGATCCGCATGTCCGCGCAGTGCGACTCCACCACTTCCGCCGGTCCGGCCAGCCGCAGGACGACGCCGAGGGAATGCGGGATCTCCACGTCGAACGCCGTGGGATGGCCTGCGGTCGCGGTGGACCGGGAGAACCGCGGTTTGTGCTGCGCGAAGCTGATCGACCGCAGCGCGCCGAGGTCCCCGCCACCGACGAGCTCGGCCAGCCGCCTGGTCAGCTCGGCGCTGAGCCAGTGCGCGACGACGACGAGGTCGAGCCCGCGCGCGCGGCGGATCCGGTCGATCGCGTCGAGCTCGTTCCTGCCCGCCGCGAGCGGCTTTTCCACGATGAAGCGGGTGATCCCGTGGTCGGCGAGCTCGCTGATCACGCCGATCCTGGCCACCGGCGGGGTGCACACATGGGCCACAGTGGACAGTGGATCCACCAGCGCGACCGCCGACTCCAGGGAGTCGGCGGTGGTGACGTCCGGCCGGCGGGACACCGCGTCCGGGCGCGGATCGCAGGCGATGACGGGACCGGAGGTGAACAGTTCCTGTTGTGCGGCACGGGATTGGGCCAGCACGCGCAGGTGCAGCCCTGCCCCCGCTCGGCCGAGTCCGACCACGAGTGGTTGCAGCATCGTTCTGAGTCGACGTCCTCGTCAGGGGGAAGTGGTGAGAGAGCGGCGGAACCGGCCGCGA
The DNA here is from genome assembly GCF_039534165.1 of Saccharopolyspora taberi. Classification (NCBI taxonomy): domain Bacteria; kingdom Bacillati; phylum Actinomycetota; class Actinomycetes; order Pseudonocardiales; family Pseudonocardiaceae; genus Saccharopolyspora; species Saccharopolyspora taberi. The sequence continues at coordinate 655,338 of NZ_BAAAUX010000014.1, read as the reverse complement.
GCGCGGCGGGTGCTTCGTCCGGCGAACCATAACCGCCCGCTCGCGGCGATCGTCAACCCGATGCGGTGTCCCCATCGGATCGTCACCGTAACGAGTGAAAAAGCTCGTTCGCGTTCGGTGCGAGCTTTCCCGGGGCGAGTGCGCGTCGGTAGCTTCGCCGCCGAAGATCGGCTACTGGGTCTGGAGTGTGGTCGCATTGTCCCGCTGGTATCGCGGGCAGGACCCTGGTGAGTTGGAAACGGATGTGCGGGTCCCCGCGGCGGCGGTGGTCCCCGACTCGGTCCCGTTCTTCTCCCAGGCATTGACGTTCGCGAGTTCCTGGCCGTTGATCCGGGAACGGATCGGGGAGGTGTTCGCCAACGGCAAGTTCTCCCACGGCGCGCAGGTTGGTGAGTTCGAACGGGCGCTGGCCGACTACACCGGCGCCCGCTACGCGGTGGGTGTCAACAGCGGCACCGACGCGCTGATCCTGCTGTTGCAGGCGTGCGGGCTCAGACCGGGCGACGGCGTGGTGGTTCCCGCTTACACGTTCGTCGCCACGGCGTCGTCGGTGGTTCTCGCCGGCGGGACGCCGGAGTTCGCCGACATCGATCCGGAGACCTACGCGCTGGATCCGGCCGACGTGGCCGACCGGATCGGGCCGGACAGCCGTTTCGTCATGCCCGCCCACCTGTTCTGGCAGATGGCCGACATGGCGGGGCTCTCCGACGTCGCGGCCGGGCGCGGGCTGACCGTCGTCGAGGACAGCGCCGAGGCGATCGGCATGTGGCAGGGCGGAGTGCACGCAGGCAGGCACGGCCGGGGCGGGGTGCTGTCGTTCTTCCCGAGCAAGACGCTGGGCGCCATCGGTGACGCCGGGGCGGTGCTCACCGACGATCCCGAGGTCGCCGAACAGGTCGCCGCGCTGCGCCACCACGGGCGGCGGGGGCCGACGCTGGACAACTTCCCCGGCATTTCCACGGAAACGTCGAAGCCGGGCATGAACAGCAAGATGGACGACATCCAGGCCGCGGTGCTGCTGGCGAAGCTGAGCTTCCTGGACCGCGACATCGCCCGCCGGGCGATGCTGGCCGACGCCTACCGGGAACGGCTGAGCGGAGTTTCCGGCATCGTGCGGCTTCCGCGCTTCGTGGACCGGGGCCCGGGGTCGTCACCGGCGTACTACGTGTACCTGATCGAGGTGGAGCGCAGGGACGAGCTGGTCGAGTTCCTGTCCCGGCGGGGGATCGGCACCGAGACCTACTACCCGGTCCCGCTGCACCTGCAGCCGTGCTTCGCCGACCTCGGCTACCGGAAGGGGGACTTCCCGAACGCCGAAGCCGCGTGCGAGCGGGCGGTCGCGCTTCCCCTCTACCCGGACCTGGGGATCGAGCAGGTGGACCAGGTTTGCGAGGCCGTCGGTGAGTTCTTCGGACGGAGGTCCGCATGAGCGATCATTTCCGCCGCTCGTGCGGGCCGACCGGGTGCGGGTGTCCCGCAGTAGCACAGCAGGTCCGCATGAGCGATCATCTCTCGCCGCTCTTGCGGGCCGACCGGGTGCGGGTGTCCCGCAGTAGCACAGCAGGTCCGCATGAGCGATCATCTCTCGCCGCTCTTGCGGGCCGACCGGGTGCGGGTGTCCCGCAACAGCACAGGAGGTCCGCATGAGTGAGTTGCCGTTCTTCCCGCCGGACCTGTTCGCCGAGGACCGCGAGGTGCTGCTCGACCTGATCCAGGAGGTCGGGCTGTCCAGGGACCAGCGGTTCATCCTGGGCGAGCGGACGGCGGACTTCGAGACGGCGCTGCGCCGTTCGCTGGGAGCGCGGGACGTGATCGCCTGCGGCAGCGGCACGTCCGCGCTCGGGCTCGTGCTGCGGGCGATGGGGATCGGCGCCGGGGACGAGGTGGTGGTGCCCGCGTTCGGCTGCGCCCCGCTGGCGTCGTCGGTGCTGCGCGTCGGTGCGGTTCCGGTGTTCGCCGACGTCCACCCGCTGCACATGGTGCTGGATCCGGATCAGGCCGCGCGGCGGATCTCCCCGCGCACCAAGGCGATCATGCCCGCGCACATGTTCTCGATCATGGCCGACATGCCCCGCTTCGCGGAGCTGGCCGACGAGGCGGGCGTGCGGCTGCTGGAGGACTCCGCGGTGGCCCAGGGCGCGACCCTGCAGGGCGTTCCCGCCGGGTTGTGGGGTGAGGCCGGGGTGTTCTCCTTCGTGCAGGTCAAGTCGTTCGGAATGCCGGGGGAGGGCGGCGCGGTGGTGACCCGCGACCCCGGGATCGCCCGCACCGTCCGGATGCTGCGCAACCACGGGCAGGACGGCAGGCAGCGGTTCGTGCACCACCTGGTCGGCCAGAACAGCCGGTTCGACGAGATCCAGGCGGCGTTCCAGCTGCACCGGCTGCGCGGGCTCCCTGCCAGGCTGGAACGCCGCGCGGCGATCGCGGACTACTACACCAACCGCTTCCAGCCGCTGGCCGACGACGGCATCGTGCCGCCGCCGCCCGGCAGGGAAGGGCGGTGCTACTACGTGTATTCGCTGCAGGCCGAGCGCCGCGACGAACTGCGCGACCACCTGGCCGCGCGCGGCATCGGCTCGCACGTGTACTACCCGGCTCCGCTGCCCAAGCAGCCCGCGTTCGCACCGCACGCCGCTCCCGGCGGCGAGTGGCCGAACGCGCAGCGCGCGTGCGATCGCATCCTGGCGCTGCCGATCTACCCGCACCTCACCGACGCGGAGGTCGAGCGCGTCGCCGACGCGGTGTGCGAGTTCGCCCGCCTCCGGATGGCACCGACGTCCTGAGGCCCGCACCGCCCGCTTTTGACCTTTCGAAGACCGGAAACGAAGGAAGTGTGATGACCAGCGGTACCGAGGCCGGCACGCTGCCGGCCACTTCAGCGCGCCCGGAGAGCAAGCTCCGCAGCTATGCGCGACTGGGCAAGCTCGACGTCTTCGACTACTACCTCAGCTTCCTGGTGGTGCTGTCCGCGCTGGCCTTCCCGGTCCTGCGGCTGGACAACCGCACCATCGCGATGCTCGTGCTGTTCCTGCTCGGCGCGATCTCCACGATCGTCGCCCTGGTCGCGTTCGACGACCTGACCGGGTTCCGGGACGGCAGCGACCTCCGCAACTACGGGCCGGACGACCCGACCCGCAAGAAGCTCCGCAAGCCGCTGGTCGCCGGAACCCTCACGCAGGGCGAGGCGCTGTGGTTCGGCTGGATCACCGCCGGGGTCGGCGCGGTGCTGTGGGCGGCCGCGGTCGCCGTGGCACCGCACCGTCCTACATGGACGATCGTGGTCGTCGTGGTGACCTACGTCTTCGCGTTGCAGTACTCCTACGGGCTCAAGCTCAGCTACCACGGCTTCCAGGAGGTCTTCCTGGTCGCGCTCGGCGCGTCGCTGGTGCTGTCGCCGTTCGGGCTCGCCACCGGGGAGTTCTCCTGGTTCCTGCTGGTCCAGTCCGTCCTGTTCGGACTCGGTGTGCTGATGTTCGGGGTGTACTCCAACACCAACGACATCGAGGGCGACCGCAGCGTGGGACGGCCCACCGTGGCGTCGCTGGTGTCCCCAAGGGGCAATGCGGTGTTCATCGGCGCGCTGTCGGCGTCGGAGTACGTGATCGCGCTGGCGGCGTCGCTCGCGGGCGTCGCGCCCTGGTGGTTCGCGGTCCTGATGCTGCCCGCCGCCGCGCTGCGGACCCGGCAGTTCCTGCTCGGGTTCCGCTACGGCGACATCATGCGCGCCCGCAAGCTCGGTTTCTCCGTGCACCGCACCACGACCGCGCTCCTGGTCGTGGCCAACGTCCTCGCCGGGGTGCTGGCATGACCGATCTCGACGTGGCCGTGGTAGGTGCCGGGATCGCCGGGCTGACCGCGGCGCACGAGCTGACCCGGGCCGGGCTGGACGTGCGGGTGTTCGAGGTCGAGCCCCGGGTCGGCGGGCGGATGTCCAGCTTCCGGCACGAGGGCTACACCATCGACCAGGGCGCGGAGCAGATCTCGCTGCGCGGCTACCGGGCGACCTGGGAGCTGCTGCGCAGGCAGCGGATGACGGCCGACGAGATCCCGCTGATCGGCAAGTCGATCGGCGTGTGGCGCCGCGGCCGGGCGCACCCCGGCATCGCCGAGCGCACCGGCGTGCTCACCGGTGCCGGGCTGTCGCCCAGGGCCAGGCTGGACCTGGCGCGGTTCATGGCGTGGGCCTCCGGCCGCAAGGGCGAGTTCGACCCGGACCGCCCGGAGTCGACCCCGCTGGGGTCGCGGACGATCGCCGAGTTCGCCCGCAGCTACCACCCCGATCTGCACGACTACCTGTTCCAGCCGCTGGCGGGGTGCTTCTTCGGCTGGGACACCGAGCGCTCCACCGCCGCGTCGATGGTGAGCCTGCTGCTCGCGGTCGGCGACACCGGCTGCTGGCGCACCTACAGCGAGGGCATGGACTCGCTCGCGCTGAGCCTCGCCGAGGACCTGGACGTGGTCACCGGCGCCGCGGTGCAGGAGGTCGTCTCGGCGGGCGAGACCGCCCGGCTGGTGGTCGACGGCAGGGCGGTGACGGCCCGGTCGGTGCTGCTGTGCGTGCCTGCGCCGGTGGCCGCGCGGCTGCACGGCAACCCGCCCGGGCGGGAGCTCGCGTTCCTGCGGGCGTCCACGTTCACGCCGGTGCTGAAGGTCAGCTGCCTGCTGGACCGCCCGCTGGTGCCGGAGTCGGCCAAGCCGCTCTACATCCTGCTCACCCCGGAGGCCGAGGACGACATGCTGTCGGGGATCGTGGTCGACCACGCCAAGCACCCCGGCCGCGCGCCCGAAGGCCGGGGCCTGCTGAGCCTGCTCGCGAACGCCCGCAGCGTGCCCACGCTGCTGGACGCACCACGCGAGGACGTCATCAGGTGGCTGACCGGTGCGGCCCGGCAGTACCTGCCGGGTCTCGCCGAGGCGAACGTGGGCAACTTCGTGCACAGCTTCCGCCACGGCCTTCCCGAGGCGACCCCGGAGGCGTTGCAGCACCGGTCCGCGTTCATGAACCGCGATCCGGGCCCGGTCGACTACGCGGGCGACTGGGTGATGGTGCGGCCGGCGAGCGAGGGTGCTGTCCGATCGGGCGCGCTGGCGGCGTCCCGGACCCTCGCCCGGCTGCGGTCCCGGCGGGTGGCCGCGTAGCTCCCGCAGCCGCCCAACCGAACCATCGTCCTCAAGCGGCGAAGCCGCTTAGCCCACGCACGCAAGAGGACCACGCGCGGGTTCTCAGGCGTCGTCTCGCGAGGACAGCTTTTTCCGTCGTATTGGACTTCCGAAGCGGCAGGACCGCTTCGGTCCCGCAGCGAGGCGGCGTCTGAGGTTCCGCCCCCGACCACCCAGGCAAACCGAGTTCAACAACCTGAGGGAAAACACGTGAAACCGCATGACATGGGTGTCCTGTTCGACGAGTGCGCAGGCAGCGGGACGACCGTGCACCTGGACCGGCCCTTCGACATCGCGCCGGACGGCGGTGTCGAGTACGGGGTGGCGGAGCTGGCCGCGCTGGTCCGGGACGCGGCCGGATGGCTCGCCGCCGCCGGGACCAGGCCCGGCGACCGGGTGGCGATCGTCAAGGCCAACCACTGGGACTACGACCTGCTCGCCTGCGCGGCGGTGCGGGTGGGCGCGGTCCCGGCGCAGCTGTCCGCGCACCTGTCCGCCGAGACGCTGGAGGTGCTGCTCAAGCGGCTGGAACCGGCCGTGCTGGTCACCGACGTCGGGGTGCTCGAACGCGGCCGGGTCGAAGGCGCGGACCTCGGGTCGTTCGCCCGCCGGGTGCTCGCGCTCGACGGGAGCGCGCCGGGCGCGCTGACGATGGACGACGTCCGCGGCGGCCCCGTGCCCGCGCCGCACCGGCGCGCCGACTACGCGCCGCTGATCATCCACCACACGTCCGGGACGACCGGGGTGCCCAAGCTCGTCGTGCACTCGACCCGGACCATCATCGACAAGCTCGCGCGGTTCGAGACCAACCGGGTGCCGCGCATCGGCGTCCGGACCGACGACACCCTGCTCAACGCGAGCTCCTACGCGCACGGCCGGACGTTCTGCTGGACGGCGAGCGTGATGTGCCTGGCACCGCGGCGGATCACCTTCCTCACCCACCAGGACCCGGACCGGGCGGACCCGCTGCTGCGGGCCCACCCCCCGACGGTGGTCGAGGCGCTGCCCGCGACCTTCGTCCGCCTCCAGCCGCTGACCGAGCGGCTGGACAACCCGTTCCGCCGGGCGCGCCTGTTCATCAGCACCTACGACGCGATGCACCCGCCCACGATCCGCGCGTACCTCACCGCCTCCCGCCGCAGGAGTCCACTGTGGATGCAGGGGTGGGGGCAGACCGAGACCGGTCCGCTGACGTTCCGGTTCCACACCCGCCGTTCGCTGCACTCGAAGTACAGCCGCAAGCCCGACACCCGCAACCTGGGCAGGCCGGTCCCGGTCAAGACCCGTCTGCGGGTGGTGGACCCGGACACGCTGCGGCCGGTCCGGCGCGGGCAGACCGGGCTGATCCTGACCCGGACCGCGGCGCTGTGCCTGGACTACGTCGGCGAGCACGAGCGCTACGAGGCCAAACGGGTGGGCAAGTGGTGGAACACCGGCGACCTCGGCCTGCGCAACCGGGACGGCAGCGTGCACCTGCTCGACCGCGAGGTCGACCGGATCACCGACCTGAGCTGCCTGGAACTCGAGGACGTGCTGGAGGACCGGCTCGCCGCCGCCGACGAGTGCGTGGTCCTGGGCTGCCCCGGCGTCCCGCCGCTGCCGGTGGTGGTGACCGAGGACGGCTCGCTCGACCACGCGGCCTGGCGCCGCGCCACCCGCGACCTGCCGCTCCTGCAGGACCCGGTCGGGCTCACCTGGTCGGAGGTCCCGCGCACGGGCACCGGCAAGGTGCGCCGCTACGCCCTGCTGGAGCAGCTGACCGGGCGCACCGACACCTCCGGAACGGGCCGGTGGACGTGACCGGCTACGTCTTCGACAACGACAGCGCGCACAGCCGGGACCAGCACCGGTTCCTGACCGCCGCGCACGACCCGATGAGCATCACCCGGCTGGTCTCGACCGGCGTCACCGACGGCTGGGACTGCCTGGAGATCGGCGCGGGCGGCGGCAGCATCGCCGGGTGGCTCGCGGACCGGGTGGCGCCCACCGGCACCGTGCTGGCCACCGACATCAAGCCGCACCGGATCCCGGACCGGCCGGGCCTGACCGTGCTGCGCCACGACGTGGTCGCCGATCCGCTGCCGGAGGCCGGGTTCGACCTGGTGGTGGCCCGGCTGGTGCTGCGGCACCTGCCGCGCCGCCAGGAGGTGCTGGCCAAGCTGGCCCGCGCGCTCCGGCCGGGCGGCACGCTCCAGATCGACGAGTTCGACACCTCCTACGAGCCGCCGCTGATCACCCCCGACGACCGGTCCCGGCAGCTCTACGAGCGGTTCCTGGCGGCGAAGGCGGAGGTGATGGCCGAGGGCGGCGTCGATCCCGCCTGGGGCAGGCGGGTCGGCGCCGCGATGTGCGAGGCCGGGCTGGTCGAGGTCGATCCGCAGCCGTTCGTCCAGCTGCGCAGCCCCGGCAGCGCGGACCTCGAACAGCTGGTGCACCACACGTTCCACCTGCGGGACAGGCTCGTCGCGGCGGGCATGACCGACCGGGAGCTCGACGAGCTCCGGGAGATCATGCGCGATCCGTCGTTCCGGGCCTGCTCCAGCGTCATGTACTCGGTGCAGGGGAAGAGGGCGAAGCGATGACCGCGGTCGCGACCGCCGTGGCGGCGCGGAACCTGGCTCTGCTGGAGGAGGTTCCGGCGGTCGGTTGGGAGATCGACTGGGCGGGGCCGGTCGGCCTGCCGCTGGCGGACGAGACGAGCGTGCAGGCGGCGTGCGGGATCATGCACGTCCACGGCCGCGCCGGCGGCCGACCGGCGGCGCTCGCCGTCGACTACGCGTCGGCGACCGCCGGAGTGCTTGCCGCGCAGGGTGTTCTCGCCGCAGGCATCGGGCGTGCCCGGGGTCTCGCGGTCGCCCGGGTCCGGACGTCGGTGGCGCAGGCGGCGCTGATCTCGCTGTCGCAGTACCTGGCCGCTGCCACCGCGGACGACCCGGAGGAGGACCACGCGCCGGGGACGCCGGATCTGCGGTCGGCGGACGACGTCCGGTTCGAGATGGAAACCCTGGACGCCATGGACTGGCTGCGGTTCTGGACTTCGCTGGAGGCCGATCCCGGTGCGGTGCGACGAGGTTGGCGACCCTTCCAGCAGCGGTTCGCGACCGCTGCGTGCGCTCTGCCGGAATCGTTGCGGGCGGCGGTCGGCGCCCGTGATTTCGGCGCGATCGCCGAGGCGGCGCGGAATGCCGGGGTCAGCGTGCTGCGCGTTCGGGAGGACACCGAGCATCCGACTCGGGTCTCGCCGTGGAAGCTCACGAAGCTGGGCACGGCTGGCACTCCTGCTCGCGTTGCTCCGCTGCGCCTGCCGTTGGAGGGGCTGACGGTCGTCGAGTCGACGCGCCGCGTCCAGGGGCCGATGGCCGGGCACGTTCTCAGCCTGCTGGGTGCCGACGTCGTGCGGATCGAGCCGCCGGGCGGCGACCCGATGCGGGGGATCCCGCCGATGGCCGGGGACTGCTCGGCCCGTTTCAGCGCCCTCAACGCGGGGAAACGCGTTGTGGAGGTGGATCTGAAGACCGCGCCCGGCGAGGTGCGCGAGCTGATCGCCGACGCCGACGTCTTCCTGCACAACTGGGCACCGGGCAAGGCCGCGCAGCTCGGGCTCGACGCGGAGGATCTTGCCCGCGTCAACCCGGGCTTGGTCTACGCGTGGGCGTCCGGCTGGGGTGACGAGTTCGGCGACGCCCCGCCCTTGGGCACCGACTTCCTGGTGCAGGCGCACAGCGGCGTGGCCGCTGCGCTGGGGCGTTCGCCGTCGCTGATGACGTTGACCGACGTCCTCGGTGGGCTGGTCTGCGCGCAGGGTGTGCTGGCCGCGTTGCTGGGCAGGCTGACGAGAGGGGAGGGTGCGCGGGTCGACTCCTCGCTGTACTCCGCCGCGGGTTTGATTCCCCGGACGCGGTCCAATCGAGAGGTCCTGTTCACAGAGGACGGATACGTCGCCGGTCGGACGCCAGTGTGCACGGACCTGCGCGCACTGGCGTCCGATCCTCGGTTCAGTCCCGCGCTCAAGCACGAAGGACACGTTTTTCCTGTCGCACCATGGGAGTTCGAGTGACCACGCCGTGGGTTTCGGGCAATGGCATCATCATTCGCGATCTGGTTCCCGAGCGTGATCGGCGACGGTGGGTCGCCGATGGGCACTGCCCGGACCGGGATCTGTACTCGCTTTTCCACGAGCAGGTCCGGCGGAATCCTGATCGCGAGGCCGTGATCGACTCCACCGGCGTGCTCGACTACGCGGCCCTGGACTCGCGAGTACGCGCGATCGCCGCGACGCTCGCCGCTTCGGGGCTGGGTGAGCGGGACATCGTCGGGATCAGGATGGCCAACGGGCGTGACATGGTCGCGGCGGAACTCGCCGTGGCCGCGATCGGGGCGGTAGCGCTGCCGTACCCGGCAGGGCGGGGGAGCCGGGACACGCTCAGCCTGCTCGGCCGGTCGCGGGCTGCCGGGGCGATCTTCGCCGATCCCGTGGACGTCGAGCTCCAGCGGGAGCTGCCGGACCTGCGCGCGGTGTTCACCTTCGGTCCGGCCAGGCCGGACGCCGTCTGCCTGGACCAGGTCGAACCTTGTCCACAGTGGTCCGCGTGTCGCGTCGATCCGGAGTCACCAGCGCGAATCCTGGTGTCGTCCGGTTCGGAGTCCGAGCCGAAGATGGTCGCCTACTCGCACAACGCGATGGGCGGCGGGCGTGCGAACTACCTGCGCGCGCTCCACGACGGTGACGGCCCGATGCGGAATCTGGTGCTGGTTCCGCTGGCGTCGTCGTTCGGTTCGTGCGGGACGTCGGTGACCATCGCCGCGCTGGGCGGAACGCTGCTGGTCCAGGACTCCTTCGACCCGGCAGCGGCGCTGCGGATGATCGCCGAGCACCGGCCGACCCACGTGTTCGGAGTGCCGACGATGTTGCGCAGGCTGGCGGATCGCCTTGGTGGAGAGGACATTTCGAGCCTGCGCGCGCTCGTGTCCAGCGGAGCCGCGCTGCCGGAGGCGACCGAGCGGGTGTGCCGGGAGGCGTTCGGCCGCCCGGTGATCGCGGTGTACGGCAGTTCGGACGGCGTCAACTGCCACACGGCGAGGACCGGACCGGGCGCCGGGACGGGCCTGCCGGACCCGGCGGTCGCGGAGATCGAGATCGCTGACGAGACCGGGAACCCGCTGCCTGTGGGAGAACCGGGCGAAATCCGCGCGCGCGGGCCGATGACACCGCAGTGCTACGTGGGCTCGCCGGAACTCGACTGCCGCTACCGGACCGAACAGGGGTGGGTCCGCACCGGCGACCGCGGCGTGCTCGACGAGCGCGGGCGGCTGCACGTTCTGGGGCGGCTCAAGCAGATCATCGTGCGCGGTGGTTACAACATCAGTCCGGCCGAGGTGGAGCAGGAGCTCGGCGCGCACCCCGGGATCGCCGACGTCGTGTGCGTGCCCGTGGCCGACGCCGAGCTGGGTGAACGGCTGTGCGCGTGCATCAGCCAACCGGCCGGGAGCAGGCCGATCACCCTGCCCGAGGTCACCGCTTTTCTGGAGACCGAGCGCGGTTTGGAACGGCGGAAGCTGCCGGAGGTGCTGGTGCATGTCGCGGAGATGCCGTTGGGTCCGACGGGCAAGATCTGCCGGCGGACGCTGACCGCGCTGGCGGCCCGGGGCTGACGGGCCGCCGGCCTCAGACGTCTTCCGGCTGCGGGAGATCCGGCCTTTCGCGCAGTTCCCGGAGTTCCTGCCGCAGGGCGCGCAGTTCGGCGAGCAGCTCCACGTCGTCGTGGGTGCGTGGCGCCGGGATCGACGGCGCCCGCTCGTCGGTGATCTGCGACTCCATCGCGTTGACCACGACCGCGATGAACAGGTTCAGCACGGTGAAGCTGGAGATCAGGATGTAGCCGACGAAGAAGATCCAGGCCAGCGGGCGTTGGTCCATCAGCCCCCGCAGGATGTCCGCCCAGCCGTCCCCGGTCATGATCTGGAACAGCGTGAGCAGGGAGGTGCCGAGGTCGCCGAAGCGCTCGGCGTCGGCCCCGGCGAACAGCTTGGTGGCCATCACCCCGGCGACGTAGAGCACGAGGACCAGCAGGCCGACGATCGAGACCACGCCGGGCAGCGCCGACAGCAGCGCGGCCACGATCCGCCGCATGCTGGGCACGGTCGACAGCAGCCGCAGCGCGCGCAGGATCCGCAGCGACCGCACGACGGAGAACGCCGCCGATGCCGGCAGCAGCGACAGCGAGACGATCGCGAAGTCGAACAGGTTCCAGCGGTCGCGGAAGAAGTCGGGGCCGTAGGCGTAGATCTTGGCCGCGATCTCGACGGCGAAGACGGCCAGCGCGGTGCTGTCGATCAGGCCGATCACGTCGCCGTAGCGGGATACCAGCACCGGGGAGGTCTCGCAGCCCAGGGCTATCGAGTTGACCACGATCACCGAGGTGATCAGCCATTGGAAGCCGGCGGACTCGAACATCGAGTGGAGGCGTTCACGCAGGTTCACGCGGACTCCGCGGGTGAGGGAAGCGGTCGGATGCGCGCACAGCTTATCGCCGCACCGTGCGGAATCTCGTTCCGGTGAAACTCTACTGTGGACGATTACGGTGCGTTGTGGTTCAGCGGCGGTGGTCGTCGGCGAGCGTCCGCGCGGATTCGACCAGGCCGTCGTCGAGCGCGGTTTCGGTGAGCCGGAACTGCCCGGCGTAGGCCGCGGTGATCGCCGCTTCCAGCTCGGGCAGCGACAGATCGGGTGCCTCGGTGCGGACCGATCCGACCGAATCTCCGTCGAAATCCAGGCCCAGGTGGCCGTAGACCTCGGTGAGCAGCGAGCGCAGCGGCCCGGCGTCGTCGAAGATCGCCACGGCGCTGAACAGCCACGCCTGGCGGACCAGCCGCTGCGCGGTCCCGACCAGCTTGACCTCGCCGCGCGCGTTGACGCTGTAGGCGCCGGGGCAGTACTCGCCGGGAACCGCGCCCACCCTGGCGTCCACGCCGTGCTCCCGGAGCAGGTCGGCCCACAGCCGGCCGTAGGTGGTGAACCGCTCGTTCATGCCCGCCGGGAAGTCCGGGTCCGGGCTGGCGTGGTCGACCACGACCGACTGCGGGGTGTAGGCCACCGCGCGCCCGCCCTGCGGGCGGACGACCGGCTGGAACCCCGCGTCCCGCACCGCGCGCAGCGCCGCGTCGAACCCCGGCAGCAGCGAGTCCCGGCGGCTGAACGCGACGACGGACCGCGTGGGCCGGTAGATCCGCAGCGCCGGCCCGGCGCCCTCGCCGCTGATCCGGCGCAGCAGGGCGTGGCCGACGGCGATCTCGAGCGCCTGGTCGTCGTTGCCGTCGAGCGCGCCGCGCAGCAGGTCCATGCCGGCGAGCCTACTTACCCGGTGGCAGTCGGCGGTGCGGTGGTGCGCTGGTCGCCGCGCGGTGCTGGGCCGATCGCCGCATCGCCTCAAAATCGTTTCAAAAGAGGAGTTCAAGTCCGAATCAAAAAATGGCGAGAAAACGTGATTGTGCCTGGGCGGCTGTTCCGGGTAGGGCGGAAGAATCGTGCGCCGCGTAGTTCTCCGGCCAGTGGGAACATATCGCGCAAATCGGCGATAGTCGGGGTGATATAGCACTGAAGTGTGATTACGGTCACATCGAATTCGGTGTTGAAACCGCGCTCTTGACCGGCGTAGTTTTCTTTGAGCTGGTCGGACATCGCCTGGAAAACCGGGAGTGGTTATGTGTGCGGCACCGACGCGCGGCGGCGGCGAAAGCATTTCGCCCGGCGACGCGCTGTTGAAAATGGGTCGGCTGCTCTCCCGGGAGGACTTCTCGAATGACCTGCGCGCGGTCTACCGCGAAGGCGGCCGTGAAGGGGATTCGTTTTATCGGAACCGCTGGAACCACGACAAGGTCGTCCCGTCCACGCACGGCGTGAACTGCACGGGGTCGTGCCGCTGGAACGTTTACGTCAAGGACGGGATCATCACCTGGGAGTCCCAGGACACCGACTACCCGTCGGTCGGACCGGACCGGCCGGAGTACGAACCGCGCGGCTGCCCGCGCGGCGCGTCGTTCTCCTGGTACTCCTACTCGCCGTCGCGGCTGCGCTTCCCGCACGCCCGGGGAGTGCTGGTCGAGATGTACCGCGCCGCCCGGCGGGAGCTCGGCGACCCGGTGCTGGCGTGGCGGTCGGTCGTGTCCGACCCGGAGCGCAGGCGGCGGTACCAGCGGGCGCGCGGCAAGGGCGGGCTGGTCCGGATCTCCTGGGACGAGGCGGTCGAGATGATCGCCGCCGCGCACGTGCACACCATCGCAGAGCACGGCCCGGACCGGATCGCGGGCTTCTCGCCGATCCCGGCGATGTCGATGGTCTCGCACGCGGTCGGCTCCCGGTTCATGGCGCTGATCGGCGCGCCGATGCTGTCGTTCTACGACTGGTACGCCGACCTCCCGGTCGCCTCGCCGCAGGTCTTCGGCGACCAGACCGACGTGCCGGAGTCGGCGGACTGGTGGGACGCGGCGTACCTGATGATGTGGGGCTCGAACGTCCCGGTGACCCGCACCCCGGACGCGCACTGGATGACCGAGGCCCGCTACCGGGGCCAGAAGGTCGTCGTGGTTTCCCCCGACTACGCCGACAACACCAAGTTCGCCGACGAGTGGCTGTCCGCGCACCCGGGCACCGACGCCGCGCTCGCGGTGGCGATGGGCCACGTCGTGCTCAAGGAGTTCTTCGTCGACCGCAGGACCGAGTTCTTCTCGGACTACGTGCGCAACTACACCGACCTGCCGTTCCTGGTGACCCTGTCCGAACGCGGCGGCGGGCTGGTGCCCGGCAAGTTCGTCACGTCGGCCGACCTGGGCAACGAGGGCGAGCACGAGGTGTGGAAGACGGTCCTGGTCGACGAGCGGACCGGTGAGCCGGTGGTGCCCAACGGATCGATCGGCCACCGGTGGAACAAGGCCGAGCCGGGCCGCTGGAACCTCGACCTCGGCGAGGTGGAACCGCTGCTGAGCCTGCACGGCTCCGACGTGCGCGGGGTGCGCCCGGTGGAGGTGCGGCTGCCGCGGTTCGACGCACCCGACGGGACCGGCCAGGAGATCTCGCGCGGGGTCCCGGCGTTCCGGCTGCGCCCGGACGGGCCGCTGGTGACCACGGTCTTCGACCTGCTGCTGGCGCAGTACGGGGTCGCGCGCGACGGCCTGCCCGGCGAGTGGCCCGCGGACTACGACGACGCCGAGGCGCCCGGCACCCCGGCCTGGCAGGAGCGGATCACCTCGGTCCCGGCCGCCCGGGTGACCCGGATCGCCCGCGAGTTCGCCGACACCGCGGTCCGCTCCGGTGGCCGCTGCATGATCCTCATGGGCGCCGGGACCAACCACTGGTTCCACTCCGACGAGGTCTACCGCACCTTCCTGACGCTGCTGATGATCACCGGCTGCCAGGGCCGCAACGGCGGCGGCTGGGCGCACTACGTGGGTCAGGAGAAGGTCCGGCCGCTGACCGGCTGGCAGACGCTGGCGGCGGGCACCGACTGGCACCGTCCGCCCCGGCAGATGATCGGGACCGCGTGGTTCTACACCCACACCGACCAGTGGCGCTACGACACGCTGACCAACGAGGTGCTGAGCTGGCCCGGCGCGGCGGGCGACCTCGCCGGGACCACGGCGGCGGACTGCCTCGCGCGTTCGGCGCGCGCGGGCTGGATGCCCTCGTACCCGACCTTCGACCGCAACCCGCTGGACCTCGTCGACGAGGCCGAGGCGGCGGGAACCGCACCCGCGCAGCACGTCGTGGAGCGGCTGAGGTCCGGAGAACTCGGGTTCGCCGCGGAGAACCCGGACGATCCGGCGAACTGGCCGCGCGTGCTGACCGTGTGGCGGTCGAACCTGCTGGGCTCGTCGGCCAAGGGCAACGAGTACTTCCTGCGGCACCTGCTCGGCACCGACGGCGCCATCCGCGGTCCGGAGACCGCCGAGCACGCGCGTCCCGCCGAGGTGAGCTGGGCGGAGCAGGCGCCGGAGGGCAAGCTCGATCTCCTGCTGTCGCTGGACTTCCGGATGACCAGCACCACGCTGTTCTCCGACGTCGTGCTGCCCGCCGCGACCTGGTACGAGAAGCACGACCTGTCCAGCACGGACATGCACCCCTACGTGCACTCCTTCAACGCGGCGGTCAACCCGCCCTGGCAGTGCCGGACCGACTTCGACGCCTTCCACGCCATCGCGCGGCGGTTCAGCGAACTGGCCGCGGAGCACCTGGGAGTGCGCAAGGACCTGGTGGCCACCGCGCTGGGCCACGACACCCCGGGCGAGATCGCGCAGCCGGGAGGCGTGTTCCGGGACTGGCGCGGCGAGGGCCTGGAGCCGGTGCCGGGCAGCACGATGCCGACGCTGACCGTCGTCGAGCGGGACTATCCCGCGGTGGCGGCGAAACTCGGCGCGCTCGGCCCACTGCTGGACAAGCTCGGCACCACCACCAAGGGCTACACGGTGGAGGTCGAGGAGGAGCTGCGGTGGCTGGGCGACCACAACGGACTCGCCAGGCAGGGGCCCGCGGAGGGCCGGCCGCTGCTGGACACCGACCGCAAGGCCGCCGACGCGATCCTGGCGCTGTCCGGGACCACCAACGGCCGGGTGGCCGACGCGGGTTTCGCGGCGCTGGCCGAGCAGGTCGGCAGGCCGCTGACGCGGATCTCCGAGCACCGCAGGGAACACCGGATCACCTTCGCCGACACCCGGTCGCGGCCCGCGCCGGTGGTGACGAGCCCGGAGTGGTCCGGCGACGAGTCCGGGGGCAGGCGCTACGCGCCGTTCACCATCAACGTCGAGCAGCTCAAGCCCTGGCACACGCTCACCGGGCGCCAGCACGTGTTCCTCGACCACGACTGGATGGCCGAGCTGGGCGAGCAGCTGCCGCTGTACCGGCCACCGCTGGACCTGCACCGGTTGTCCGGCGAACCGCGGATCGGTCCGCACGGCGAGGCCGAGGTGGTGGTGCGCTACCTGACCCCGCACTCGAAGTGGTCGATCCACAGCGAGTACCAGGACAACCCGATCATGCTCACGCTCTCCCGCGGCGGCCCGGCGTTCTGGATCAGCCCGGCCGACGCCGCGGTGATCGGCGTGGCCGACAACGACTGGATCGAGGCGGTGAACCGCAACGGCGTGGTGGTCGCCCGCGCGATCGTCTCGCACCGGATGCCGACCGGCACGGTTTTCCTGTACCACGCCCAGGAACGCACGGTGAACGTGCCCAAGAGCGAGACCACCGGCAGGCGCGGCGGGATCCACAACTCGCTGACCCGGATCCAGATCAAGCCCACCCATCTCATCGGCGGGTACGCGCAGCAGTCCTTCGCGCTGAACTACCACGGCCCGACCGGGAACCAGCGCGACGAGGTCACCGTGATCCGCCGCCGCAGCCAGGAGGTCGAGTACTGATGCGCGTGATGGCCCAGCTGGCGATGGTGATGAACCTGGACAAGTGCATCGGCTGCCACACCTGCTCGGTCACCTGCAAGCAGACCTGGACCAACCGCGGCGGCGTCGAGTACGCGTGGTTCAACAACGTCGAGACCCGGCCCGGCCAGGGCTACCCGCGCCGGTACGAGGACCAGGACAGGTGGCGCGGCGGCTGGGAGCTGGACCGCCGGGGCAGGCTGCGGCTGCGCGGCGGCGGCAGGCTGCGCAGGCTGGCGTCGCTGTTCGCGAACCCGGACCTGCCCGGCCTCGGTGACTACTACGAGCCGTGGACCTACGACTACCGCAACCTGGTGGACGCGCCGCTGGGCGACGACGTGCCGGTGGCCCGGCCGACCTCGGCGATCACCGGTGCGCCGACCTCGGTGACGTGGGGGCCGAACTGGGACGACGACCTCGGCGGGATGCCCGAGCACGCCGACGCCGACCCGGTGGTGGCCAAGCTCCGCGACGAGCTCGGGATGAAGCTGAAGTTCGAGTTCGAGCAGTCGTTCCTGTTCTACCTGCCCCGGATCTGCGAGCACTGCCTGAACCCGTCGTGCGTGGCGTCCTGCCCGTCCGGGGCGATGTACAAGCGGGCCGAGGACGGCATCGTGCTGGTCGACCAGGACCAGTGCCGGGGCTGGCGGATGTGCGTTTCGGGCTGCCCGTACAAGAAGGTCTACTTCAACCACAAGACCGGCAAGGCCGAGAAGTGCACCTTCTGCTACCCGCGGGTGGAGGTCGGCCAGCCGACGATCTGCTCGGAGACCTGCGTCGGCAGGCTGCGCTACATCGGCGTGCTGCTCTACGACGCCGACCAGGTGACCGAGGCGGCGAGCATCACCGACGAGCACGCGCTCTACCCCGCGCAGCGCGACCTGTTCCTCGATCCCGACGATCCCGAGGTGATCGCCGCGGCCGAGCGAGCGGGCATCCCGCACGACTGGATGGAGGCCGCGCGGCGCTCGCCGGTGCGCGACCTGATCTGCACCTACCAGGTGGCGCTGCCGCTGCACCCGGAGTACCGGACGATGCCGATGGTCTGGTACATCCCGCCGCTGTCGCCGGTGGTCGACGCGGTCGCCGAGACCGGGTTCGACGGCGAGGACGCCGGGAACCTCTTCGGCGCGATCGACGCTCTGCGGATCCCGGTGGAGTACCTGGCGGAGCTGTTCACCGCGGGCGACGTCGGCCCGGTGCGGGGTTCGCTGCGCAAGCTGGCCGCGATGCGCTCCTACATGAGGTCGGTGAACCTCGGGGAGCAGCCGGAGGAGTCGGCGCTGGCCGCGGCCGGGCTGACCACCGATCAGGTGCGGTCGATGTACCGGTTGCTGGCGCTGGCCAAGTACGACGAGCGCTACGTCATCCCGACCGCCGGGATCGGCGACGCCCACGACCTGGAGTCCATCGCGACCACGTGCAGTCTGGACACCGACGGCGGTCCCGGTATGGGCGGTGGTTCCGGAACGGGTGGCCAGGAGCTCAAGACCGGCGACACCGATCTGTTCGTCTGGAGCGGCAGCGGCCGTCCGGACGGGATGTTCCCGACGCTGAAGGGCCAGGGGCGGTCGTGAGGCGCCTGTTCGGGCAGCGCCGGTCGGCGCGGTCGGTCGCGGTCGTGCGGCAGGTGTCGGGCTGGTTGCTGCACTACCCCGACGACCAGCTGTGGTACCGGCTGGACCTGCTGGAGCAGTGCGTGGACGAGCTCGGCGGGCTGGACGCGGCAGCGCACCTCCGCCCGGCCGTCGAGTACCTGCGCGGCACCACGCCGCGGGCGGCCGAGCAGCACTACGTCGAGGTCTTCGACACCAAGCCGCGCCGGGGCCTCTACCTCACCTGGTACGTCCACGGCGACACCCGGGTGCGCGGCGGCGCGCTCGCCGAGCTCGTCGGCGTGTACCGCGAGCACGGGTTCCGGCTCGAAGGCGGGGAACTGCCGGACTACCTGCCCGCCCTGCTGGAGTTCACCGCGACCGGGGACCGGGCCGCCACCCGGCGCGGCGAGCAGCTGCTGGAGCGGTTCCGCCCGGCGCTGGAACTCCTGGCGCGCAAGCTGGGCGAGATCGCCACCCCCTACGAGCACGTGGTGCGCGCGGTGCTGGCCACCGTCGCCGAGTCCGGCGCACCGCTGCCCGAAGTCCCGCCGGCCGAGCAGGTCGGTCTCGATCCGTATCCGCGTGCTGTGGGCAGGGGGCTGAGTTGAGTCCGGTCGATCTCCTTCTGTGGGGCGCGTTGCCCTACGTCGCGTTCGCGGTGTTCGTCGTCGGTTCGGTGTGGCGCTACCGGCACGACAAGTTCGGCTGGACCAGCCGGTCGAGCCAGCTGCACGAGTCCAGGCTGCTCCGCCTCGGCAGCCCGATGTTCCACTACGGGCTGTTCATGGTGCTGGGCGGCCACGTGCTCGGCCTGCTGGTCCCCAAGGAGCTGACCGAGCTGGTCGGCGTGACCGATTCGATGTACCACGTGCTGTCACTGGTCGCGGGCGGAGTCGCCGGTCTTGCGGTGGTCGTGGGCCTGGGAATCCTGTTGTGGCGCAGGTGGAACACCGCGGCCGTGCGCAAGGCGACCACCCCCGGCGACCGGATCACCTTCGTGGTCCTGGCGCTGGTGGTGCTGGCCGGCATGTGGGTGACCGGCATCGACAACGGGATCAACGGCCCGTACGACTACCGCGCGAGCGTGAGCCCGTGGGTCCGCAGCATCCTGCTGCTCCAGCCGGAACCGGGGCTGATGGCGGGCGCGCCGCTCAGCTACCGGATGCACGCCCTGCTGGCGTTCGCGCTGTTCATGCTGTGGCCGTTCAGCCGCTTGGTGCACGCTTTCAGCGCGCCGCTGCACTACCTGTTCCGCCCCTACATCGTGTACCGCAGCCGCACCGGCGACAAGATCGGGACACGAGCACCCGACCGCGGCTGGGAAAGGGTGTGACCTCGGCGGCCGTCGAGTCGGTCGGCCCGAACTGGTTCACCTCGGTCATGGGTACCGGGATCGTCGCCAACGCCGCGGCGACCCTCCCGGTCCACCTGCCGGAGCTGGAGATCGCCGCGACGGTGGTGTGGCTCGTCGCGGTGGTCATGCTGATCGCGATCACCGCCGTGTTCGCCGCGCAGTGGCTCGTCCGGCCGGCCACGGCTCGGCGGCATCTGGAGCACCCGGTGATGGCGCAGTTCTACGGCGCTCCGCCGATGGCGCTGCTGACGGTCGGCGCGGGGGCGGTGCTGGTCGGTCACCGCGTCCTGGGTGAGCAGCCGGCGCTGGCGGTGGACTGGGTGCTGTGGAGCGCGGGCACGGTGACCGGTCTGCTCTGCGCCGTCGTCGTTCCACTGTGGATGTTCACCAGGCACCGGCCGTCCCCCGGCGCGGCCTTCGGCGGCTGGCTGGTCCCGCTGGTGCCGCCGATGGTCTCGGCCGCGGGCGGCGCGCTGCTGGTCCCGCACACCCCGGAGGGTCAGCCGCGGCTGTCGTTGCTACTGCTGTGCTACGCCGAGTTCGGGGTGGGCCTGGCCGGATCGCTGGTCGTGATCACGCTGGTCTGGGCGCGGCTGGTCCGGCACCACGAGGGCCCGCCCGCGCTGGTGCCGACGCTGTGGATCGGGCTCGGCCCGCTGGGCCAGTCGATGGCCTGGTGGTCGTTCACGTTCCCGGTGGGCACGGTGGTCACCGGCACCAGCGAACTGGCCAGGCACTCGCACGCCGTCGTCTTCGCCGCCGCGGCGGTCATCTTCTACGCGGGGCTGGTCCTGGCGTGGGCGCTCGTGCTCGCCCGCACGGTGCGGTCCGGGCTCCGCGGCGTCCGGAAGGCCGAAGCGGATCCCGTCCGCACCGTGCGGGCCGAGGTCAGGAGAGCGACCGGCCGAGGAAGTCGCGGATGAGCGCGGCGATCTCCGGGCCGTGGGTTTCGAGCGCGAAGTGCCCGGCGTCGAGCAGGTGGATCTCGGCGTCCGGCAGGTCGCGGGCGAAGGCGCGGGCGCCGTCGGGGCCGAAGATTTCGTCGTGCTCGCCCCAAGCGATCAGCGCGGGCGGGCGGTGGGTGCGGAAGTACTCCTGGAACGCCGGGTAGCTCTCGACGTTGAACTGGTAGTCCCAGAACAGCTGGAGCTGGATCTCCTTGTTGCCCGGCCGGTCCAGGTAGGCCTGGTCGAGGACCCAGGTGTCGGGGCTGATCCGGTCGAGCCGGTCGGCGGGCACGCCGTGGGTGTACTGCCAGCGGGTGGCGTCGAGCTCCAGCATTTCGCGCATCGCGGGCTCGTTCGCGGCGCGGTCCTCGGCGTGGGCGAACAGCACGTCCCAGAACGGGGTGAAGCCTTCCTGGTAGGCGTTGCCGTTCTGGCTGATGATCGCGGTGATCCGCTCCGGGTGCCTGCTCGCGATCCGGAACCCGATCGGTGCGCCGTAGTCCTGGACGTAGATCGCGAACCGGTCCAGCCCCAGCGCGTCGAGCAGTTCCGAGGTGATCTCGGTGAGCTTGTCGAAGCTGTACTCGAACTCGCCGACCGGCGGCATGGCCGAGCCGCCGAAGCCGACGTGGTCGGGGGCGACGAGGTGGAACTCGTCGGCCAGCAGCGGGATCAGGCCGCGGAACATCGCCGAGCTGCTGGGGAAGCCGTGCAGCAGCACGATCGTCGGCCGGGCGGGGTCGCCGGCCTCCCGGTAGAACACCCGCTGCCCCTGGATCTCGGTCTCGCGGTGGTGCACGGTGGCGGTCATGCCATTCCTAACCGTTGTAAGTGAAGTGAACAGTTAGTATTCGATACTCGCGGGAGCTAACTTGTCAAGTATGTCTAGAGGGTTAGGATTGCCGGGTGATCGACCGACCGCTGACCGGTGAGCCGCTGCCGCTGGACCTCGTGAACACCCGGTGGGCCGCGGAGGGGCAGGTCCGCGACCTCTTCGACGAGCCGGGCGCGCTCGGCGAGTGGCTGGCTGAGCACGACCTCGCGCCCGCCGCGGCCGAGGACGCGCTGGCACCGCTGCGCACCGTGCGCGCCGCGATCCGGCGCTTCCTAGAGGACGGCGCCGACGACGAGCTCAACCTGGTGCTGGAGCACGGGCGGCTGCGGCTGGAGGTCTCCGACGGCGTGCCCGGCGAACGCGCCGAGGTGGACCGGGACGACTGGCTGCCCGCGTGGGAGGTCGCCCGGTCCTTCCTGGAACTCCTGCGCTCGGCACCGCGGGGAAGGCTCCGGCGATGCGAGGGACCGGAGTGCGTCCTGTGGTTCCTGGACACCTCGCGCAACGGCAGGCGCCGTTGGTGCTCGATGGCGGGCTGCGGCAACCGGGCCAAGGTCAAGAGCCACTACGACCGGGCGCGGGGGCGGTGATCCGGCTCCCGCGCGGAGCGATCGGCGGGCCGGAGTGATCGAGGGCTCAGCGTCATCGGCGGGCCGGTTCGATCGGCGTGCCAGTGTGATCGAGAGCCCAGTGTGATCGACCGCAAGGTGTGACGCCGGTGGCGAACGGCGGTGCTCGGCGGCCCCGCTCCGTGACAATCGGGTGACCTTGTCCCCGGACGCCGCTCGGCGTGGAGCGCGTATCCCGCACCGGAGGGATGTGCGTGTGACGACCGATTCGCTGCGAGCCCTGTTCCCGACGCGGCTGTTCCCGGCACGGCTGTTCCCGGCATGGCTGCTGCGGATGCTGCGCCCGGCCCCGCATCCGCGGGACTGGACCCGGGTGTGCGCGGTGGCCGTCGGCGTCGGCGGGCCGCAGCTCGCCGGGATGGCGACCGGCCGGGTGGAGGAGGCGGTGCTCGCGTCGGTCGGCGCGCTGTGCGTCAGCTTCTCCGACCTGACCACCTCCTACCGGCACCGGCTGCGCCGGGTCGGGCTGACCGCGGTGCTGGGCGCGGTCGGGTTCGCGGCGGGAGCCGCGGCGGCCGGACCGTGGTGGGCCGCGGCCGTGGTGCTCGCGCTCGCCCCGGTGTCGGTGCTGCTGAGCGGGCTGGGCGACCTGTGGGCCGCGGCGGGCGCGCAGATGCTCACGTTCTGCGTGGTCGCGACCGGCCAGCGGTCCGAGGTGCTGGGCGTGGGGGAGCAGGTGCTGTGGTTCGCCGGTGGCGAGCTGCTGCTGGTCGGGATGGTCGCGGCCACCTGGCCGTTCCGCCGCACCGCTCCCGCGCGGGAAGCGGTGGCCGACGTCTTCGACACGGCCCTGCGCATGTTCGACGCCATCGGGACCGACCGGGCGATCGGCGTGCGGCAGGAGCTGACCACAGCGCTCAACAAAGCGCACGACATGCTGATCAGCGGCGCTTCCCCGGTGCGGAGCCGGGTGCACGACCGGCTGTACGTGATCCTCACCCGCGCGACGCCGGTGGTGGAGGCGGCGGTCGCGCTGACCCATGCCGGAACTCGCCCGCCCGAACGGGCTTCCGCCGCGCTGCGGGCGCTGGCTCGCGGTGTCCGCAGCGGTGCGCCCCCGGCGCCCTACCGGCCCGCGGGTACCGGATCACCGACGGTGCGGGCGTTTGATGAGGGCGTCGCGGAGCTGATCAGCGCGTGGCGGCGGGCGAAGCCCGCGCCCGCGCGGAAACGGGGGCCGAGGGAGCGGTTCGCGCTGGGCCGGTCCACCTGGCTGCTCGCGCTGCGCATGGTGCTGTGCCTCGCGGTGGCCGAGGGCGTGGCGCTGCTGGGCTGGCTGGACCAGGGCTACTGGATCGCGCTGACGGTCGCGCTGGTGCTCAAGCCGAACTCCGGCTCGGTCTTCGCACGCACGGTCTCGCGCGCGATCGGCAGCGTGCTCGGCGTGCTGATCGCGCTGGCGCTGCTCGCGGTCGTCCCGGCGGGCTGGGGGATCGCGCTGTTCGTGACCGCGCTCGCAGCCAAGCTGCCGTCCGCGCTGAGCCGGCACTACGGCCTTTTCACCACGGTGGTGACCGCGCTGGTGCTGCTCCAGATGAGCCAGTCGGAACTGTTCCCCGCCGCGCTCCCCGCGGCCCGGCTCGCGGACTCACTGCTCGGCTGCGCGATCGTGTTGGCCGTCGCGGCGGTGCTGCGCCCGTTCCGGGTGGAGCTGGCGGACCGGATCGCCGCCGCCACCGAGGCCGTGTCGGAGTACGTGTCCCTGTCCCTGGCCGGAATCCCGCAGGGGCGTTCGGCGCTGCGCCGCCGCACCTACCGCGAGCTGTCGGACCTGCGGGCGACTCTCCAGCAGCGGCTCATGGAACCGGACGCGGCGCGCGCCGAGCCGTGGTGGCCCGCGGTGATCCTGCTGGAACGCGTCGTCGACGCCGCGACCGAACGGGCACTGCTGCCCGGCGGCGCCGACGACGACCGCCTCCAGCACGCGCAACGGCT
This sequence comes from Saccharopolyspora taberi, assembly GCF_039534165.1. NCBI lineage: Bacteria > Bacillati > Actinomycetota > Actinomycetes > Pseudonocardiales > Pseudonocardiaceae > Saccharopolyspora > Saccharopolyspora taberi. The sequence goes on along the minus strand of NZ_BAAAUX010000014.1, from coordinate 631,453 downwards.
GGTCTCCGGAATGCGCAGCACCGCGCGGCGGCTGCGCGGGCGCGGGACGTCGCCGGAACGCCTGCGGGAACAGCTGGAGCACGCCTACACCGAGGTCTGCGCGGCGTGATCCCGCAGGCGTGCGGCGGTTACTCCGAGGCGAGCAGCTCGTCGAGCTCCCGCACGGCTTCCCTGAGCTTGTCGGCGAACCGGAACATCTCGTCGGCCACCGGACGCGGGGTGCTCAGGTAGAGGTTGAAGCGATCCGGCAGCAGCACGTAGGCGACGCCGATGCAGCGGCTGCTGGTCGACCCGAATCCGAAGTACCGGATGTTGACCGACGGCGCGGAGCTCGTGCTCAGGTAGTCGTCGCGCATGACCAGCCAGCCCGGAGTCCCGTACAGGGCGAGCGGTTCGTCGGCCGCCAGCTCCGCGCCCCGCCGCTTCTGGATCAGCTGGAGCTCCCAGAGGTGCTGCTCCGGAGCCTGACCGGCCTGGCACTCCTTCGCCCGCGCCACGTGCTTGTCGGCCGCCGCGCGGAAAGCCGCCCGCCGCTCGGCGGCACTGGTCGACGGGTCCTCCATCACGTCGACGAAACGCAGGATCTCCGCCGTGACCACGCGCATGGCCTCGGTGCGCCCGTTCTGGTACTGCCGGGTCGCGATCGACTCGTAGGTCGCGCCGGTCAGCCCCTTGGTGCGCTTGTGCGCGAGCTGGTAGGCCATCTGCACGAACGCGTCCGGCGACATGCCGAGCTGCTTCGCCCGGTTCGCGCCGAAGTCCTCGAACGAAACGGTCGTGGTCGCGTTGGCCTCGGCGTAGGCGCTGAACGCGTCCGCGGCGGCGAGCACGTCGGCGCGCAGTGTTTCGTCGAGCACGAACTCGACCGGCTCGGACGCGGGCAGGCCCTGGGACTCCCCCGGTTCCGGGGGATCACCGGCCAGCAGGGCGTCGACGAAGCTGAGGATGGTCGTCCCGTCCAGCCCGCAGTGCTCGACGTTGATGCCCGCCGTGCCGTCCTCGAAGACGATCAGCGACACCGCCTTGTCGAACCACCGGTTCCCGCTGTCGCCGTGCAGCAGCTGGTCGCACGCCTCCTGGGTGTCCGCCGGGGCGAAATCCTCCAGGCAGAGGCAGAAGAGCGCGGTCTCGACGGTGTCCAGCGCCTCGGCGTTGGCCGGGTCCAGGGCGATCAGGGCCTGCCTGCTGGCCGCCCACTCCGCGCGGGCCTTGGTCGTGAGGTGGCCGACGGAGGTTTCGCGGTCGGCCCGCACCGCACCGGACTTGATGATCGAGTGCAGCCCGGCCGCGAGGTCGTCGGGCGTGTGCGGCGCGCCGTCCGGCCCGAACACGTCGAGCCGGAACGCGTTGCCGCGGAAGAAAACCACGATGTGGCGGGCCTGGGACGGCCCGGGCCACTCGTCGCTGTAGGGGGTGCGGACGGTGTCCTGCTCGGCGCCCGGGATCCGCGTGGTGGAGAACAGGAACTTGTTCTGCTCCATCGACAGCGCCTGCCCGCGCTGCACGATCGGCGGGATCTGCTCGGCGTCGAGCCGCTGCTTGAAGCCGACCGCGGCGGTGATCAGCTCGACCGCCCGGTCCACCTGCCGCAGGTCGGACTCCTTGAACAGGAAGAAGAAGTTCGCGTTCAGCGCGATGCGGTCGCGGCGGCCCAGGTATCGCGCGGGCCAGAACGTGTCAAGCCAGCTGCGCACCTCCGGAGACGCGTCGTACTCCTCAAGCGCGGCGTGCAGCTTGCGGGCCGGGCTGTCCTGGCGCAGGAAGGCCGCCACGGCGGCCTCGGTCTCGGACAGCTCCGCGGATGTCAGCAGCGGCGCGCACCACTCGACGAACCTCCGGGCGCTGTCCTCCAGCGTCGGCAGCGGTACGCGCGGGAGGCGCTCCTCGTTGCCGAAGGTGCGGGACGACCACTCTTGGCTGCTGTTCACTGTGATCCTCGACTTCGAACGCGGGTCGGACTTGAATCAGTGCGGTTGGACCGGCCGCGTGCCAACGGGCCGGGAGAGGTGGAGCCGGGCGTGGAGCCAGCCGTCGGCTTCCAGGCCCGAGGGGTCGACGCCGACGGCGGACAGGGTGTCCAGCACCTGCGCCTGCTCCTGGGCGGAGACGAACCGGCGCTGCCGGAAAACGCCGTCGACGACCACGGTTTCGTATCCTAGCCGCGACAGGCGTTCGGCCATCGGCTCGAACGGGAACATCCGGAGCACGAAGTGCGCCATCCACGGCAGGCGCCCGTCCTGCGCCTCGACGACGCGGGTCAGGGTCCGCTCGCCGACGTAGCCGATGCAGCCGGTGGACACGACCAGATCGGCGCCGCGCAGCTGTTCCCGTTGCCGCGGCGTGGGTTCGTGCGCCTCCAGGTCGGCGTGCACGGCGGCGTCGAGGAATCCGGCCGACAGCGCGTAGGCCAGCGCGGGCTCGGAACTGTCGAGACCGACGAACCGCGCGATCTCGAACTGCCCGCGCGAGCGCAGCAGATCGCGGTCCCTGGCAAGCAGTTCCTCCCGGTCCTGAGGTGCGGAACTGCCGTAGTGCTCGTAGAACTCGTCCATCGTCGCCTCGCATCGCAGCAGCGCCGCGTTGATGCCGTAGGAGCAGCCGATGTCGAGCACGGTCGGGACCACCACGCCGGTGGATTCCCGGTACTCCTGGACGAACTTGGCGAAGTAGGGCTTGGCCAGCTGCGGGATGCAGTAGTCGAACTCGCGCAGCGTGTTGAAGTACGCGCGGGGGTCGGGCTGGGCGTAGATCGCGTCGAGCGCGACCTTGCCGGTGGCGTCGAAGTCCACGGGCCGCTTCCTCCTGGTTCTGGCGGTGGTTCAGTCCAGCAGCTGGTCGACCCGCACCGCGCGGTCCTCCGCGGCCACGTGCTCGGGCAACACGCGGCCGAAGAGCTGCCGGGTCCGCGCGACGCTGCCGATGACCCCTGGCCGTTCGGTGTAGGCGAAGATCGCGGTGTGCCGGGCCGTGCCGCCGCGGACGGTGGTCACGCGGTGCAGCGAGTAGCGCCCCCGGAACAGCTGGAGGTCGCCCGGTCGCAGCGCGAGCCTGCTGGGCCGCCCGCCGCCCTCCAGGACCTCGCGCACGTCGTCGAAGTTCTCCGCCTCGGCGGAGCGGATGTTCGGGCAGTACTCGAAGATCCCGCCCTCCTCGGACTCCTGGGTGAGCAGGCTGACCGCGAACTCGTTGGTGTCGAAGTGCCACGGATGCCCCATCCCCGGCCGCACGACGTTGAGCACCAGCCCGGCCAGCGGGTCGGCGAGCTCGTGGATCCGCGGCAGCTCGAAGCAGTCGGCCAGGAACCGCTGGAACAGCGTGCTGCGGTAGAGCTGGTGGATGATGGCCTGGCGCGGGATGTGGTCCCGGGGCACGAAGGCGTTCCCGCGCTCCCACGTGATGCGTGCGGGGTGGTCCAGGGGCAGGGATTCGTCGTTGGCGATGTTGTAGGCGTTGACCACCTCGACGTCGTAGTGCGCCGAGGGTGCGATCTCCTCGCCCTCCCGCTTGAGGGTCTCGTGCAGGGACGAGCGGATGAAGTTCGGCAGGACGCTGCACCCGATCCGGCGGAGGTCGTCCCGGGCGCGGTCGACCGCGGCGACCCACGACGGGCTCGCCGGATCCGACAGCGGGTAGCGGCCGGTGTCGACGACCTGTTCCACGAGTTGGGCTTCCGATGCGCTCATGAGGGTCCTCTCCGCGTGCCAAGCTCACCGGGCCGATCAACGAAGTCTGCCCAGCCCGGTTACTGGGTGACCAGGCCGCGCGGCCCGGCTCGGCCGGTCCGCGGCCGGTCCCGACCGCTCTGACCTGCGGGAGTGACCGGATGATCGCGTTGCGTGATCGTGCCCATATTGTGCGGAGTGCCCAAGGGCGGGTATGTCGGCCGTCCGCCGGCGGGACTCTCCGGGATCGCGAGGTGGCTGGCCGACCCCGAAGAGGAAGCGCTTCCGTTTAGACTGGGCGGGTCGGCGACCTCTGTTCCGGAAGCAGGTGTTGGGATGCGCACGCCGCTCGTCCTCGCCGTCTGTCCGTCGCCGCGCGAGTTCCGGCCGGGCAAGGTCTCGACCGAACCGATGCGACCGAGGATGAATTGCGAAGAAATAATTTCCATGGAAGACTCTTCCATGGGAAGTTAAGTGGGCGCCGGGCCCACTCGCGACGGGAGGAGCGCGCGAATGCAGTTCGGGATCTTCACGGTCAGCGACGTCACCACAGACCCGACCACGGGGGAGACGCCCACCGAGACCGAGCGGATGCGCGCGATGATGCGGATCGCGCAGCACGCCGACCAGGCCGGGCTCGACGTGTTCGCCACCGGCGAGCACCACAACCCGCCGTTCGTGGCCTCGTCGCCGACCACGCTGCTCGGCTACCTGGCCGCATCGACCGGCAACATCGTGCTGTCGACCTCGACGACGCTGATCACCACCAACGACCCGGTCAAGATCGCCGAGGACTACGCGACGCTGCAGGTGCTCTCCGACGGCCGGATGGACCTGATGATGGGCCGCGGCAACACCGGCCCGGTCTACCCGTGGTTCGGCCAGGACATCCGCCAGGGCATCCCGCTGGCGTTCGAGAACTACGCGCTGCTGCGGCGGCTGTGGGAGGAGGAGGTCGTCGACTGGGAGGGCCGGTTCCGCACCCCGCTGCAGGGCTTCACCTCCACCCCGCGCCCGCTCGACGGCGTTCCGCCGTTCGTCTGGCACGGCTCGATCCGCAGCCCGGAGATCGCCGAGCAGGCCGCCTACTACGGCGACGGGTTCCTGCACAACAACATCTTCTGGCCGATCGGGCACACCAAGCAGATGGTCAACTACTACCGGCGGCGTTTCGAGCACTACGGCCACGGCCGGGCCGACCAGGCGATCGTCGGCCTGGGCGGGCAGGCGTTCATGCGCAGGAACTCCCAGGACGCCTGGAACGAGTTCCGCCCGTACTTCGACAACGCCCCGGTCTACGGCCACGGCCCGTCGATGGAGGACTTCACCACCACCACGCCGCTGACGGTCGGCAGCCCGCAGCAGGTGATCGAGCGCTACGCGGAGATGCGCGAGCACGTCGGCGACTACCAGCGGCAGCTGTTCCTGGTCGACCACGCCGGCCTGCCGCTCAAGACCGTGCTGGAGCAGATCGACCTGCTGGCCGAGGAGGTCGTCCCGGCGCTGCGCGCGGAGATGGAGGCCAAGCGCCCGGCCCACGTCCCGGCCAACCCGCCGAGCCACGCCGAGCGGGTCGCCGCGGCTCGCGCGGCCGAGGCCGAGCAGGCCGCCGAGCCGGTCAAGGAAGGGGAAAACGCATGAGCGAGCGCACCATCGTCGCGATCTCGGCGGGCATCGGGCAGCCGTCGTCCACCCGGATGCTGGCCGACCGGCTGTCGGCGGCCGTCACCGAGCAGCTGGCGGTCCGCGAGATCACGGCGGACGTGCGGACGGTCGAGCTCCGCGACGTCGCGCACGACGTGGTCAACGCGATGCTCACCGGCTTCCCGGCCGGTGAGCTGACCGGCGTGCTCGACGCGGTCACCGGCGCGGACGGGCTGATCGCGGTCACGCCGCTGTTCACCACGACGTACTCGGGGCTGTTCAAGTCCTTTGTGGACATCCTCGACAACGAGTCGCTGACGGGGAAACCGGTCCTGCTGGGCGCGACCGGCGGAACCCCGCGCCACTCCCTGGCGCTGGAGTACTCGATGCGCCCGCTGTTCACCTACCTGCACGCCGAGGTCACCACCACGTCGGTGTTCGCCGCGACCGACGACTGGGCGGGGGAGGGCGACAAGGTCAACCCGCTGCCCGCCCGGATCCGCCGCGCCGGCCGGGAACTGGCCGAGGCGGTCGCCGCGCGCGAGCCGTCCGGCCCGGCCGACCCCTACGGTGCGGTCCCGGATTTCGAGCAGATGATGCGGGAGCTGTGAGGCGTCCGCGTTAGCCGCCCCGGCGGTGGGAAATGTCACCAACTTCCGAAGGTGTTGCCGCGGCCCGTTTGCTGTTCGGCAACACGCGCGAAATCCGGCCGTGAACTGCGCTTTCCGGGCGCGGGAGGCGGTCCGGTCCTGCTCCGCTGCTGATCTTGGGCGTGCCTAGCATGATCGGCTGTTGGTTGAAGCCGAAACCTTCGCCCGAGCGGGCGGACGGGGCGGAAGGGAACGCGGATGATCTTCTCCAGGCTGCGCGGCCGGAAGCGGGCGGTCCGGGCGGGCACCGGCAGCTACCTGCCGCCGATCCCGCTCGACGGCGGGGTGATCAGCTGCCAGGTGCACGACGAGCAGGGCAGGCTGCTGCCCGGCGCCGAGATCTCCGTCGTGGACCGCTTCAGCCGGGAGATCGCCTCCGGGGAGACCGACGCCTACGGGTCGTTCCTGGTCGCGGTGTCTCCCGGCACGCACAAGCTGTCGGTCACCGCCGGCGGTTACCGGCGGACCAGCGTCCAGGTCGAGGTCGGGGTGAACCAGCACGTCGTGCTCAACCGCATCGAGCTGGAGCCGGACGCGTCGCTGACGCTTCCCCAGCCCGGCGTGTGGACCTTCGACCCCACCCACACCGAGGTGCACTTCGTCGCCCAGCACATCGGCATGTCCAAGATCCGCGGCCGGTTCAACGACTTCCGCGGGCACATCCGGGTCGCGCCCCGGTTCGAGGACTCCGAGATCGAGGTCGTCATCGACGCGGCCAGCATCGACACCGGCGTCCGGATGCGCGACGACCACCTGCGGTCGGCGGACTTCCTCGACGTCGCGAACTACCCCCGGCTGACCTTCCGCAGCTCGCGGCTGGTGCTGCTGCGCGGGGACCAGTGGCAGGTCGAGGGCTCGCTGACGCTGCGGGCCACCACCAGCCCGGTGCGGCTGGACACCACCTACCTCGGGCAGCGCAAGTGGCAGGGGCCCGGCTTCGACAGCGATCTCCGGGTGGCCTGCCGCGCGGTCACCAGCCTGCGCCGCGAGGACTACGCGGTGGACTGGCGGGCCACCCTGGCCAAGGGGATCGCGGTGGTCGGTCCGACCGTCCAGATCGAGCTGGGCGTCCAGGCCGTCCTGGAGCGGTGAACGTGATCATCGTCTCAAGTGGACCGGAACGCGGCTTTCCCGTCCCTGCGGCGGAATTCGGCCGTTAACACAGCGCCGGACCTGGGGGCAAATCGTCCCTTTCGTGGCTCACACGGTGGAACGCCTTGGGCCGCGCGGCGCGCTCGGCCATCGTGGGCGCATGTCAGAGAACCAGAACGACGTCGCCGCGCTCCCGCCGCGGCCGGCCAGGAAGAAGGGGCCGCTGATCGGCCTCGGGGTGGTGCTGGCCGCCGCGCTGGTGGCGGTGCTCGTGTTCACCACCAGCGGCGGCTCCGGCGGTGACCGGGTCACCGTCCGCATCGGCACCACGGACGCCAGCTCGCCGTACTGGCCGACGTTCAAGGAGATCGCGGCCCGCGAGGGCATCGACATCGTGCCGGTGAACTTCAGCGACTACACCCAGCCCAACCCGGCGGTGTCGCAGGGCCAGATCGACCTGAACCTGTTCCAGCACCTGCTCTTCCTGGCCAACTACAACGTGTCCAACAACGACTCGCTGGTGCCCGTGGGGTCGACCTTCGTGGTGCCGCTGTCGCTGTACTCGCAGAAGCACGCCACCGTCGCCGACATCCCGGCGGGCGGCACGGTCGCGATCCCCAACGACCCGACCAACCAGGCCCGCGCGCTGCTGGTGCTCCAGTCCGCCGGGCTGGTCAAGCTCAACGGCGGAGGCAGCGTGCTGTCGACCCCGGCCGAGATCGACGCCGCCGCGTCGAAGGTGTCGGTGACCCCGGTGGACGCCGCGCAGACGGTCACCGCGCTGCCGTCGGTGGACGCGTCGATCGTGAACAACAACTACGCCCTCAACGGCGGCCTCGACCCGTCGAAGGCGCTGTTCGGCGACGACCCGGCCAGCCCGTCCGCCGAGCCCTACATCAACGTCATCGCCACCCGGGCGGCCGACCGGGACAACCCCGTCTACCAGCGCGTCGCGCAGCTCTACAAGGACAGCGCCGTGGTGGCCCAGGTGCAGGCCGAGTCCAAGGGCACCTCGGTGATGGTGGACCGGCCGCGGTCCGACCTGGACGCGATCCTGGCCAGGCTGTCCGAGACCGTGCGGGCCGGGCGGCGATGAGCCCGGTCATCGAGTTCCGTGACGTGCGCAAGACCTTCGGCGCGGTGACCGCGCTGGAAGGCGTGGACCTCACCGTCGACGCGGGCGAGGTGTTCGCGATCATCGGCTACTCCGGCGCGGGCAAGAGCACGCTGGTCCGGCTGATCAACGCGCTCGAACCGGTCAGCTCGGGCCGGGTGCTGGTGGACGGCACCGACCTCACCGGGCTCGGCGAGCGCAGGCTGCGGGAGGTCCGGCGCGGCATCGGCATGGTGTTCCAGCAGTTCAACCTGCTGCGCTCGCGCACGGTGTTCGGAAATGTGGCCTACCCGCTGCGGATCGCCGGCTGGAACAAGGCCGACCGGGAGCGCCGGGTGGCCGAGCTGCTGAGCTTCGTGGGCATCACCGACAAGGCGTGGCACTACCCGGACCAGCTCTCCGGCGGCCAGAAGCAGCGGGTCGGCATCGCCAGGGCGCTGGCGACCAACCCGAAGATCCTGCTGGCCGACGAGTCGACCAGCGCGCTGGACCCGGAGACCACCGGCGAGGTGCTGCGCCTGCTCAAGCGGGTCAACACCGAGCTGGGCGTGACGATCGTGGCGATCACCCACGAGATGGAGGTCGTCCGCGAGATCGCCGACCGGGTCGCGGTGCTGGACTCGGGCCGGATCGTCGAGCAGGGCCCGGTCGCCGAGGTGTTCGGCTCGCCCCGGACCGAGACCACCCGCCGGTTCGTCGAGACGGTGCTGCGGGACCGGCCCAGCGGCGACGACCTCGCCCGCATCCGCGCCCGCCACGGCGGGCGGCTGGTCACCGCCCGCATCCGCGACGACCAGCGCATCGGCGCGGTGCTCTCGGACGCGGTCGCCCGCCACCGGGTGCGCTTCGAGATCGTCTACGGCGGCGTCAAGGAGCTCGGCGGCGCCTCCTTCGGCGGGCTGACGCTGGAACTGGTCGGCGCCGACACCGACGTCGACGCCGTCATCGCCGAGCTGCGCGAGGCGACCGAGGTGCAGGAGCTGATCGCATGAACGCCGACTGGCAGACGCTCGGCCCGGTCCTGCTGACCTCGGTCGGCCAGACGCTGTGGATGGTGGTCACGACCCTGGTCGTCGGCGGGGTTCTCGGGCTGCTGCTGGGAATCCTGCTGCACACCACCAGGCCCGGCGGGCTGCTGGCCAACCGGGTGGTGTTCACCGTGCTCAACGTGCTGGTCAACATCATCCGGCCGATCCCGTTCATCATCTTCATCACCGCGGTCGGGCCGCTGACCATCGCGGTGGTCGGCACCCAGCTCGGCACCGGGGCGGCGACCTTCGCGCTGGTGCTCGCGGCGACGTTCGGGATCTCCCGGATCGTCGAGCAGAACCTGCTCAGCATCGATCCCGGGGTGGTCGAGGCGGCCAGGGCGATGGGCGCGAGCCCGCTGCGGATCATCGCGACCCTGCTGGTGCCGGAGGCGCTGGCGCCGCTGATCCTCGGCTACACCTTCGTCTTCGTCGCGGTGGTCGACATGAGCGCGGTCGCGGGCGCTGTGGGCGGCGGTGGGCTGGGCGATTTCGCCATCGCCTACGGCTACCAGCGGTTCGACTGGGCGGTCACCGCGGTCGCGGTGGTGGTGATCATCGTGCTGGTGCAGGCCGCGCAGTTCACCGGGAACTGGCTGGCGCGCAAGGCCCTGCGGCGGTGAACGGCGCCGGACAGGTCAGCGGCCCCGGGCAGGTCGAGGGGTTCGCCTCCCGGCGGTCGCTGAATCGGTCCGGTCGCTGGCGGAAACGCGCCGATCACCACCGGCCGGTGCGGCATCCGATGCGAAGATCACCCGCGGCGGTGCGGACGGCTCCGCACCGCCGCGACCAGGTGCCTCCGCATTCGACAAGGACGTCCGCAGATGGCTCAAGTGGCAGAAGACGGAACCGGACCGCGCGCTTCGGCGAGTCCCAGGGAGATCACGGTCAAGGCCGTGGTCCTCGGCATCGTGCTGGCGGCGCTGCTGGCCGGGGCGAACGCGTACCTGGGGCTCAAGGTCGGCCTGACGGTGTCCGCCTCGATCCCCGCCGCCGTCATCTCGATGGCCGTGCTGCGCATGCTGCGCGGAGCCACGACCGTCGAGAACAACATCGTGCAGACGGCGGCGTCGGCGGGCGAGGCACTGGCGGCTGGTGTGATCTTCACGCTGCCCGCGCTCGTGCTGCTGGGCTACTGGACGGAGTTCCCGTTCTGGCCGGTCATGACGCTCTCGCTGTGCGGCGGCGTGCTCGGCGTGCTGTTCACGGTCCCGATGCGGCGCGCGCTCATCGTGGACAAGCCGTTGCAGTTCCCCGAGGGCGTGGCCACTGCCGAGGTGCTCAAGGCGGGCGAGCGCGGCGGCAGCAGCGCCCGGTACATCACGATCGCCGGAATCGCCGGTGCCGTGCTGAAGTTCTGCCAGACCGGCCTGGGCATCGCCTCCTCGACCGTGACCGGAGCGGTGAAGGCCGGCGGCGTGGTCATCGGGTTCGGCAGCGAGCTCGGGGTCGCGATGCTCGGCGTCGGCTACATCGTCGGGCTCAACATCGCCGTGCTCGTGTTCGCCGGTGGCGCGCTCGCCTGGCTCGTCGGCATCCCGCTCTACATGGCGTTCGCCGATCCCGCCCAGTTGCAGACCATCGTCAGCGGCGCCACGGGTTACGACGCCGCGGAGGCGGTCTGGAGCGAGCAGGTGCGGTACCTCGGCGTCGGCGCGATGGCCGTCGGCGGGCTGTGGGCGCTGCTGTCGGTGCTGCGGCCGATGCGCGACAGCCTCCGCTCGTCGCTTCGGGCCGTCCGGGAGGCGCGGGGCAGCGGGGAGGCCACGGTCGAGCGCACCGAGCGCGACCTCCCGGCCAACTACCTGGTGTACGGGACGATCCTGATGGCGATCCCGGTCCTGCTGGTGTTCCTGTCCGTCGTGGACGGCGGGCGGCTGGAGATCGGCGGCGGGCTGTTCGCGGGCACGATCGCCTTCGGCCTGGTCTTCTCGCTCATCGCGGGATTCCTGTTCTCCTCGGTGTCGGGCTACATGACCGGTCTGGTCGGGTCGTCCAACAACCCGGTGTCGGGCGTGACCGTGATGACGCTGCTGGCGAGTTCGCTGGCGCTGCTGGGAATTCTCGGCAGCCGGATCGACTTCAGCGCCGACGAGGCGAAGGCGACCATCGCCGCCGCGACCGCGGTGCTGCTGTCGAGCGTGGTGACCTGCGCGGCGGCCATCGCCGGGGACAACCTGCACGACCTCAAGGCCGGCTACCTGGTCGGCGCCACGCCGTACAAGCAGCAGATCATGCTGATCGTCGGGGTCGTGGTGTCGGCGCTGTGCATCGCCCCGATCCTGTCGGTGCTCTACACCGCCTACGGCATGGGCGATTCCCTGCCGCGCCCGGACATGGACCCGGCGCAGGCGTTGCAGGCTCCGCAGGCCGCGCTGATGAGCTCGATCTCCAAGGGCGTCCTGCTCGGTGGCCTGCCCTGGCCGATGATCATCACCGGTGGGGTGCTGGCGGTGCTGCTCATCGTCGCCGACCAGCTGCTGGGGCGCCGCGGCTCGTCGTTCCGGATGCCGGTGCTGGCCGTGGCGGTGGGGCTTTACCTGCCGTTCGAGCTGTCGGTGCCGATCCTGGCGGGCGGGCTGATCGCCCACGTCGCCGCGCGGGCGCGCCGCGGGCGCGGGGAGCAGGACGGCGAAGCCGGCCGGGGCGTGCTGTTCGCGTCCGGCCTGATCACCGGTGAGGCGCTGGTCGGCATCCTCCTCGCGATCCCGTTCGCCATCGCCCAGAGCGCGGACGTGTTCGCGATCAGCCCGTCGGCGCTGGGAATGTCCGACGGGGCTTTCGAGATCGGCACGAACGTCCTCGGCATCGCGGCGTTCGCGTGCTTCGTCATCTGGCTCTACCGCACGGCTGTCCGAGCAGGCTGACGCGCTGGGCGAGCGGTGGTGCGGTACCACCGCTCGCTCGGCAAAAGCCGTTTGTCCGCGCGGATAGCCTTCAAAGGTGAACGTGTCAACGGCAGCACCCTCGATCAGGGCCATGGCCGACATGGCCACCCCGATGTCCATCCGCGTGGCCGCGACGCTCGGCTTGGTGGAGCGCGCGGGGAGCACGGGGGCGACGGTGGAACAACTCGCTTCCGATACCGGAACATCCGCGCCTGCACTGGGATGTCTGCTCGATCATCTGGTCGCGGTCGGCGTCTTCGACCTCGACGCGGATTCCGGCCACTACCGGCCCACGGACCTCGGCGCCCAGATGAGCGAGGACGCTCCGGAGGGGATCAGGCCCCTGCTCGACATCAACAGCGCGGGCGGGCGCGCGGAGCTCGCCTTCGTCGAGCTGCTGGGGACGATCACCACCGGCGCTCCCGCCTACCCGCACCGGTACGGCCGCGACTTCTGGTCGGATCTGGACTCCGAGCCGCGGCTGCGGCGCTCGTTCGACGCGCAGATGAACTGGCGGTTCCAGACGCTGGCCGCGCAGATCGCCGAACGCTTCGACTGGAGCCGCTTCCCCCGCGTCCTCGACGTCGGCGGGGGTGACGGGCAGGTGCTCGCCGCGATCCTGCGCGCCCACCCCGACGTCCGCGGGGAGGTCCTGGACCTGCCTCCGACCGCTGCCGCGGCCGCCGACCGGTTCGCGGCGGCCGGGCTCGCCGATCGCGCCGCCGCCGTTGCGGGCAGCTTCTTCGATCCGCTGCCGGAGGGCGCGGACGCCTACGTCCTGTCCGACATCCTGCACGACTGGGACGACGAACACGCCCGCAGGATCCTGACCGCCTGCCGCCGGGCCGCCGGACCGGACGGCACCGTGGTGGTGATCGAGCCGGTGCGGGGCCAGGGGTCCGACACCGCGATCGACCTGTTCATGCTGATGTGCTTCGGCGGCCGGGAGCGGACGGTCGACGAGCTGATCGGGCTGGCGGCCGACTGCGGGCTGGTGCTCCGCGACTCGGGTGCGATGGCCGAGGGCCGGACGGTGCTGGAGTTCCGCGGCTAAGGGTTGTCCCGTAACTGATCCTGGACTGCCCGGAAATGAGCGGCGGAGCCTCAAGTCCCCTTGTTACGGTGCATCGATGTCAGCGATCAAGAAGTTCCAAGTCACCTTTGACTGCGCGGAACCTGAGCGTCTCGCTCGTTTCTGGTGCGAGGTGTTGGGGTACGTCATACCGCCGCCGCCGGAGGGGTTTGCCACTTGGGACGATTTCCAGCGTTCGCAGCCCTCTGAGCAGCAGGGTTCCTGGTTCGCCTGCGTAGATCCCTCAGGTGTGGGCCCGCGGCTGTACTTCCAGCGCGTCCCCGAAGGGAAGGCCGTCAAGAACCGGGTGCATCTTGATGTGCGGGTCGGGACCGGACTCGTGGGTGAAGAACGCCTCGCCGCACTTGAGGCCGAATGCGCACGGCTGGTCCCGCTCGGCGCAGTACACGTGCAAACGCTGTACGACGGCCATGATTCGTGCATCCCGATGCTGGACATCGAGGGCAACGAGTTCTGTATCGACTAAGCACCTGAGGTGGAAGTCATCCCTCAGTGACCAGCTTGCCGAACTGCCCTTGGCCCGGATTCACCGCGACACCCTTGAAGAACGTGTAGACGAACGTGCCTTCCTCGGCGGTGCGGTGCAGGTCGGCGATTCCCCGGTGCCAGTCGTCCGGGGTCGTCAGCCCGGCGGCCAGCGCGTCGTCCCGGACCGCCTCCACCATGGCGATGAAGGTGTTGCGGGTGAAGCCGCGGACGAGCTCCGGCCGGGTCCGGTCGGCGTAGACCGTGCGCGGGCGGACCACGACGTCGGTGAACCCGGCATCGGCCAGCAGCGGTTGCAGCTCGCGGCCGATCAGCGCGTTTCCTGCCTGCAACCGGACCTGGCAGTTGATCGCCGCGCGGGCGTGTTCGCTGTCGGGGTGGAAGAACGCCGACCCGTGATCGCCTTCGACAGCGGTGATCGTGCCGCCGGGCCGCAGCACGCGGCGCAGCGCGGTCAGCGCTTTCCGGGGGTCGGGCAGGTGTTCCAGGACGAAGCAGACGAAGAGGTGGTCGAAGGAGCCGTCCGGGAACGGCAGCGCGTGCAGGTCGGCGCGGTGGAATTCCGCGCCCGGTGCGGCGGATCGGGCCCGCGCGAGGGAGTCGGCGGAGACGTCGACGGCGACGACCTGCGCGCCCGGGCTGTTCGCGACCAGGTGCACCGTCTGCGCGCCGACGCCGCACCCGGCCTCCAGCACCCGGCTTCCGGGCGGGTAGGCCGTGTCGGCGTGCAGCAGTTCCGCCAGAACGTCGGCCTGGTCGCCCAGGCGCCGGGCTTCGGCCGCGGAGTACCCGTGCACGTATTCGGCTGTGCTCATGCAGCCACCCTGCCGGGGACAATGGACCGATGGACAGGTCCAAAGAGGTCCGCTTCGGTCGGTCCACAACGCCGGGGGCGGACTTTCTCCAGCTGACCCTCGACGACGCTGCGCCCGGTGGGAAGACCGAGCAGCTCGCCCGCCGCCTCCGGGACGCGATCGTCGACGGCCGCCTGCCGGTCGGCAGCCGCCTGCCCGCGACCCGCGTGCTGGCCGCCGAGCTGCGCGTGTCCAGGGGAGTGGTCACCGAGGCGTACCAGCGCCTGGCCGAGAGCGGGCAGATCGCCGGGCGAGGTCGGGCGGGGACGGTCGTGGTGGCCGCCCCGGCGTCGACCGACCGGACTCCGGCTGCGGAGGCGGCGGAACCGTTCGCCACCGAGCCGGGGGAGGACGTCTTCGACTCACTGCGCCTGGCGCCCGCCAGGATCGACCTCTCGCCCGGAGTGCCGGAGCTGGCCGCGTTTCCGCGCGCGGCCTGGGCGCGTGCCGAGCGTGCGGTGCTCAACGAGCTTTCGGCAGCGGACCTGGGATACGCCGATCCGCGCGGAACAGCGGTTCTGCGCCAGGCGGTGTCCCGGTGGCTGGCCCGGAATCGCGGTGTCAGCGCGGATCCGGACGACGTCCTTATCGTCGGCGGGGTCGCCCAGGCGCTCGCACTGCTCGGAAAAGCGTTGCGGGACAACGGTGTTCACGAGATCGCAGTGGAGGACCCCGGGTCGCTCGGCGTGCGCCAGCACCTCCGGTACTGGCAGCTGGACACGCCGCCGGTCCCGGTCGACGCCGGCGGAGTCCGCGTCGACGAGCTGCGGGCGAGCGGAGCTCGGGCGGTGCTGCTGACCCCGGCGCACCAGTTCCCGACCGGCGTCGTGCTCGGCGGGCAGCGGCGTCGGGAACTCCTGCGCTGGGCCGAAGAAGGCGGCCTGATCGTGGAAGACGACTACGACGCCGAACACCGCTACGACCGCGCGCCGGCACCCGCGCTGCGGGCGATGCTGCCCGACCGCGTCTGCTACGCCGGAAGCGTGTCGAAGCTGCTCGCGCCCGCACTGCGGATCGGCTGGGTGGTCGCGCCGCCGGAGTACCGGGAGCCTCTGGCGGCGGCCAAGCGGTTCGCCGACCTCGGCAACGCGGTGCTGCCCCAGCTGGTGCTGGCCAGGATGATGGAATCCGGTGCGCTGGAACGGCATTTGCGGACGTTGCGCACCCGGCACCGCCGCCGCCGGGACGCCATGATCGAGGCGATTCGCACCCACCTCCCCGGCGCGGTCGTGCACGGTGCGGCGGCCGGCCTGTACCTGACGATCACGTTCCCCGCCGGGTTCAGCGATCTCACGGCGGCCCACGAGGCGCTGTCGCGCGGGGTGAAGGTGCAGCCGTTGTCCTGGCACCGCCAGCGACCCGGCGACCCCGGATTCGTGCTCGGCTACGCGGCGAACTCACCGGCGGACATCGCCGAAGGCGTGGCGGTTCTCGGGGAGGTGCTGGAGCGGCGATCAGCGTTGTGATCCTCAGCGGCGTGCATGTTTCGTGCGGCGTCGACCCGTCTCGCAGCCCGGAGCTTCCCGCGAGGCCGAACGTGTCGCTACCGATGTAGCGAGGCTGGTCTCGGAGGTCTTGTCAGCGGGGAAACGCCTGCGGTATCCCGCCGCGACGGCTCGGCGCAAGCGTGCCCCGAGCAGCTTGGAGAGCATGTTGACCAGCTCTCCGCCGCGCAGTTGCAGCCCATGCGTCTATGCGCGGCGTATGCATATGGCGTGTCCGTGGTGAGCTGCAGCCCGCATGGATAGTGGTTTTCTGATCGCGGAGTGATCCTCGGCTACTGTCGCTGGTATCTCCGGTGGAAGGGGCATCGGTATGTTCGAAAGCTTCGGACAGGCGCTCCGGCGGCTCCGGCTGGCAGCAGGACTGTCGCAACCGCAGCTCGCCCGACGAGCGTACGTTAGTCAATCCAGCATCTGCCGCTACGAGAACGACAAACAAACTCCCGACGGCACCACCGCACAGCACCTGGACGACGTGCTCGATGGTGGCGGGGCGTTGGTCGCCCTCGCAGAACCCGCAGACGTCTTCACCGGGGTGATCGCGCCGGACGAACACGATCGGCCCGTGGACAGCCGCTACGTCGACAGCATGCGGGAAACCATTCATCACCTCGTTGCCCTCGATGGCCTGCATGGCGGGAACGACATCGCCGGTCTCGCAGTGCGCTTGTTCCGCACAGCCCACCGAAAACTTTCCAGCAGGCTCTACGAACGCGCAGTGGAGCGTGATTTCGAAGCTGTGACCGGTGAAATGGGCGAACTCGCGGGATGGCTGCTGTACGACACCGATCGCCAGGACGAGTCACGGACGCTGAACCTGGAATCGCTGACGCTCTCCCGGATGGCGGGGGATCGTGCGATCGAGCTGTTCACGCTCTCGAACTGGAGCATGCAAAGCCTGTACGTGGGCAGACCTCGCGAGGCACTGCGAATCGTCGACACCGCGATGGACGATGGCTTCCTATCGCCTCGCGTCACAACACTGCTGCGGATTCGCCGAGCTCGCGCGCTCGCGGACCTCGGAGCCGAAACCGAAGCTCTGGCGGAGATGAGCCGTTCCAGGACGGCGCTTTCCGATGGCGTGCGCGGTAGTGACCCGGCGTGGACGTGGTGGGTCGGTAACGGGGTGGTCGACTGGAACGAGGGAATGCTTTGCGCCGGTCTCGGCAACTGGTCCACCGCCGTCGACTGGTTCAGCAGGGCGGCTGAGCACTTCGCCACCCAGCAGCCGCGATGGCGGTACGAAAACAACGCGCATCTCCTCGAAGCGCTCATCCGCGTACGAGACTGGAGCCGCGCCGAGACCGTTACCGAAGAATTGGTCTCGCTTGCTGCCGACATGGGATCAGATCGTGTGAGCCGACTGCTGCAGCGCATGATCGCCGAGTCCCGGCGTACCTCGACCCAGTCCACCCTCGCGGACATGCTTGCCGAGCTTGATCGACGGGTGGCGGTCTAACCGACCTATGCGCATAGCTGTCCGCATGACGCAACCCCTGCATCGGGCGTGATGGCGCGACGACGGTATGGGCATGCCGCAAACGAGCTACCGCCCGCATCCATTTCGATGGGTTCCTGCCGAGGGCCAACGACACGCGACGACCGACCGGCTCGCTGCTGGCGGCTGGTCCGATGGCGAAGCGGTCACCATGTTGTGCGGGGAGAGCG
Organism: Saccharopolyspora taberi; assembly: GCF_039534165.1. NCBI lineage: Bacteria > Bacillati > Actinomycetota > Actinomycetes > Pseudonocardiales > Pseudonocardiaceae > Saccharopolyspora > Saccharopolyspora taberi. The sequence goes on along the minus strand of NZ_BAAAUX010000014.1, from coordinate 613,772 downwards.
TCGAGGTCGACAACTCCGTCGAGGCGTGGTTGTGGGAGACCTGCGCCGATTGCAACGCCGAGGCACACCGGATGGCCCGGGTTCCGATGGTCGCTGCGCCGTGAAGCGAAGCGCGGATTCCGACACCGATGTCCTGCTCGCTGTGCCGACGTGGTGATGCTCCATGGCGAGGATGACGCGACCGCGTACCGCACGCCAACCATGCGCGGTTCCGATCCGTTCGTGCCCGAACTGGTGTCGTGGCAGTACCACTCGTCGGCCGTCTGGACACTGCGCGCAGCGCTCGCGCTTCCCGGCCCCCGGGCCCCTCAGGCGCCGTCCGACGCGCACTGCCAGGCGCGTCGGACGCCCGACACCCGGTCCTCAGTGGACCTGGCGGTCGTGGCCCTCCCAGAAAGGCGCGCGGAGCTTGAACTTCTGGATCTTGCCCGTCGCGGTGCGGGGGAGCTCGTCGAGGAACTCCACCCGCTTCGGGCACTTGTACCCCGCCAGGTGCTCGCGGCAGTGCGCGATCAGACCGTCGGCGGTGATCTCGTCCTCCACGACGACCAGGGCCGTGACCAGCTCGCCCCACTTCTCGTCCGGGATCCCGATCACCGCGACCTCCCGGACCGCCGGGTGCGAGGTGAGCGCGTCCTCGACCTCGATGGACGAGACGTTCTCGCCGCCGGTGATGATCACGTCCTTCTTCCGGTCGGCGATGGTGAGGTAGCCGTCGGTCAGGCTGCCGCCGTCACCGGTGTGGAACCAGTCGCCCGCCTGCACCCGCGCGGTCTCCTGCGGGTCGTTCCAGTAGCCGGCGAGGTTGGTGTTCGACCGGGCGAGGACCTCGCCGCTCTCGTCGATGCGGATGCGCACCCCGACCGCCGGCGCCCCGGCACGGCCGAGCAGGCGGGCCTGCTCGGTGCCGGCCAGCTCGGCCCACTCCGAGCGCATCCGGTTGAACGTCAGCAGCGGCGCGGTCTCGGTCAGGCCGTAGATCTGGATGAACTCCCAGCCGAGTTCCTCGCGCACCCGCTGGATGGTCCGGGTCGGCGGGGGAGCGCCCGCGACCACGATCCGCACCCGGTCCCGGCCCGGGATCTCACCGTCCCAGTCGCGGGCGGCATCCAGCGCGGCGGCGACCACGGCGGGCGCGGCGCACAGGATCGTCACCCCGTGGTCGCGGATCCGCCGCAGGATCTCGCCGCCATCGATCTTGCGCAACACGACGTGCCTACCGCCCAGGCCGGTCACCGCGTACGGCATGCCCCAGCCGTTGCAGTGGAACATCGGGAGCGTGTGCAGCAGGACGTCGTTGTCGTCGAGCGTCGTGTGCAGCCCGAACACCGTCGCGTTGATCCACAGGTTGCGGTGGGTGAGCTGCACGCCCTTGGGCCGGGCCGTGGTTCCGGACGTGTAGTTCAGGGTGGCCGTCGCCGACTCGTCGGTGTCCCAGGGCGCCGGTTCGGCGGTGCTGCCGAAGATCTTGTCGTCGTCCTCGCCGAGCACGAACACGTGCTTGCCGGTGACGGCGTCGAGCAGGTGCCGCAGCTCGGGATCGACCATGACGACGTCGGCGCCGGAGTGTTCGACGATGTAGCGGACCTCGGCCGGGGCGAGCCGGAAGTTGACCGGCACCAGGACCCGTCCCCACGCCGAGACGCCGAAGAACGACACCAGCAGCCGGGCGGCGTTGTGCGACACGATCGCGACCCGGCCGCCGACCGGCACGCCCAGTTCGTCCAGGCTCGCCGCCTGCGCCCGCGCGAGCCGCGCGACCTCCCGGTAGGTCAGCGAACCCCAGGACGCCGCGGGCTGGTCGGGTTCGTCGACCACGGCGATCCGATCGGGATAGACCAGCTCGGCCCGGTCGAGGAAGTCCCGCACTCCCAGGTCGAAGAACATCTGCCGCCCCTTTCCGCCCCGTCGCGAGTGGACCGAATCATGGCCATCCGGGCGGAGGCGGACTACCCCACAAAGGGGGTAGCGGGCTCGATGAAGAACGCCTGGCCGTCCTGCCCCGCGCACTGCTCCACGACCGCTTCGGCGCCTTCGCCCGGATCGGAGCCCGCGATTCCGACGCACCCCCGGCCGTCCACCCGCAGCACGTAGGTGCCGAACCGCGGTTCGATGCGGAAGGAAGTCGCCTGGTCGCAAGCGTCCCACGGTTCCAGCAGCCCGGCAGCCGGTCCGTCGGCCAGCGCTTTCAGACAGCCCTTGCCGTGATCGGGGTGGTGCCACTGGATGCGGTGCAAGCCCCCGCCCACCGGCTCCAGCAGGGTTGTCTGCGGTGCCACCGCGTCGCACGGCCGCTGCACGGCGACCAGCGCGGTGTACCGCCGGTCCCGGACCTGCCCGTCGGTCAGGCACAGGCCGGGCGCGCTGACCGGACGCAGGCGCACCCAGCCGCCCGGTAGGGCGGGGGATTCCGCGCCGGGTCGCTCACCCGATCCGCCCGCCGAAACCAGGAGCCAGGCCGCCGTGACAGCCACGACCACGGCTCCGGCCGCCACCGACACCGGAAGCACGCGGCTCTTGCGGGCCGGAGCCGGTTCCTCGACCGCCGCGGCGATCCTTTCCCTGGCGCGCAACCACGTCTCCACGTCGTCGTCCCCGCACGCCCGCACGAACGCGGCCAGCAACTCGGGGCGCGGCAACCGCTTGCCCTCCAGGACATCGGCCAGGGTGCTGCGCGCCAGCACCTCGCCGCGCTCGGCCGCGCGCCCTTCCAGCTGCCGATAGGTCAGCCCGGACCGCTGCTTGAGCCGGCGGAGCAACGCGGTGAACTCGACGGCATCCCGCGCCTGTTGCGGGGACAACTCCCGCTGCTTTTCCATGGCTCCACACTTTGCCCAAGCCGGACCTGCCTGACATCGGCCGTTCGAGGTGCGTTCCCGGAATCGGTCCGGGAACGTCCAATGCGTTTCCGGACACGGCTCTGACCAGGCCGGACAACCTCGGACAAGTCCGGGACGGCCAATGCTGTTGTCCTTTTCCCGCCCGGCCGGGCAATCTTTGTCCCGCCCGGCGTGACCGCCGGTGCGAACCGAAATCGGCCACCCGCGAATTCCATGCGCCGCGGATGGCATTTCTCTCCCGTCCCCGATGCCGATTCGGGGTTTCCCGTCCTGGCATGTTCGAGAAGAAGAGGAGAACGTTCGTGAATCCGAGAACCGCAGTCATCGCCGCCGCGATCACCACCGTCGCGTTCCTGGGCGCGTCCGGCACCGCGAGCGCGGTGCCCCCGGTCGAACCGGGACTCGCGGCCACCAGCCAGGTGGCCGACGAGTACCCGGAGCTGACGGCCGCCGCGATGGCGGAACTGGCCGCGGGCACCGATGTCGCGGCGGCGGGCCGCAAGGACATCGTCCGCATCGCCACCAAGGAGATCGGCTACACCGAGCGCGCCAACAACTGCAACAAGTACAGCAGGGACTGCGCGGCGTGGTGCGGCATGTTCGCCCGCTGGGTGTGGCAGAAGGCCGGCGTCAGCAAGCTGCCGCCCGCAGGCTACGGCAAGGCGTGGGTCGCGACGTACTGGGCGAAGTGGGGCAAGGACAAGGACCTGCTCAAGCGCCGCCCGGCGGGAACCAGGGGCGGCAACCCGCAGGCCGGTGACGCGATCGTCTACGGCGTGCCGGGCAGCCTCGACGGCCACGTCGGCATCGTGGTCAAGGTCCACTCCGACGGCAAGCTGACCACCATCGACGGCAACCTGTCCGACAAGGTGGTCAAGCGGACGATCGACCCGAAGACGAAGACGACCAACGGCGGCGCCGTCTACGGCTACGTCCGCCCGGTCTTCTGACGGGTTCGCGCGACCGCTGCGATCCGTCCTGCGGGGCCGGGATTCCGGTCCCGCAGGCGGATCACCTGATCAGCCCGGCCTCGCGCGCGCGGTTGACCGCCTGCACGCGGTTGGTCGCGTCGAGCTTCTTCATCGCGCTCTTCAGGTAGGACTTGACGGTGTTCGGCAGCAGCCCGAGCCGGTGCGCGATCTCGTCGTTGGTGCATCCGGCGGCGACCAGCGCGAGGGCTTCGGTTTCGCGGGGGGACAGCGAAACCGCGGGCCGGGGCTGGTGGGTCCGGGAGCGCACCCGGTGGCACACGTCGAGGAGCCGGGTGCGGGCGCCGTCGTCGGAGACGGTTCCGGCGATGGCCGTCAGCTCCGCGCAGAGGTCGTCGATCTCGTCGCGGGACAACGTGGCAGGCGCCTCCAGGCGGCGCAGCACCTCCTGCTCGGCTTCGAGGTCGCGCTCCACCTGGTGCACGACCTGGGCGGCGGAGCGCAGCACGACGTCGCCGAACCGGACCCGCTGCCTGGTGGCCGCGTAGAGGACCGCCCGCGTCCGGCCGCCGACCCGGACCGGCAGCGCGAGCATCGCCTGCAACCGCTCCGGCGCGACGGCCGCGTCGTAGCGGTGGGTGATGCCCCTGGCGCTGAGGTAGTCCTCGACGGCCGAGGGCCGGGCCAGCGCGAGCGCCTTGCCGCCGAGCCCGGCTCCCGCGCTGACCTGCAGGTTCGCCAGCGACCGGGTGGCCGTCCCGCAGAGCTGCTCGATGACCAGGGTGCGGTGGTCGGGCGAGACCGCACCGCCGAAGGCGACCGGAAGTCCGGTCACCCGGCGGAGGTCGCGCACTCCCCGGGCGAGCAGTGGGCCGAGGTCGTCCGGCGCGCCCAGGTCGTTCGACGCGCCCGGATTCTTCGACGCACCCAAGTTCTTCGACGACATTGTCATGGCACGTCCTCGCAGGTCACGGCAGTACCGGTGCCCGCTCTGAGGGGTGCGGGCACCGGCTGGCCGCCTGGTGTTGGCGAGCACACTACTCAACCGGTGGCGAATCGCGCATGCCCTCGCTCAAGGCAGGTGGCGCACGGAGGACTGGTGCGCGCGCACCTCGTCGGGGGTGAACCAGACCGGCTTGTTCCGGAACGACAAGAACAGGTCGAGCTGGTCCTGGTAGTGGGCGCCGGTCGCCCCGTCCGGAGCGACGAACCCGCTCTGGCCGGGCGCGCACACCTCCGCGGCCGTGATCCCGTCGCGGTCGAGCACGACGATGTCGTTCTGGCTGCCGCGGTTCATGAACGCGCCGCGGCTGACCGCTTCCTCCGGCAGTGCCTGCGGAATCCCGGCGAAGTTCTCGTGGTCGAAGGTCGCGGGCACCACCGGCGCCTTCCACTGTCGCATGTCCGGGCCGTGGCGGTGGCGGAGATCCTCGATCGCCGCGCCGAGCGCTTCGCGGACCACCTCGTCGACGGGCCTGCCGCCGAACAGGTCGTGCTTCTGCGGGACACCGGATTCCGGCCCGCGCAGGGCGTTGTGGACGAGCTGGACGCCGGGGGAGATGTTCAGCGACCCGATTCCCTCGCTGGAGTCCGGATATCCGGTCCTGCCGTAGTGCTCCCGGACACCCGCCGGCAGTCCGGCGACGACCTGGCCGACCATCCGCTCCAGCCAGGCGCGCATGATCGCGCCGCCCGGGTGGTCGTAGCGGCCGTCACCGTCGCGGTCGGCGTTGGCGCGGTCCCACTCACCGAGCAGGCCGACGGCCCGGGCCTCGTCGGAGTCCTCGGGCAGGTCGGCCGTCGCCGACCGCAGTGCGCCGAGGAAGTACCGGGCGTTGACGTCGAGCAACGACGTCCCGGCGATGACGTCCCACGCCTGCCGCGGCGTGATGTCCGAGCGGTCCCGCAGCAGGTCGGTGATCTCGTTGACCCGGTCGGCCGACGACCACGACGAGGTGCCTTCGTAACCGGCGGCGGGTTTGTTGTTCCAGTTGGCGATGAACCCCTGTTCCGGGTTGAACACCTTGGGGTTCCAGGAGAACGGTTGCAGCCCGAGCCATTCCATGTCGCCGGTGCCCGACATCGGCAGCCGCGGGTCGACACCGGGCCTGCGCTTCGGGTACCTGCCGGTGTGGACGTAGCCGATGTTGCCGTCGCGGTCGGCGTAGTACCAGTTGATCGAGGTGGCGTTGCGCCCCGCCTGTTCGAGCCATTCCGGCCAGGACCGGGCCCGGGTGGAGTCCAGCCAGCCGAACAGCGATTCCAGCTCCTTGCCCGCCCACGCCCGCCGGGTGCTGTAGGCGACTCCCCCGGCCGGATCGCCTGCGGTGACCAGACCGTGCACTGTGGACCGGACGGTCGTGGTGACGGGATCGGCGCCGCGGACCGCGATGGTCTCGGTGCGCTCGTCCATCCTGCGGTAGGAACCGTTGAACAGGTACTCGTCCGGATCGGCGGGGTTGAGCTGTTCGGCGTACAGGTCGACGCTGGTGCCCATACCGGCGGTCGAGCCCCAGGCGATGTGCTCGTTGTGCCCGAAGAGGACGACCGGGTAGCCGAACGGCGTGTTGCCGACGACGTCGAACCCCGCGCCGTGCAGGCCGACGGAGTAGGTGTAGGCGGGCCGGAAGAACCCGAACTGCGGGCCGTTGACCAGGATCGCCCCACCGGACCGGGTCTTGCCGCCGCCGATCAGCCAGGCGTTGCTGAAGCGGACGGGCCCGGTTCCGGCGGCCTCCGGGAGAACCGGGATCGCGGACTGCCTCGCCGACAACGCGGGCAGGACGTGCGGCACCCGTGCGGGCGCGGAGGGAACGGTCGTCGGTGCGTCGGGATCGTCGCGCCACACGAGCTGGTCGAACAGCTCCCGCCCCCGCTCCGGGCCGAAGTGCTCGACGAGTTCGGTCAGCGTGGCCAGGTTCGCCGCCTGCACCGTGGTGTCGGAGAAGCGGACCGCCATCGTCCCCACGAAGATCATCACCACGTCGAGACCGGTCCACGGGGTGGGGTCGAAGCCGTGCGCGGAGTACTGGCGCGGCAGCAGGTTTCCCCGGTCCGCCAGCACTTCCCGGATGCGCTCGTTGACGCCCTCGGCGTAACCGTCGACGACGTCGCGGTCCTGCCGGGGCAGGCGGTCGTACTGGCCTCGGATGGACGGGGTGTCGGTCTCGGCCCGCACCGAGCGGTCGTGCTCGACGTGGTCGGCGCCGAGCACTTCGGCGACGCGGCCGGTGAACGAGCGGCGCGCCATGTCGAGCTGGAACAGCCGGTCCTCGGCGACGCTGTAGCCGTAACCGCGGAACAGGTCGCGGCGGGTGCTTGCGTAGACGTGCGGGGTTCCCCAGGTGTCGCGGACGATGGCGGCGCCACCGGCTTCGCGCGCGTGCGCGCCGGTCGCGGTGGTGGCGGAGACGCCGAGGGCGGTGGCTGCGGCGAGCACGCTTCGGCGGCTCAGCTGGGCGGGATCGGACATCGTTCTCCTCGGGTTCAGCGGGTGCCGATCAGGGCGGCACGCTCGATCCGGCCGAACGGCGTGGCGTCGTCGTCGCGGTCGCGGCCCCACCACGATCCTGCGACGGCCAGCAGGAAGGCGGCCGGAACGGAGACCAGCGCCGGAATCGTCAGCGGGAACAGCGGTTCCACTCCTGGGACCAGGCCGGTGGGGCCGAGCACGTTGGGGCTGACGGCGACCAGTCCGAGGCTGGTGATCAGCCCACCGACCAGCGCCCAGGTCGCGCCGGTGCGGTTGAACCGCCGCCAGTAGATCGACAGCACCAGCACCGGCATGTTGGTGCTCGCTGCCACCGCGAAGGCGACGTTGGCCAGGAAGGCCAGGTTGAACTGCTTCGCCGCCAGCGCCAGCAGCATCGCCACCAGCGCGATGCCGACCAGCGACAGCCGGGCCGCGCGCAGCTGCCCGCGCGGGGAGACCGCGCCCCGCTTGATCACGTGCGTGTAGAGGTCGTGCGCGAACGCGCCGGAGGTGGCGATGGCGACCCCGGCGAGCACCGCGAGGATGGTCGCCAGCGCGATGCCGACGATCGCCGCCCGGAGCACGTCGCCACCCAGCACCTCGGCCAGCTGCACAGCGGCGAGATTTCCCTTGTCGTGCGCCGCGCTGATCCCGGGTGCGCCGACCGCACGCAGCGCCCCGTAGCCCAGGAACGGCAGCACGACGTAGAAAGCGCTGAACACCCAGAGCGCGACGAGGCCGGAACGCCGCGCGGCGGGCGCGTCGCGGACGGTCAGGAACCGGACCATCACATGCGGCAGCCCCATGACGCCCAACGCGAGGGCGAGTTGCTGGGACATCGTGTCGATCGTCTTGAGCGGCCCGGTCGGCTCGGCGGCCACGGACTCCGCCGGGAGCCCGCGCACCACGCCGAGCGGGTCCGGCCCGTACTTCACCAGCACCAGCAGCAGGATCGTGGCCGTGCCGCCCAGCAGCAGACCGGTCTTGAGCACCTGCACCCAGGTCGTGGCGAGCATGCCCCCGAACATCGTGTAGACGACCATGAGCAGGCCGAGCACGAGCACCGCCACCGCGAAGTCCACCCCGAGCAGCGCCTGCACCAGCAGACCGGCGCCGACGAACTGGATCACCATGTACATGGCGGAGATGACGATCGTGGTGGTCGCCAGCCAGCCGCGCAGGCCGCGTACGGCGAACCGCGCGGCGACGGCGTCGGCCAGGGTGAACCGGCCGAGGTTGCGCAGCGGTTCGGCGATCACCAGCAGCACCAGCAGGTACGCCAGCGGGACGGCGGCGGCCAGGTAGAAGCCGCTGAAGCCGGACAGCGCGATCGCCCCGCTGATGCCGAGGAACGAGGCGGCCGAGACGTAGTCGCCCGCGATGGCCAGCCCGTTGCCGAGCGGGCCGACCTGGCCCTCGGCGACGTAGTGCGCCGAGGCGGAGGTGTTGCGCCGGGCCGCGACCCAGGTGATGCCCAGCGTGAGGCCGAGGATGGCCACGACGATGGCGACGCTGAGGATCACCGCGCCTCACCCCGGGACCGCTGGGCCAGCGCGTCCATCCGCCGCGCCCAGCGGGCGTAGGCGTGCGCGACGGCGAGGATCGCGGCGAAGATCGCGAATCCCGCCCAGTAGGCGGTGCCGAGCCCGGCCAGCCTGCCGGAGAGCACCGTGGTCGAGGTGGTCAGGGCGATGTAGCCGAGGAAGCCCGCCAGCAGCAGCGCGGCGCCGCCCAGCGCCAGCCGCCTGCGGCGCCGGGCCAGCGCGACCAGGTCGGAGTCGGTGCCGGCGGGACGGCCCGGCGATGGAGCAACCATGATCCCTCGCATTGGGGTGAGTGGGTGCGGGAGCAGCAGAAGACAACGCGGAAGTAGTCAAAGCTTGGATTGAACCGGAAGGCTAGTGATGCACTGCACAGTCCGCAAGGCTGACGTCCCACTTGCTCGGTCAAGCCGAGGATTGCCTGCGGAATTCGATGATCGGCGCTGTGGAAGAATCCTGGATCGGGCTCTTCCTGAACGGACCCGGTTGCTCTAGTGTGCTGGATCACCCACAGGTAATCAAAGTTTTGATCGTATTGAGGAGTGACCGTGAGGCCGTTTGCGTCGTCGGGTGATCTGGCCGCCAAGGAGCAGACGTTGGAGGTGCTGGCTGACGGTGTGTACGCGCTGACGGCGGAGGGTGATCCGAACGTCGGTGCCATCGAGGGCGAGGACTTCCTGGTCTGCTTCGAGGCGTTGGCGACCCCGGCCGCGGCCCGGGGCTGGTTGGCGAAGCTTCGGGAGCACACCGACAAGCCGGTGAAGTACCTGGTGTTGAGCCACTACCACGCGGTGCGGGTGCTGGGTGCCAGCGCATTCGATGCCGAGGTGATCGTGGCGCACGACAACACCCGGGCTCTGATCACCGAGCGCGGCAAGCAGGACTGGGACTCGGAGTTCGGCCGCATGCCGAGGTTGTTCGCCGAGCCGGAGTCGATCCCGGGTCTGACCTGGCCCACCTTGACCTTCTCGGACCGGTTGACCATCCCGCTGGGTGGTGATCGGGGAGATCTGGAGTTGCGGTACTGCGGCCGTGGCCACACCGAGGGCGACATCGTCGCCTGGCTACCTCGCAACAAGATCCTGTTCGCCGGAGACCTGGTCGAGGCCGAGGCCGCGCTGTACACCGGGGACGCGTTCCACCACGACTGGTCGACGTCCACTCTGGACACCCTGGCATCGTTGAAGGCCGAAGCACTGGTGGGCGGCCGAGGCGCGGTCGTGCACGGGCGGGAGGCTGTGGACGCCGCGATCGCGCAGACCCGGCACTTCCTCGCAACCCTGATCCGCGAAGTCGGCACGGTCCATGAGCGCGGCGGCACGTTGAAGGAAGCGTTCCAGGCCGCGCATGCCGCGTTGGTCGGTACCTATGGGCGGTGGCCGATCTTCGAGCACTGCCTGCCCTTCGACGTCACCCGCCTCTGGGATGAGCTCTCCGGCATCGACCGGCCCGTCATCTGGACCACCGAACGCGACCACGACATCTGGAACCAACTCCAAGCCTGACACCGGGTCGATCGGAGCCCCATGAACACAAGGCATTCCGTGCTGGTGATCGGCAACGGGCCGGTCGGGCAGACCACCGCGCTCCTGCTCGCGAGGTGGGGGATTCCGGTGCTGCTGCTCGACCGGCGGCCGGAGCGCGATCCGGCCGGGTCGAAGGCGATCTGCCAGCAGCGGGACGTTCTCGACGTGTGGAACGCCGTCGGTGCGGGTCAGCGGATCGCCGACGAGGGCGTCACCTGGACCACAGCGCGCACCTTCTACCGGGACCGGGAACTGTTCGCCTACTCGTTCCACGACCGAGGCGATTCGCCGTTCCCGCCTTTCGTCAACCTCTCCCAGGCCCGCACCGAGCAGATCCTCGACGAGCGGATCGCGGGCGAACCCCTCGTCGACGTCCGCTGGGGACACGAGGTGACCGGGATCGAGCAGGGGGCGGACGGGGTCGTCCTCACCTGCGCGACTTCCGGTGGTGAGGTGCGCGTCAAGGGCGGCTGGGCTGTGGCTTGCGCGGGTGCGCGGGGAGAAGCCGTGCGGCGGATGCTCGGAGTCGGGTTCGGCGGCCGGTCCTTCGACGACCGGTTCCTGATCTGCGACATCCGCACCGACCTGCCGGACTGGGCAGACGAGCGCCGGTTCTACTTCGACCCGGCCTGGAACCCGGGCCGCCAAGTGCTGATCCATCCCAGCCCGGACTCGACGTTCCGCATCGACTGGCAGGTCCCCGCGGGTTACGACCCGGACGCGGAGGAGGTGAGCGGGGCGCTGGACGCCCGGATCAGGGCGATCATCGGCGACCGGGATTACGAGATCGTCTGGAAGTCGGTGTACCGGTTCCACTCCAGGCTGGCGGACAGGATGCGGGTGGGCAGGGTGCTGCTGGCCGGGGACTGCGCGCACCTGGTGTCGCCGTTCGGGGCCCGGGGGCTGAATTCGGGGGTCCAGGACGCCGAGAACGCGGCGTGGAAACTGGCGTTCGTGCTGCACGGCTGGGCGGGCGAGCGGCTGCTGGACACCTACCACGACGAACGCCACGCGGCAGCGGTCGAAAACCTCGACGTCACCGGCACGACGATGCGATTCCTGGTGCCGGGCGACGACGAGGAGCGCGAACGCCGGACGTCGATCCTGGAGCGCGCGGTGCGCGACGAAACGGCCTGGCAGCAGGTGGATTCCGGCCGGCTGGCCGAGCCGTTCTGGTACTCGGCCTCACCGCTGACCACCCCGGACCCGGCAAGACCGCCCGCACACCGCCCGGAACGCGGTCACACGCCGAGGCCCGGGCCGGGAGTACTGGTCCCGGACGCCCCGGTGGCGGCGTTCGGCCGCGGAACCACCCGCTTCCGGGCCCTGGCGCGGGACGGATTTCTGCTGCTGCTGTGCGGAAACCTGGACGAGGCGGCGATCCGCGAAGCCGCCGCGGCGGCGTCCGGCGCCCCGGTGCGAATGCTGCATCTGGCGCGCATCGACCGCACCGGAGCGCTGGCCGAAGCTCTGGAGGTGGAGGAGGGACAGCTGTGGATCATTCGTCCGGACGCACACGTGGCTGCGGTGCTTCGCAACCCGGACCGGACGGCAACGCTCATCGCGCTGCGACGCGCTCTTGGCGCATACCTCAGCAGCTCGCCCGGAGAGCGAGCATGAGATCGAACCGATCCCGAGGCTCGCTCAGCCGAGAACCGAACAGCCCCTCCAACTGCTGGAGGTGCGAACGCACGGTCTGCGGATGCATGCCGAGCCTGGTCGCGACCTCCCGCACGTTCCCGCGCGTCTCCAGCCAGACCAGCAGCGTGGACGACAGTTTCCGTTGCTGCTTGGGTGAAAGCGGGGCGAGCGGCGCGAGCGCGGTGGACACCAGCTCGTCGAGCAGGAACGAATCACGGTGCAGGCAAAGGGCGAACAGGTGCTGGTCGCAGTGCAGCACCGTCTCCGACGGCAGCACGCCCCGGCGCATCAGCTCCAGCGCCTGCCGCGCGCAGCGCAGCGACTCCCGGGCCTCGCCGAGCGGCACGGCCGGCCCGATCGCGGCCTGCCAGCCCGCCAGCGCGCGGTCCGGCGCCGGGCTCCGATGCGGAATCACCAGGCACGGCGTGGCGTCCTCCATGTTGGTCAGCACGTCGTCGCCCAGGTTCGGCAGCGCGCGGTCGCCCGCGGGCTCCAGCGCCACGGCCACGACCCGGTCCGGCACCGGCCAGTGCGCGGTCGCGGCGAACTCGGCGATGGTCTCCGGCGGCGTCGGCGGGCTGGCCAGGATCAGGTCCAGCAGCCTGCGGCGCCGCCGTTCCAGGGTTCCGCTGGCCTCGGCCTGGGCGGCGGCGTAGCCCTCGATGGACAGCGCGGAGAGCTCGTCGATGTAGGCGAAGATCGCCTCGGCCAGCAGGCACAGGGTGGAGGACGGGATGCCCGCGCGGATGCCGATCGCCGACACCCGCTGCCAGGCGACCCGCGCCCCCACCCGGTACGCCCGTTGCAGCATGTCCAGGCTGCGGCCCTGCTGCATCTCGTTGCGCCCCAGCAGGTGGAAGATCCGGCCGCGGTCCTCGTAGCCGGCCGCCGGACCGCCCAGCCGGTCCAGGAAGTGGTGGATGGCGTGCTGCACCCCGGTCGCGACGGCGTCGCCGAACTCGCCTTCCAGCCAGCCCGCGTACTCCGGCAGCGCCAGCTGGATCTCGCGCATGACCTCGGCGGTGGCCTCGGCGACCGTGGGCCGGAACACCCCGGCCAGGCCGCCGGGCAGCAGCTCCCACAACCGGTTCGCCCGCCCGGCGTCCTCGGCGCGGGCGGGCGCGGTCAGCGACTCGTAGCCGGCCTCGACGGGGCCGGTGGGTTCCGCGTCGAGCGGGTCGATCACGTCATCACCATCAGGTTCGGCTCGTGGTCAGCGGTGGTGCCGGCCGGGAGCGGTGACCACCGCCCCCGGCCGGAGATCAGCAGTTCCCGGTCGGCGGTTCGCCTGCGAACCGGCTCGCGAAGAACGCCATCACGTCCGGGATCGCGTTCTTGGCCGCGATCAGGTGATCGCCGTCGACATCGGGCTTCCACTGGGTCTGGATCCCCGCCCGGCAGTACGCGTCGCGGGTCTGCTCCTCGGTGGGCACCGGGATGATCTGCTCCCGCGCGCCCCGGTACTGGAAGACCGGGACGCCGATCTCGTAGGCCGCGCCCGAACCCGGCGTGCCGATGCCGTCGCCCACCCGGTGCGAGTCGGCGATCTGGCCCCAGGTGGTGCCGTCCGGCCCGGGCAGCTCGTAGATCTGGTCCGGGGTGAGCCCGTCGAGCGTGTAGTCCTCCACCCGCTCCCCGGAGAAGCCGAAGATGGTGTCGATCAGGCAGCTGCCGGACAGCTTGCCCACGGCCTCCCGGCCGCGGTCGTTGAGCAGCTCGTCGAACGGCATTTCCGGGTAGCCGGCGTGGAATCCGACCAGCGCGGCGGCGGCGAACCCGGCGAACTGGCCGCCGTTGAGCGCGTTGCCGACCATCCGCAGGTCGCCGGGAACACCGCCGGCGGCGGTCCCGGCGAGCTTCAGGTCGGGGGCGTAGGACGCGGCGAGCTGGGTGGCCCACAGCGCGGCCTGCCCGCCCTCGGAGTAGCCCCACAGCGCGACTGGTGCCTCCGGGGCGATCCCGGCCTCCGGCACGCGGGCCGCGGCACGGGCCGCGTCGAGCAGGGCGTGCCCGGCGTTCTGCCCGACCATGTAGGTGTGCTGCTGCCCGTTGAGGTAGCCGACGCCGTCGGTGGCGACCACCGCGTATCCCGCCTTGAGCGCGGCGGCGAGCTGTTCGAGTTCGTAGGCGTCGTCGTAAGCGCCCGACATCTGCTTGGAATAGGCGCACTGCGGACCGAGCCCGACCGTTCCGGGGTTGAAGGCCACGACCGGCCTCGGGCCCGGACCGTTCCACGGCACGTCGGGAACAGCGACCAGACCGGACACCGCGACGGGAGTTCCGCGCACATCGGTCGACTGGTACTGCACCTTCCACGAACGCTTCGGAATGTTGCCGGGAATCTTCGGGAATTCCGAGGGGGCGCAGGCCAGCACGTCACCAGGTTTTCCCTGGAGTTGCGCCGGTGGGGTGTAGATCTGCTCGTCGGTCGCCGAACAGGGCGCGTCGCCGCGCTGCGGTGCGTCGGCCAGTGCGGTGGGCGCTGCCGCACCACACAGGATGGCCAGCGCCGCCGCGGGTGCAAGTACCCGCCGCATGGGTCAACTCCTCGCGTTCGCTGGATTCGATTCGAACGGTGAGTGTTCCGGAGCGGGCGCAAGCAGTTCTAGACATGCGCGTGGCAGTTCGGGTCCGGGTTTTTAGCACGGATATGAACGATGCGCGTGCGTCGGGGCGCGGACTTGTGTCCCGGGGGAGTGCGGGAGGGCGAAGGACCTTGATGTGGATGACAAATACCGCAGTCGCGGCGTATTCGTTCTTGTCCGCTCCGCCGGGCCGTAAGTAATCTACCGGCCTGCCATCGAGGAATCCGCATTCCGTCCAAGGGAATTCTTGTCTTATGTGGACATTGAGATCCGCGCTGCTGCGCGC
>NZ_BAAAUX010000014.1:582849-598926 GCF_039534165.1 Saccharopolyspora taberi | reverse complement strand
GTGACCGCCGTGGCCGGGACGGTATCGCACACGACCGCCACCACGTGCGCGTTCCCGCAGGGAGCCGAACAGGTCCGCGCGGCGGTCTCGGCGACCTTCCCGGCGTCGGCGGCCCCCGGCCCGGTCCGGGCGACCGGGCTGTCGGTCGCGCTGGAACTCCCGGAACCACTTGTGAACGCGTTGCGCGCGAGCGGAACGAGCCGGATCGGCGGGACCGTCGACATCCGGCTCACCGCCCGCCACGACGGCGTGGTCACCGACGTCTCCACCGGCCCCGTGCGGATCGCCGACACCGAGCTCCCCGCGTCCGGCGGGCTCCGCATCGACGTCCGGGGGGACTCGCCCGCGGTCACCGCGAGCGGCGACGTGGTCTTCGAGCTCCACGGCGTCGCCGCCGCGCTGACCCTCCACGATCCGGCATCCGGTGTGGCCTGCGACCCCGCGGCTGCTCAGCCGGCAGTGCTCGCCGAGGTGCCGGTGGCGGGCGCGACCGGACCGGGCGCGGCCCCCGAACCGCGGCCCGCACCGGCCGCGCCCGCCGGACTGCCGGTGTCCTACTGGATCGACAACTCGGTGACCAGGATCCAGAAGCTCGGTTCGGACATGTCGATCGGCCGCGGCCGCTTCGACGCCTCGGCCGACATCACGCAGAAGCCCTACCCGATCACCGGAACGTTGCAGATGCCCCCGGCGGACGGCTACTTCGTCACCTTCGGCTTCGTGCCGGTGACCAACGCGGTCGAGATGGTGCAGGACGGCGAGACCACCGGCAACCTCAGCAACATCCAGTTCGTCCCCGGCGGCATCGCCGCCGACGTCCACACCACGATCCCGGTCGCCATCAACGTGCGCCAGATCAACGTCGACGGCGTCCCGGTCGACCCCGGGCCGAACTGCCGGACCGCGACTCCTGCCGCGATCGACATCAACGCCCGCCTGACCTTCCTCCAGGATCCGAGCAAGGTGCCGCCGGTCCCGATCGAGACGACCTTCGAGATCCCGCCGTTCGCGGGCTGCGGCGCCACCGAGGACCTGGACCCGCTGCTGACCGGCCTGATCTCCGGTCCCGGCAACAAGCTGACCAGCACGCTGGTGCTGCGGTGCTTCCGGAACCAGAACTGCCCTCCGGAAGGGGCGTGATGCGACATGGACGTCGTGATGGCGCGGGCGACCGCGGCGATGCGCGAGTTCGGCCGGATGTTCGCCCTCGGCCTGGACGTGGTGCTGCTGATCTTCAAGCGCCCGTTCCAGTTCCGCGAGTTCGTCCAGCAGTTCTGGTTCCTGGCCAGCGTCTCGATCACGCCGGCCATCCTGGTGGCCATCCCGTTCGGCGCGGTCATCTCGCTCCAGCTGGGCACGCTGACCAGCCAGATCGGCGCGAAGTCGTTCAACGGCGCGGCGAGCGTGCTTGCGGTCGTGCAGCAGGCCAGCCCGATCGTGACCACCCTGGTCATCGCCGGGGCGGGCGGTTCGGCGATCTGCGCCGACCTGGGCTCGCGCACCATCCGCGAGGAGATCGCGGCGATGGAGGTGCTGGGCGTCTCCCCGGTCCAGCGGCTGATCGTGCCCAGGGTGCTCGCGGCGATGCTCGGCGCGATGCTGCTCAACGGGCTGGTCAGCGTCGTCGGGGTGGCTGGCGGCTACTTCTTCAACGTGGTCGTGCAGGGCGGCACGCCCGGTGCCTACCTCGCGAGCTTCAACGCGCTCGCGCAGCTGCCCGACCTGTGGGTGTCGACGTTCAAGGCGCTGGTCTTCGGATTCCTGGCCGGAGTCGTGGCGGCCTACCGGGGGCTGAACCCCAGGGGCGGTTCGAAGGGCGTCGGCGACGTGGTGAACCAGTCGGTGGTGATCACCTTCCTGCTGCTGTTCTTCGTCAACACCGTGATCACCGGGCTGTACCTGCAACTGGTGCCTGCGAAGGGGACGTGACCTGTGACCACCATCAGACAGCGCGCCAGGGCGACCCTGCGCAAGCCCGGCGACACCATGTACGACCTGGGCGACCAGCTGCTGTTCTACCTGCGGGCGCTGGCCGCCGCGCCGCTGGCGGTCAGCCGGTACATGCGGGAGGTCGTGCGGCTGCTGGCCGAGGTGACCTTCGGCAGCGGCGGTCTCGCCGTCATCGGCGGCACGATCGGCGTGATCGTGGGCCTGTGCGTGTTCACCGGTGTCACGGTGGGTCTCCAGGGTTTCAGCGCGCTCAACCAGATCGGCATCTCCACCCTCACCGGGTTCATGACCGCCTACTTCAACACCCGTGAGATCGCGCCGCTGGTCGCCGGTCTCGCGCTGTCGGCGACGGTCGGCGCGGGTTTCACCGCGCAGCTGGGCGCGATGCGGATCTCCGAGGAGATCGACGCGCTCGAGGTGATGGCGGTGCGCAGCATGCCGTACCTGGTCACGACCCGGATCGTGGCCGGGTTCGTCGCGGTGATCCCGCTGTACGTGATCGGCCTGATGACCTCCTACGTGGCCTCGCGGCAGGTGACGGTCTGGCTGTTCGGCCAGTCCGGAGGCACCTACGACCACTACTTCTCGCTGTTCCTGCCGCCGATCGACGTGCTGTGGTCCTTCGGCAAGGTGCTGGTCTTCAGCGTGGCGGTGATCCTCACGCACTGCTTCTACGGCTACCGCGCCTCGGGCGGGCCCGCGGGCGTCGGCGTCGCCGTCGGCCGCGCGGTGCGCACGTCGATCGTGCTGATCAGCGTGCTGGACCTGTTGCTGAGCCTGGCGATCTGGGGCGCGAACACGACGGTGAAGGTGGCGGGATGAGCAGGCTTGGCACGCAGCTGGCCGGGGTGGTGTTCCTGGTGATCATGGCCATGGTGCTCTGGCTGGCGGTCGCGGTGTACGAGAAGCGGTTCACGCCGGTGAGCACGGTGACGCTGCGCACCGACCGGATCGGCAACCAGCTCGAACCCAACGCCGAGGTCAAGGCGCGCGGCGTGCCGTTCGGCACGGTCCGCGCGGTGCGGACCTCCGGCGATGGCGCGGAGCTGGAACTGGCCATGGACCCGGCGACCCTCGAGCAGCTGCCCGCCAACGTCTCGGCGCGGCTGGTCCCGAAGACGCTGTTCGGCGAGCGCTACGTCGACCTGGTGCTGCCGGAGTCGCCGGACGCGCGGGCGCTGTCCGACGGGGACACCATCGGCCAGGACCGCTCGGAGAACGCGATCGAGCTGGAGCGGGTGCTCGGTGACGTGCTGCCGCTGCTGCGCGCGGTGCAGCCGGAGAAGCTGGCGGCCTCGCTCGGCTCGGTGTCGCAGGCGCTGGACGGCCGCGGGAAACCGCTGGGCGAGAGCGTGCGGCAGCTCAACGACCTGCTCAAGCAGGTCAATCCCGTGCTGCCGCAGCTGAAGTCCGACATCAGCTCGCTGGCCGACCTCTCGGCCGTCTACGACTCCGCCGCGCCCGACATCCTGCGCGCGCTGGCCGACCTGTCGGTGACCGGCCGCACGATCGCCGACGAGCGGGCGAACCTGGAGGCGCTCTACACCGACGTGACCGCCGCCTCCGACGACATGACCGAGTTCTTCCGGCAGAACAGGGACGAGTTCATCGGGGTCAGCGAGTCGAGCAGGCCGACGCTGGAGCTGCTGGCGGAGTACTCGCCGGAGTTCCCGTGCCTGTTCGACGCGGTCAACCGGTTCACCCCGCTCGTGGAGAAGGCCCTGGGCAAGGGGACCAACGAGCCCGGGCTGCACGTGAACCTGACGGTCCAGCCGCCGCGCGGGAAGTACGTGCCGGGCCGCGACGACCCGGTCTACGACGCCGGCGGCGGACCGAAGTGCTACGCGCCGGGAGCGGGTCCTGCCAACGGGACGTCAGTGGCGAACTCCCCGTACGAACAGCGGCTGGTGTCCGAACTGCTGGCCCCGGGCATGAACGTGCGGCCGTCGGAGGTCCCGGGCTGGAACACGCTGCTGGTGGGCCCGCTGCTGCGGGGATCGGAGGTGACGCTGCGGTGAAGGGACTCCTCGGACCGCTGGTCAAGGGAACGATCTTCCTGGTGGTCACGGTGCTGGCCACGACCGTGCTGGGCGTGACGATCGCCAACGTCGGCATGGGCGACAAGGTCACCTACACGGCGCGGTTCACCGACGCCACCTCGCTCAACCCCGGTGACGACGTGCGGATGGCGGGCGTGCGCATCGGCGAGGTGTCCGAAGTGGAGGTCGCCGACAGGCGGTTCGCCGACGTGACCTTCACCGTGGACGCCCGCCGCCGGATCTCCGGGCACGCCACGGCCGCGATCCGCTACCGGAACATGGTCGGGCAGCGCTACCTCTCGCTGGACCAGGGCGAGCAGCCGATGGACCGCGCGCTCGAACCCGGCGCGCACATCCCGCTGGAGCGGACCCGGCCCGCGGTGGACCTGACCGCGATGTTCAACGGGTTCAAACCGCTGTTCCAGGCGCTCTCTCCGGAGGACGTCAACCAGCTGTCGTTCGAGATCGTCCAGGTGCTGCAAGGAGAAGGCGGCACCGTCGACAGCGTGCTGCGCCACACCGCGTCCCTGACCTCGACGCTGGCCGAACGGGACCGGGTGATCGGCGAGGTCGTCAACAACCTCAACGCGGTCCTCGACACCATCAACGGCAAGGGGGACCAGCTCGGCACGCTGGTCGACACCACGCAGCAGCTGGTGCAGGGGCTGGCCGCCGACGCCGAGCCGATCGGACAGGCGATCGGCGGCATGGGCGAGCTGAGCGCGAGCACCGCCGAGCTGCTGCACGAGGGCCGCCAGCCGCTCAAGGACGACATCGCCGCGCTGGGCGACCTGTCGAAGGGCCTGGCCGACAACACGCCGGTGTTCGAGCGGTTCATCGGGAACCTGCCGGTCAAGTACGACCGGATCGGCCGGATGGCCTCCTACGGCTCGTGGCTGAACTTCTACCTGTGCTCGGTGTCCTCCGACGCCGAACCGGCACCCGGCGGCCCGCCCGTCGGACGCCCCGTCGAGCAAGCGAGGTGCCTGCGGTGAAGTCGTTCCGGCAACGCAACCCGGTCACCGTCGGCATCGTCGGCGCGCTGCTGATGACGCTGGTCGGGCTTGGCACGTTCTACTCCGACGAGCTGCCGGTGGTCGGCGGCGGCACCACCTACACGGCCGAGTTCGCCGAGGCCGCCGGGCTCAAGCCGGGCGACGAGGTGCGGGTGGCCGGCGTCAAGGTGGGCGAGGTCCGGGACGTGGCGCTCGAGGGCACCCGGGTGGAGGTCTCCTTCCGGGTCAAGGGCGTCTGGCTGGGCGACCGGACCAGCGCCGCCATCAAGATCAAGACCCTGCTGGGGCAGAAGAACCTGGTGCTCGACCCGGTCGGCGCGGGCGAGCTGGACCCGGACGTGCCGATCCCGCGGGACCGGACCACCTCGCCCTACGACGTCAACGAGGTCTTCGGCGACCTGGCCGAGGCGACCGGCGCGATCAACACCGCCCAGCTCGCCGAGAGCTTCCGCACCCTGTCGGCGACGCTCGGCGCCTCGGCGCCCGAGGACGTCCGGTCGGCCTTCGACGGCCTGTCCGCGCTGTCGACGACGCTGGCCTCCCGCGACGACGAGCTGACCAGGCTGCTGAACAACACCGCGCGGATCAGCACCACGCTCGGCGACCGCGGCGCGCAGTTCGAGTCGCTGATCAAGGACGGCGACCGGCTGCTCACCGAGCTGAACAACCGCCGGGAGGCCATCGGCAAGCTGTTCACCGGCGCCCGCGATCTCGCCGTCGAGCTCAAGGGCCTGGTCGCCGACAACCAGGAGACCCTGGGGCCCGCGCTGGACCAGCTCGAACGCGTCACCACCGTGCTGCAGCGCAACCAGGACAAGCTGACCGAGAGCCTGGTCCGGGCCGGGCCGTTCTACCGGATGATCGGCAACGCCGTCGGCAACGGCCGCTGGATCGACACCTACATCTGCGGTCTGGTCCCCGACCCGTCCGGGAGTTGCACCCCACCGAGAGCGGGAGGTCGTTGATGGGCAAGCGAAAGCTCTTGTGGGGAGCGGTCGCCGTGGTGGTGGCGGTGCTGCTCACCGGGCTCGCCTGGCTGGCGGTGGCCGGCTCCGGTCAGAAGCGGATCACGGCGTACTTCACCACGGCGGTGGGCATCTACCCGGAGTCCGACGTGCGCGTCCTCGGCGTCGTGGTGGGCACAGTGGACAGCGTGGTTCCACGCGGTGACAACGTGAAAGTGGACATGACCGTCGACGCCGACGTCGAACTGCCCGCCGACGCCACCGCGCTGATCGTCACGCCGAGCGTGGTCGCCGACCGCTACGTCCAGCTCGCGCCGGTCTACGCCGGAGGACCGCAGCTGGCCGACGGCGGCGAGATCCCGGTCACGCGCACGGCGACCCCGGTGGAGCTGGACCAGTTGTTCAGCAGCCTCAACCAGCTCACCGTCGCGCTCGGCCCGCAGGGCGCCAACGCCGACGGCGCGGTCAACGAGCTGCTGCGGCAGAGCGCGCGGACGCTGTCGGGCAACGGCGCCCCGCTGGGCGAGACGATCCGCCAGCTCGGCGACCTGGCGCGAACCCTCAACGACTCCAAGGGAGATCTGCTCACCACGGTCGACAAGCTCAGCACCTTCACCGCCGTGCTCGCCGCCAACGACGAGCAGGCCGGCCACGCGGTTGACCAGCTGGCCTCCATCACCCAGGTGCTGGCCGAGGACCGGGACGACCTGGGTGCGGCGCTGGTCGAGCTGAACGAGGCGGTGGCCACGGTGCGCGACTTCATCCGGGACAACCGCGGCAAGGTGCACACCAATGTGGACAAACTCGCCGCGATCAGCCAGATCCTGGCCGACCAGAAGGGATCGGTGGCCGAGGCGCTCGACACCGCGCCGAACGCGCTGACCAACGTGGTCGAGGCGTACAACCCGCAGACGGGCACCATCGACGCGCGGGGCAACCTGCTGGAGTTCTCGGCGCAGGGCCCGGCCCTGCCGCTGCCGAGCGCGGGAGGTGTGCGCTGATGCGGCGGATCCTCGCGGTCTCGGCGGTGCTCTCGGTGCTGGTCGCCGGGTGCGGGCAGGGCGGTCTCTACGACGTGCCGCTGCCGGGCGGACCGGACGTCGGAGCCCACTCCTACCGGGTCGTGGTCAGCTTCGCTAACGTCCTGGACCTGGTGCCGCAGTCCAGCGTCAAGGTCGCCGACGTCGCGGTCGGCAAGGTCGAGTCGGTCGAGCTGGCGCCGGACGGGCGGACGGCGCAGGTCTCCCTGGTGCTCAACGGCGACGTGGACCTGCCGGGCAACGCGATCGCGCGGCTGCGCCAGTCGAGCCTGCTCGGCGAGAAGTTCGTCGAACTCGCACCGTCCGATGTGGAGGGTGCGCTGGGCAGGCTGGCGGACGGGGCGCGGATCACGGCCGACCGCACCAACCGCAGCCCCGAGGTGGAGGAGGTCTTCGGGGCGCTGTCGCTGCTGCTCAACGGCGGCGGGATCGGCCAGATCCAGAACATCAACCAGGAGCTCAACGCCGCGCTGGGCGGCAACGAGACCGCCGCGAGGGAACTGCTGCACAACCTGGACACCTTCATCGGCGGCCTGGACCAGCACCGCGGTGAGGTCACCAGGGCGCTCGACGGCGTCAACCGGCTGGCCGCGACGCTGGACCGGGAGAAGCCGCTGATCGACACCGCCCTGACCGATCTGACGCCGGGCATCGAGGCGATCTCCCAGCAGCGGGAGGCGCTGGTGGGCATGCTCAGGTCGCTGGCCGAGCTCAGCGACGTCTCGGTGGACACGGTCAACCGCAGCAAGGACGACCTGGTCGCCGACCTGCACGCGCTGGAACCGACGCTGCGCCGCCTGGCCGACTCCGGTGCCGCGCTGCCCGCGGCGATGCAGACGCTGCTGACCTTCCCGTTCCCGGACGAGTCGCTCAACGCGGTCCGGGGCGACTACCTCAACTCCTACCTGAACTTCGACGCCCGCACCGGCGGGGGAGGTGGCGGCTGATGCTGACCAAGATGGTGCGCAGGCAGGTGACGCTGTTCCTGGTGATCGCCCTGGTCGGCGTCAGCTACGTCGGCGCCAACTACGTCGGGATGCACAAACTGCTGTGGGGCGACGGCTACACCGTGCGGGCCCGGTTCACCAGCGCGGGCGGGATCTTCACCAACGCCGAGGTGACCTTCCGCGGGGTGCCGGTCGGCCGGGTCGGACCGCTGCGGCTGACGTCCTCGGGCATGGAGGCCGACCTGCTGGTCGATCCGGACGCGCCCCCGATCCCCGCCGACACCGAGGCCGTGGTGGCCAACCGCTCGGCGGCGGGGGAGCAGTACGTGGACCTGCGGCCCCGCGTCGTGGGCGGTGCGATGTTGCGGGACGGATCGGTGATCCAGCAGGAGGACACCGCGATTCCGCTGCCGGTGGACGCGGTGCTGACGAACCTGGACTCGTTCGTCGAGTCCGTGCCCAAGGAGGAACTGCGCACGGTCGTCGACGAGCTCCACGCGGCGACCTCCGGAGCGGGCCCGCACCTGGAGGGCCTGCTGGACAACAGCATCGAGTTCATCCACTCCGCGACCGAGCACGTCCCGCAGGCGACCGGCCTGATCACCAACTCCGAGAAGGTGCTGCGCACGCAGCTCGAACATTCCGACGCCATCCGGACCTTCGGCACCCAGGCGCGGCTGCTGGCCGACCAGGTGCGCCGGTCCGACGGCGACATCCGCGGCCTGATCACCGCGGTTCCGCCCGCCGCGCGCGAGGTCAGCTCGGTCATCCGGGAGACGGGGCCGCGCCTCGGGGTGCTGATGGCGAACCTGCTCACCACCTCCGAGGTGCTGGAGGTCCGCCAGGGCGGCATGGAGCAGCTGCTGGTGATGACGCCGAAGGCGGTCGCGGCCGGCTCGTCGGTGGTGCGCCCCGACGGCGCGCACTTCGGCCTGTCGCTGACGTTCTTCGACCCGCTGCCCTGCAACAGCGGCTACGAGGGAACCCCGTACCGGGACGGGCTCGACACCTCGCCCGGTGCGCCGCTGAACCTCGACGCCGCCTGCACCCTTCCCTACGGCGACCCCACCGGAGTGCGGGGCTCGCAGAACGTGCCGAGGCCGTGATGCGGAACTGGCTCGGCAGGAGGGTTCTGGTCATCGCGATCGCGCTCGTCGTGATCGCGGCGGGTTTCACCGCCGTGGCGGGGTGGAAGTGGGCGATGGTCGGCCACGAGCCGCGGGCGGTCGCCCGCGACGAGGCGCTGCGGGCGGGAGAACAGGCCATCGCGACGTTCAACACGCTCGACTCCCGGCGGGTGGACGAGGGGTTCGACCGCTGGCTGGCGGTCTCCACCGGCACCCTGCACCAGGAGCTCACCCAGCAGCGCGGGGACGGCGTTCCCCGGCTCGCCGCGACCTCGACGGTCACCGAGGCCCGGGTGCTCGACGCCGCCGTGACCGAACTGGACGAACAGGCCGGGACCGCGACGGTCATCGCCTCCGTGGAGATCACGGTCGCACGCGACGGCGCGCCGCCGGTGCCCAAGCACGACCGGATCGAGGCGCGGCTGACCCGCACCGGTTCCGGCTGGAAGCTCGGCGGGATCGGCCAGGTCGCCGTCGCCGTGCCGTAGCGAGAGGAGACAGCGCAGTGAACACCGACTGGCATCCGCGCGCGGCGGCGACCGCGTTGCGCTGGCGCACCTCCCAGGTGCTGGTCATGCTCGCGGTGGTCCTCAGCGGGCTCGGCAGCTGGTTCTTCGTGCGGGCGGGCGACGGGGACAACTCCGCGCTGGTCGACCTGGCCCGCACCGACGCCGTCCGCGAGCAGGTCAGCACGGCGCTGGAGGGCGCTTTCTCCTACCGGCACGACGATCCGGACCCGACGCGGCGCGCGGCGGCCGAGGCGTTCGCGGGCCCGGCGGCCCAGGAGTACGAACGGCTCTTCGCGCCGATCCGCGACCAGGAGCACCTGGTGCTGCGGTCCCAGGTCGCGGCGGCCGGGGTGCGCTCGCTCGCCGGCTCGCACGCGATGCTGCTGGTGTTCCTCGACCAGACCGCCACCCGCGGCGACGCGAGCAGCTCGGGAGGTGCCCAGCTGAGCGTGACCGCGACGGAGACCGGTGGGCGGTGGCGCATCACCGGGATGCAGGCCCGCTGACGGGGGCGTGCGCGTGGACCAGCTCGCCGTGATTCTGGACGACCTCGTCCCGGTGGTGGCCACGCCGGTCCCGGCGGCGATGCTGACGACCGCGGTCTCGCTGACGGTGCGCACCTTCGTCGGAACCCGGTCGCAGCAGCGGGATCCGTTCGTCGACGCGTTGCTGGTCTACTGCGCGGTGCTGGTCGCCGGCGTCGTGTTCTCCCCGCAGCCCGACATCGGCGCGCGGACCAAGCTGCAACCCGGCGCGGACCTGCTGATGGCGTTGCGCGCCGCCCCGGGCGACCTGCTGCCGTGGTTGCAGCTGACCGGCAACTTCCTGCTCCTGCTGCCGATCGGCGCGCTGCTGCCGATGCGGGTGCGGTGGCTCAACACCGCGACCAGGATGTGCCTGGCCGGGCTCGTGGTCTCGTGCGGGATCGAGCTGACCCAGCTCCTGCTGGTCAGCGGCCGGATCGCCTCCACGGACGACGTCGTGCTCAACACCCTCGGCGCGACCCTGGGCAGCGCGCTGACCAGGCGCTGGCACCGGGTCGCCCGACCGCAGCACGGCGCCGACGACGGCGGCTATCCGGTGCGGTGGCTGATCTCCGAGGTGGAGCGGGAGCGGCGGACTCCGGCCCGCCGCCCGTGAAGAAGGGCTCCCCGGCCGAGGATGCCGGGGAGCCCGTCGGAGCAAAGCGGTCAGGGCTGGGGATCGTGGTCGGTGAGGACCCGGCGCAGGATCTTGCCGGTGGCGTTGCGCGGGACCTGGTCGACCAGGATCACCTCGCGGGGGATCTTGTGCCTGGCCAGGGACGCCCGCACGTACTCGGTGATCTCGTCGGGCACCAGGCCCGATCCGGGGATGGGCACCACGAAGGCCCGCAGCCGCTGCCCGAAGTCGCGGTCCGGGACGCCGACGACCGCGACGTCCTTGACCTGGTAGTGCCGCGCGATCAGGTTCTCGACCTCGCTGGGGAAGACGTTCTCCCCACCGGAGATGATCATGTCGTCGGCGCGGCCGTCGATGAACAGCAGCCCGTTCTCGTCGTAGTGCCCGAGGTCCCCGGTGCCGACGAGACCGCTGCGCACCTCCCCGGTGTTGCCGTCGGTGTAGCCGCTGAACGACAGCGCCCCGCCGGCGAAGACCCGGCCGGAGACGCCCTGCTTGGTGATCTCCGCGCCGTCCTCGTCGTAGAGCCGCAGCGCGCAGGTGCGCGGAGCGCGCCCGACCGTGCCGGGCGCGGTGCGCAGCTCCGCCGGTGTGGCGACGGAGACCACCGCGGCCTCGGTGGAGCCGTACAGGTTGAACAGCACGTTGCCCAAGGTCTGCTGCGCCCGCTCCGACAACGCGGGCGACAGCGGGGAACCGGACACCAGCAGCACGCGCACCGATTCCAGCGGCGCGCTCAGCTTTTCCCCGTGGTGGTCGAGCAACCGCTGCAACATCGTCGGCACGAGCACGAGCGCGGAGCACCGGTGCTCGCGGACGGCGTGGACCAGGGAGTCGACGTTGAAGCGGCGGTGCATGACCAACGTCGATCCGAGCGCGAATCCCAGGCTCAGCTGGGAGAAACCGACCGCGTGGAACAGCGGCGCACCGATGAAGGTGGTCTCCTGCGCGCGCAGCGGGATCCGGTCGAGGAAGTCCGCTGCCGTCAGGCCGGAGCGGATCTCGCGCTTGGCTCCCTTGGGCAGCCCGGTCGTACCGCTGGTCAGCAGCACCACGTTCGACGGCCGCGGCGGGATCAGCACCTTCGGGTCCGAGCGCTCGGTGATCAGCTCCTCCAGCGTCGGAGGCCCGGGCTCGGCCACACCGGGCTCGGTCCAGCCGAGGTAGCGCGGCAGCCCGTTGCGGGTGTGGGCGACCACGTCGGCGAACTCCTCGTCGTGGATCAGGACCGCGGCGCCCTCCCGCTCCAGCACGTCGGCCAGCTGCGGCGCGGCGAAGCCGGTGTTGAGCAGCAGCACGTCCGCGCCGAGCTTGGCGCAGGCCAGCAGCGACTCGACCATCCAGCGGTGGTCGCGGCACAGCACCGCGGCGGTCGCGCCCGGGTGCAGCCCCCGCGCGTGCAGCGCGGAGGCCAGCGCGGTCGAGCGCAGGTCGAGCTCGCGGTAGCTGACCGGGCCGAGCTCGTCGACGACGGCGGGTGCGTCGGGGCGGTTGCGGGTGGAGTGGCGCAGCGCGCTCACCAGTGGTCCCCAGCGGCGCACCTCCTTGAGCGCGCCGAGGGCCCGGCCGATGGCCAGGCCTTGGATCATGCCCGCGCGGGCCATCACCCGCAGCCCGTGGGCCGTGTGCGCGGATCTGCGCACGGCGTGCGAAAAGCCGTTCACTGCAATTCCAATCGGTGGGGTCCGGGCCGGCACTGAAAACGTGCCTGATGGCAGTCGCTCCACCCAAACCGCTCCCGTTCCGGCCGTCAAGAACCATCGCGCGCGAGCGCTGTTCGTTGTGATCCGCCTGCTAATTACCGGCGAAGTTTCCCGTCGGTGGCTGAGCGGCTTTTCAGCTCCCTCGAAAGGATTATTCAGGGTTGTCCGAACTCTTCGGTAGTCTTACCTACTCGACAGTAGGACGGGGTGACCCGGCACCGGAGGAGTGGCCGATGACCGCGACGCCAGCCGAGATCGCACCGGCTCCGCTGCTCCGCCCCGCGCTGGCCGCGGTGCTCCGCTCCGAGATCGACGACCTGACCGCGCTGATCCTCGACGAGATCCAGCACGTCATCCCCGAGTACTCCCGCCCGAGCGACACCGGCTACATGCACGCGATCAGCCGCGGTGTCGAGGAGGCGCTGCACGAGTTCGTCGACCGGATCGCCGATCCGGGGGCCTCCCGCGCGCGCTGCGAGCGGATCCACCGCGCGCTCGGCCGCAACGAGATGCTGGCCGGGCGGAGCCTGGACAACCTCCAGCGCGCCTACCGCATCGGCGCGCGGCTGAGCTGGCGGCGGTTCATGACCGTCGGCGAACGTGCCCGGATACCGCACCGCACGCTCGTGCTGCTGGGCGAGGAGATCATCTCCCACATCGACGCGCTGGCGAACCTGGCCGCCGACGGCTATCTCGACGCGCAGAGCGCGTCCCGGATGCTGGCCGGGCGCCGCCGCAGGCTGCTGCACCTGCTGGTGTCGGACCCGCTGGTCTCCGCGCGGGAGCTGGAGGAGGCCGCGGCGGCGGCGCAGTGGCCGCTGCCGTCCGAGGTGGTCATCGCGGTGCTGGACCGGCCGGTGGCCGAGTTCGAGGTGCCGCCGCCGGTGCTGCTCGACGGCCTGGCCGACCTCGACGGCGGCGAACCGTTCGTGCTGGTGCCCGCGGGCCCGGCGATCGACTGGCACCGGGTGTTCGCCGACCGGCGGATCGCGGTCACCGGCCCGGTGGCGCTGCACGACGCTGCCGACGCGCTGCGCTGGGCGCGCCGGGTGCTGGTCCTGGTCCGCCAGGGGCTGCTCCCGGACCGCCCTGTCACCTGGTGCGACGACCACCTGGCCGGTGTCCTGCTGCTCAGCGACGAGGCGCTGGCGCTGGAGCTGGTCAAGCGGCAGCTGGGCCCGCTGGTCGAGCTGGACCCGGAAGGATGGATGCCGCTGGCCGAGACGCTGCTGTGGTGGATCCGCGCGGGCGGCGAGGTCGGCGGGATCGCCGCCGGGCTCGGCACCACCGCCGAGCAGGTGCGCGACCGGCTCGGCAGGCTGGAGCCGCTGTTCGGCGCGGTCCTGCGCGACCCGGACTCCCGGTTCGAGCTGGAAATGGCGTTGCGCGCGGCGCTGCTGCTGCTCGGCGGAAAATGAGTCACCTTTGTTCGGAATGCCGCCACGGAATTTCCGCCTAATGTGATGAATTTGGCGTGAACGACGGTTCTGCTGCTATTTTCACCTCCATTCCGCGAATCCCGGCGAAGGGTGGCACATGAATTTCGTGGTCCGCGATCTCGACCTGCACGGTCACCGCATCCGCCTGCGGGAGTACGTCCCGCCGCACCCGTCCCGGAGCGCGGGCGACGCCGACGTCGTGGTCCTGCTGCACGGGATCGCGGGCAGCGGCCGGACCTGGGAGCCGGTGCTGGCCGAGCTGGCGCGCACCGGGTTCGGCCGCCGGGTGCTCGCGCCGGACATGCTCGGGCACGGCGAGTCGGCCACCCCGCGCGCCGACTACGGGCTCGGCGCCTTCGCCACCCTCGTCCGCGACATCCTTGCCCTCGAAGGACATTCGCACGCCACGCTCGTCGGCCACTCGCTCGGCGGCGGGATCGCGCTGCAGTTCGCCTACCAGTTCCCGGAGATGTGCGGGCGGCTGGTCCTGGTCGACAGCGGCGGCCTCGGCCGCGAGGTGAGCTTCGCGCTGCGGGCGACCGCGATTCCGGGTGCCCGCGCCACGCTCGCCGTGATGGCCAGCCCGCCCGCGCTGGCCGCGGCCCGCCTGCTGCGGCGGATGGCGGGTGTGAAGTCCGCCGAGGCGCGGGAACTGGCCCACCACTACGAGTCGCTGGGCGACGCCGGCCGCCGGGCGGCGTTCCTGAACACCGCCCGCGGGGTCATGGACCTGCGCGGCCAGCGGGCCAGCGCGCTGGAACGGCTCTACCTCGCCGAGAACGTGCCGACGCTGGTGGTCTGGGGCGCGCGGGACCAGCTGATCCCGGTCGGCCACGGGCACCGCGCGGTGGAGGCGATCCCGGGCAGCCGGATCGAGATCTTCGAGCGGGCGCGGCACTTCCCGCACGCCCGCGATCCGGAGCGCTTCGTCGCGGTGCTGGGCTCGTTCCTGGCCGAAACCACACCGGCCCGGCTGCGCACCGAGGAGATCGCGGCACTGCTGGCGCAGCGGTCACCGGAAGCAGCGGATCAGTCGCACTGAGTACCCTCCGTAGTGACGAAGCGCATAGATAACGGTTTGATCTCGCACGAATGGGCTAGCTTGCCGACGTGACTCGCTCCAAAACTCAACGCTCCGTAATTGGTATGGGAGTGGCGGTGCTCATCGCCGCCGGCTCCGCGGCCACCCTGGCGCCCACCGCCGTCGCCGGCACCGCCGAACAGTCCCGGGTGGTCGAGCTGGTGAACCAGGCCCGCGCGAAGGCGGGCTGCGGCGCCGTCACCACCGACGCCCGGCTCACCAACGCAGCCCAGAAGCACAGCGCCGACATGGCCAACCGCTCCTACTTCGACCACACCTCCCCGAACGGCGTGACCTTCGCGAAGCGCATCACCGACGCCGGCTACCCCTCGCCGGGCGCCGAGAACATCGCCATGGGCCAGACGAGCGCCGACCAGGTGATGGATGCCTGGATGAAGTCCGCGGGCCACAAGGCCAACATCCTGAACTGCTCGCTGAAGACCATCGGCGTCGGCGTGGAGCCCAACGGCTGGTACTGGACCCAGGACTTCGGCCGCTGACGCGGACTCGCGGTGGCGGTTGGCCATCGGACCGGTCGGGCAGCTCGATCGAGTTGCCCACGGTCGTGGGGCCAGATGCCTCCGAAAGTGGCTTCGTGGTGGTGAATCGGCGCGCGGTCCAGGCTCCTCCGGTCCACTTTGATCATCACTTGGTGTGATCAACCGGTCCGGCGCGCCCTCCTGGCTCCGGCACGGCGGTAGCTTCCATCTGCCGCCAGGGGAGAGGAATCCCGGAGAACCGAGGGGAGTTCGAGGTTCTCCCGGCACGGAGCTACGGAGGGAACAGTTCATGTCTACTGCGAAGCAGCTGGCCGCGGCCGGATCGCTGGTGTTGCCGCTGCTGGTCGGGACGGGCGGCACCGCGCTGGCCGACGGCGGCCCGGCCTCGGAGCTGATCCAGGACCAGTCGGCGCAGAGCAGCGTGGTGCAGAACAACATCAACGTCTCGCCGGTGAACCAGGTCAACGCCGGCGGCAAGGGCGACCAGGCCGCGCAGACCTGGACGAACCAGAGCAACGTCAACGACACCGAGCACGACCAGTCCGAGGAGCAGGACGACGCCTGATCCGGCGGAACAGCCCGAACGGCCCGGCAGCCCGC